>NZ_CP078143.1:3171762-3480952 GCF_019891395.1 Nitratireductor kimnyeongensis | reverse complement strand
CGACTGAGGCGCGAGCGATGAACCTTCTGGAAATCGAAAACCTGTCGCTCACCATCGCCGGCCATCCGGTTCTGAAGGATATCGATCTGGAAATTCGTCCCGGCGAGGTTCTGGGGCTGGTCGGCGAATCGGGCTCGGGAAAATCCATGACCGCGCTCTCCGTCATGCAGCTCCTGCCTGAGCTCGCCCACGCGAAGGGCCGCGTCACGTTTGACGGGATCGACATTCTGGCAGCGCCCGAAGAGGCGATGTGCCGGCTTCGTGGCGACGATCTCGGCATGGTTTTTCAGGAGCCCATGACCGCGCTCAATCCGGTCAAGACCATCGGTGAGCAGGTGGCCGAAGGCATTCGCTGGCACACGGGAGCCAGTCGCCCGGATGCCGAAGCGCGCGCCCGCGCCATTCTCGATCGTGTCGGCCTGCCCGAGGCCAGGTTCCCGCTCTCGCGCTTTCCACACGAACTGTCCGGCGGTCAGCGCCAGCGCGTCGTCATCGCCATTGCCTGCGCGCTCAAGCCCAAGCTCCTGATCGCCGACGAGCCCACCACCGCGCTCGACGTGGTGCTTCAAGCGCAGATCCTCGACCTTCTGCGCGACCTGGTGGAAGAAAGTCGCATGGGGCTCTTGCTCATCTCGCACGATCTGGCCGTTGTCGCCGAGATGGCCGATCGCGTGAGCGTGATGCGTCACGGCGAAGTGATGGAGAGTGGCCCCACGGCACGGATTCTGAGCGAACGCAACCACCCCTATACGCGCCAGTTGGCGGAAGCCTCAACCCATGTGCCGGCCCGCGCCCGTCCGCCCGAGGACACCGGAAACGAGGAAACCGGAAACAAGGAGCGTGTCCCCCTCCTTACCGTTTCCAACGTCACGCGCGATTATCCCGGACGTCGCAGAGGGCTTTTCGGGAAGCCGGAGCCCTTCCGCGCCGTCGACAATGTCAGTTTTTCCCTTCTGCCAGGGCATGCCGTCGCTCTTGTGGGGCGTTCTGGCTGCGGAAAATCCACGCTGGCCCGTATGATCCTTGCGCTTGATCGCCCGACAGCCGGTGAGATCCGCCTCGATGGAGAGCCCCTCTCAGGCAAGAGCGAGCACGAGCTGCGCCAGGCCCGCCGCAACATGCAGGTGGTGTTTCAGGATCCCTACGGCTCCTTCAATCCGCGCCATCAGGTGGAGCGGCTGGTGGCCGAACCCCTGCATCTGCTTGATCGAAAACCTTCAGCCACCGAACGGCGCGAGCAGGTGGCCGAAGCGCTTCGCTCCGTGGGCCTCGATCCCGCGGACATGCACAAATACCCGCATGAATTTTCCGGCGGCCAGCGCCAGCGCATCTCCATCGCTCGCGCCATCATCACCCGTCCCAAACTCATCGTGGCTGATGAGCCGGTTTCCGCGCTCGACGTGTCGATCCGCGCCCAGGTCATTGATCTCTTTGCGGATTTGAATCAACGCCTCGATCTCACCTATCTTTTTATCACCCATGATCTCACGGTTGCCCGCGCCATAACCGACGAGGTCATGGTCATGGATGAGGGCCGGATCGTGGAGCGCGGGCCAACGGCTGATGTGCTGGCAAGACCGGGATCGGAAGCAGCGAAGGCCCTAGTCTCCGCCGCACCGGATCTGGAGCGCGCGATCACGGCCCGCCTTGCCCGGGAAAATGCGCAAGGCTGACGTTTTGTCGATGCGGTGAAAGACTGCTCATATCTGAAAGAGCGGCTGCCGTTTTGGGAGCGCCCTTTTGCCCCATTCAATGCAGGTGCGGACCCCAAATTTTCAAGACCATTCCCGTGCCGACCTGGTCACGCCCGGCATCGCAAGAAGTTCGGCAGACCGGCCAAGCTCTTGGGCATCAAAACGAGCTCACTAGCCCGACAGATGCGCCACTTCATCTGCACCGAGCCCCAACACATCGCATACTCGTGCCGTCAGTCTGTCTGCACGCGGGGCAAGTTCCGGATCACGTTGCGCTAGTTCAAACATGGTCTCTGCAAGAATGATGCGTCTTTCATGGCTACCTTGGCGCAGACCGGCCCGCGCCTGCATTAAATCCCGATCCGTCGACAGATCTTCCAGCGAGACCAGGATATCGGAGGTTTCATTGGGAGAAAGATGAAGGAGGCAGGATGCGATCCGGCTCAACACGGTCTTTTCACGCTTGCCTAATGGATCATCTGTCAATGCAAGCCGTAAGAGCAGAAGCACCTCGGCAGCCATCGCATTTAAAGCGGCTGACATGGTTTTCACCTCCCACCGCGACCTTGAATCTGGCTCAGAGAACAAGACATGTTTGCGAGCTTCCCGTTCCGCGCAAAAACATCGAAACCCCGGTCCGCAACGGTCGATGGCCCTTAAAAAAGCGCCAAGGTTTGCTCCAGGGAAAAATTCAAATTCCGGCTTTCCCGGTATGTCGGCCAAGTGTCACCAAGATGGTCGAACCTCATCAATTGCGCCACAGGACGAAGCTTCCTGTACAACTGTCGAAACCGCCTTGCGGAGCGCATCCGGTTGTGATGCAACAAGCTTCCCTCACTGCTGGCTACTCCCTGATCATGCTTGAAGCAAGTCTCGAAATTATCCTACTGCTGACCCTCGCGGCGTTTTTTGCCGGCTTTATGGACGCCATAGCTGGTGGCGGTGGGCTCGTTACGATTCCCGCCCTGCTGCTCGCTGGCTTCCCGCCGGTTCTGGCTCTCGGCACCAACAAATTGCAAGGCATGTTCGGGAGCGCCATGGCAACCTTTACCTATGCAAGGGCCGGGCATGTCAATGTTCGCGGGCAGTTGCTGCCAGGTTTCCTGTCCTTTCTCGCGTCAATTGCGGGTGCGCTGGCCGCCACGATCATGCCGACGGACCTGCTTTCCGGCATGCTTCCCATTCTCCTGATCGCGGTCGCGCTTTATTTTTCGTTCAAACCGAATTTGAACGACCTCGACCGCGCCCGGCGCATCACACCTTTCGTTTTTGGTTTTACCATTGTGCCGCTTCTTGGCTTTTATGATGGAGCTTTTGGTCCCGGCACGGGCTCCTTTTTCATGCTCGCCTTTGTCGGCCTCGCCGGTCAGGGCATGCTCAAGGCGACGGCTCACACCAAGTTTCTCAACTTCGCATCCAATGTCGGTGGCTTTGCGGCATTCGCCGCTGTCGGTGCCATTGCCTGGAAGATCGGGTTGATCATGGGGGTGGCGCAGATTGCGGGAGCGCGGATCGGAGCTGCTTTCGCGATGAAGAAGGGCGCGCGAATTATCAAACCCCTGCTCGTCCTTGCCTGTCTCGCATTGGCGGCAAGACTTTTGATGGAGGGCAACAACCCGCTCTTGCGATATATTGGCCTATAAGTTGCGCCGAGCTTTAACCTTCCCCTGCTGAAACCTGACTGGGGATACCCATGACACTGAACGCACCTTCAAAACTCGTCTTTCTTCTTAGCCTCGTGATTGCCATCATTGCGCTTCTCGCGGCCCTGAATCTCCTTTCCTTCGTGCCGATTCCATCATTCTGGATCATGAGTCTGGCTTTTATTCTTCTTGCCGGTGGCACTCTGATGAAAGGCATCTGACCATCTTTCCAGATGCGGCGGGCGGCAGTATCGTGCTCGCATGTACGATGGTTCAGGACTTCCGTGTCTGACGACGGCGACAGGGTCTCTCCCGCCGGATCCGGACTCTTTTTTCCTGCGCCGCCGTCGTCCGCAGCCGGCATTTTCAGATACCGTGCTTGGCTTCACAGGCTATGCAGAAAGAAAGCAAGGGTCTTTTCGCCAGATTGAGGCAGCCTCTCTGGCCATTCCGGTTATCATCAGTTTCTCATCCTCTTTTGCGATCGCGCTGGGCAGGGTGCCGGAGCGGCATGAGCGGTTCAGTTGCTTCACTTCCGGTCTTTTTGCAGGGCCCGCGATTATTGAATCTCGCGGCAAGTGCGCCTGTGTGCAGATCGATTTCACTCCGATGGGTGCATCCCGGTTTTTCGGCATTCCAATGAGCGAACTCGCCGCGCGCATGATCCCGCTCGACGATATCCTCGGTCCGGTCGCACGACACCTGCGCGAGCGCCTGGGGGAAGAAGCCGATTGGGAGCGTCGTCTCGATCTCGTCGAAACATTTGTTTATCGTCGCTTGCTTGAACGGCCGGCAGCCGAGCGAAAATCCACTATGGCCCTTAATCGCATCGCGGCAAGCCATGGAACCACGCCCATCAGCACGATTGCTGCCGAGTTCGATTGCAGCCGAAAGCATCTCAACAATATATTTCGCCAGAGTATCGGCATTGCCCCCAAAACCTATGCACGCATGGTGCGTTTCCACCACGTACGCCGGCTTGCCATGATCAGTCAGCAATCCTGGGCCGAGATCGCGCTGGAATGCGGGTTCGCCGATCAAGCCCATATGAGCCGCGACTTCTTGGCCTTTTCCGGAGAGACCCCATCCGGGTGGAAGCGCCGGACAAGCTGATCGGGCGGTTACATTTCTTCAAGACGGAACTGCGGGCCGGTGCCAAGCTATCTCGTGCAAACAACCGGAGAGCATAATGAACCAGTTCGTCTCAACTGAGCCGCCACGCATCTATCCCACTTTTCGCTACCGTGACGCGGTCTCAATGATCGATTGGCTTACGAAGGCGTTCGGCTTCCGCGTTCACGCCAGCCACGAGCACAAAGGCCGTATTGTCCACGCCGAGCTTGCTCTCGGGTCCTCCATGATCATGGTCGGCGAAGCGGTCGATGACCCCTATGGTGATCTTGTCGGAGCCGCTGGCCAGGCGGGAGGGAAATCCACATATGTGGCGGTGGACGATGCGGACATGGTGTTTGCCAAGGCGAAGCATGCGGGTGCGACCATTCTCCAGAACCTCCGCGATACGGACTATGGCAGCCGTGATTTCATCTGCGCTGACCCGGAGGGCAATGTCTGGTGTTTTGGCACCTATTGGCCCAAGGCGCATGAAAATCCGGGCGCAGAATAGCTTTAGCGAGCGGCAGCCAACAAGGCATCGCAATCAAGATGATCCTCCAGTCTCTGCGCGATGTCGTCGAGAGCCGTTTCGACCTGCAAACGATAATTCGTCGTGCCCGTTATTATGCCGAACTCCTTCAGAAAGCGGGACCGAAACGGGTCGGAGCTGAATAGCCCGTGCAGATAGGTTCCAAAAACCTGGCCATCCTCGCTCATCGCCCCTTCCGCCCTGTCGCCGATCATCGCGACGGGGCGGGTGCAGTCGGCCCCGGATGTCCGGCCGATGTGAATTTCATAGCCGCTGATCGGCGTCTGATAGATGCATGAGACGGCCTCAATCTCGCGCAGTGCCTTCTGCGGTTGCATGACCGTTTCCACATCGAGCAGCCCGAGCCCCTCGACACTGCCCGCCGCCCCCTCTAATCCCTCGGGATCCGACACGTGGCGGCCCAGCATCTGGTAACCGCCACACAGCCCCACGATATGCCCGCCGCGTTGCCGGTGCGCCTTGATATCCTCGTCCCAGCCCTGGCGGCGCAGAAAGGCAAGATCGCCGATGGTCGATTTCGATCCCGGCAGCACGATCAGTCCGGCATCGCGCGGCAATCGCTCGCCGGGCGGCACGAACACCACCTCCACCTCCGGCTCTGCCGAAAGCGGATCGAGATCGTCGAAATTGGCGATGCGCGACAGCATGGGCACCGCGACCCTGAGCTTTGCCGGCACCGGGCTGACACGGCGCGCGAGTGAAACCGAATCCTCCGGCGGAAGGCGGTGCGCTTCAGCGAGCCAAGGCACGACACCGAATGAAGGCCAGCCCGTGAAGCGGTGAATGGCGGCGAGCCCGTCATCGAACAGGGTAAGATCTCCGCGAAACTTGTTCACGACATAGCCGACGATCATGCGCCGGTCGGCTTCGTCGAGAATCAGATGCGTGCCTGCCAGCGCCGCGATCACGCCACCCCGGTCGATATCGCCCACCAGCACGACAGGCACATCCGCGTTTGTGGCAAACCCCATATTGGCGATGTCGCGTGCGCGCAGATTGATCTCGGCCGGCGATCCCGCCCCCTCAACGATCACCAGCTCGGCTTCCTCGCGCAGCCGTGCGAAGGAGTCCATCACGGGCGCCATGAGCGCGCCCTTGCTGCGCTGATAGTCACGCGCCCGGGCCGACCCGTGTGAACGCCCCTGCACCACGAGCTGCGCCCCCATATCGCTCTCCGGCTTGATCAGCACCGGGTTCATGTCCACGGTCGGTGCCACGCCGCAGGCCAGCGCCTGCAGCCACTGCGCCCGTCCGATCTCGCCCAACTCCTGCGAACCCGGTATGGCTGCGATCGCCGCATTGTTGGACATGTTCTGCGGTTTGAACGGACGCACCTTGAGGCCGCGCCGCCTTGCGACACGACAAAGCCCCGCCACCAGGACAGACTTGCCCACATCCGAACCCGTGCCCTGCAGCATGATCGCGCGCGCCATGGTCATCCCCGTCGTCTTCCTCACCGCGTTTGGTGCACAGCGCCTGTGCCACACCTCGCATTGCGCGGCCCACTCAATGCACTAAACTGCACGATCAGGGAAGGAATTCCATTTCGGGAGGACGTTATGGACGCCAGCGTTTCACAGGCTGCAGAGCAGTTCGATCTCAACGCAGACCAACGCGCCATCCAGGAAATGACCCAGAGTTTTGCTGCCGACCGCGTTGCCCCCCATGCGCTCGACTGGGACCGTGAAAAGCATTTTCCCGCTGATGTGGTGCGCGAGACGGGGCCGCTGGGGTTCGGCGGCATCTATGTGCGCGACGATGTCGGTGGCTCGGCGCTCGGCCGGCTCGACGCGGTGCTGATTTTCGAAGCCCTTGCGGCGGCCTGTCCGGCCTTTTCCTCCTTCATCTCCATCCACAACATGGCCGGATGGATGATCGACACATTCGGCAGCGAGGAACAGCGCCAGCGCTTCCTGCCGAAACTCACCTCCATGGAATGGCTCGCAAGCTATTGCCTCACCGAGCCGGGCTCCGGATCCGATGCCGCGGCGCTCAAGACAAAAGCCGTCAAATCCGGTGGCGACTATGTGTTGAACGGAACCAAACAGTTCATTTCGGGTGCCGGCGAAAACGACATCTATATCGCCATGGTGCGAACCGGCGAAGACGGCCCGAAAGGCGTCTCGACGATTGTCGTCCCCAAAGATGCGCCCGGCCTTTCCTTCGGTCCCGCCGAATTCAAGATGGGGTGGCACATGCAGCCGACCCGGCAGGTGATCTTCGAGGATTGCAAGGTGCCTGCCGAGAATCTTCTGTCCAATGAGGGCGCCGGCTTCAGCATTGCCATGGCGGGTCTTGACGGCGGTCGCCTCAACATCGCCGCCTGTTCGCTGGGCGGCGCTCAGTCAGCACGCGACAAGGCCCTCGCCTACACGAGCGAACGCGAGGCTTTCGGACAGGCGATCAACCGCTTCCAGGCCCTGCAATTCAAGCTGGCCGACATGGAAACCAACCTGCAGGCTTCACGCATGATGCTGTACACCGCCGCAGCCAAGCTCGACGCCAAGGCATCGGACGCCTCCAAATGGTCGGCCATGGCAAAGCGCTTTGTCACCGACACCTGCTTCGACATCGCCAACGATGCGCTGCAGCTTCATGGCGGTTACGGCTATCTGCATGAATACGGCGTCGAAAAACTGGTGCGCGATCTGCGCGTCCACCAGATTCTCGAAGGCACGAACGAGATCATGCGGCTCATCATCGCAAGGCATCTGGTCGGCCGGAGCTGATCGCGCCGCCGAAACCGCATCGCCACTCCCGGGAGGAATTTATGGCAAGCATCGCATTCATCGGTCTCGGCAATATGGGCAATCCCATGGCCGCCAATCTCGTCAAGGCGGGGCACACGGTGCTGGGTTTCGACCTCGTCACGGAAAACCTCGAGACCGCCACGCAAAACGGTGTCACCGTCATGGCGAGCGCAGCTGCGGCGGTGAAGGATGCGGACGTCGTGATCACCATGCTGCCCGCCGGAAAACACGTGCTGTCCGTTTATGCCGACATCGCGGCGAAGGCCCCCAAGGGTACGCTTTTTATCGATTCCTCCACCATCGACGTGGACTCGGCCCGCAAGGCGCATGCCATTGCCTCCGAACACGGGCTTCTCTCGATCGATGCGCCAGTCTCCGGCGGTGTTGGCGGAGCGGAAGCCGGCACCCTCACCTTCATGGCTGGCGGTTCGGCAGACGCTTTCGCCAAGGCGAGCCCGATTCTCGAACCGATGGCGGGTCGCGTGGTACATTGTGGCGATGGCGGTGCCGGTCAGGCCGCGAAAATCTGCAACAACATGATCCTCGGTATTTCGATGATCGCCGTGGGCGAAGCCTTCGTTCTGGCCGAGAAGCTCGGCCTTTCCCATCAGGCGCTGTACGACGTGGCCTCCACATCGTCGGGCCAGTGCTGGTCGCTGACGACCTATTGCCCCGTCCCGGGCCCCGTTCCAACCTCCCCGGCCAACCGCGGTTACAAGCCCGGTTTTGCAGCAGCCTTGATGCTCAAGGATCTGAAACTGGCACAGGAAGCCGCCCAGAGCGCCGGCGCGGCCACACCGCTCGGCGCGGAGGCCACCCAGCTCTATACACTCTTCAATGCGATGGGGCAGGAAAGCACCGATTTCTCGGGTATCATTAATTTCCTGCGCGGCAAGCAAAGCTGAAAATATAGAATGCCGGCAAAAAAAAGTGATTTTATACTTCGCGCTAACTTCCCGGTAACCATGAGCGGCTAGAAATGACGTCGAGGCAGCTTTGAAGCCTCCCCGACGCCGGATCAGGTCTCGCGTACCGGTACGGGTACTCTTCGCAGTGTTGCGTAATGGCGAAGAGAAGTAATTGAGTGCTGTAAAACCGCGTCTCTTCCCGCCCGAAGACACGCGGTTTTTCTTTGGCGGGTTATCAGCTTCTGCGCAACTGGGCTTCGGCCTTGTTCAGAGCCGCGCCGATCCGCTCGCACGCCATGTCGATGGTCTCGCGTGTCCAGATCAGCGGCGGGGAGAGGATCATCGTGTCTCCCACGGCCCGCATCATCATTCCACCGGCGATGGCGTGATCCCGCACGCATGAAGCGGCTGCCCCTTCACCGGGGAAACGTTCGCGCGTTGCCTTGTCCGACACGATCTCGATCGCTGCCATCAGACCGAAGCAACGCACCTCGCCGACAATGCCATGATCGCCCAGCCGTGCCTGAAGGGCCTCTGCAAGGTAGGGCCCGGTATCGGTGCGAACGCGCTCAACCAGCCCTTCCCGCTCGATGATCTCCAGGTTCTTCAACGCCACCGCACAGGCCACCGGATGCCCTGAATAGGTATAACCGTGGAAAAACTCGCCGCCCTTCTCCACCAGCGTATCGGCAATGCGATCTCCGACCAGAAGCGCAGAAAGCGGCTGATAGCCGGAGGTCAGGGCCTTTGCCGTGGTAATCGTATCCGGTTTCAGCCCCAGCCGCTCGGCAGCAAACCATGCGCCGGTGCGTCCATACCCTGTGATCACCTCATCAAGCATCAGAAGCACATCGTATTTCTTGCAGATGCGGTCGATCTCCGGCCAGTAGCTTTCCGGCGGGATCTTGACGCCACCCGCGCCCATCACCGGCTCACCGATGAAGGCCGCGACAGTCTCCGGACCAGCCGCAAGAATTGCATCCTCAACTGCCTTGGCCGCACGCAGACCGAAATCATGGTCGCTTTCGCCCGAGTGCCTGAGCTCAAACGCATAGGGCGGCATCACATGATCAATGTTCGGTACAGCACCATAGAGCTGCCCATGCATCGCCGCCATACCGCCCAGCGACGTCGCAGCAACGGTGGAGCCGTGATAGGCCCAGTTGCGCGAGATGATCCGGTTCTTATCCGGCCGCCCTTCCAGCGCCCAGTAATGCCGCACCAATCGCAAAGCCGTGTCGTTGGCTTCCGATCCGGAGGAACCATAAAAAACCTGGTTGATGTTCGCCGGCGCGATCTCCGCCAGTTTCTGCGAAAGCAGCACCGGCGAAGGCGTCGAGCAGCGGAAGAAGGAATTGTAATAGGGCAATTCCTTCATCTGCGCATGGGCGACTTCGGCCAGTTCATCACGGCCATAGCCAATATTCACGCACCACAGCCCGGCCATCCCGTCGAGGATCTCATTGCCGTGTGTGTCGTACACGAAAGGCCCGTCGGCGCGGCTGATGATACGGGATCCCGCGGCCCGCAGATCTTTGTGGTCGGTAAAGGGATGAAGATGGTGCGCGGCATCCATCGCCTGGAGCTGCTCCAGAGAAAAATTATTGTATGTCATAGACTTGCTCACTTCGCTTGAATTGTTCCGATAATATCGGCGGTGTCTTTCAGGCGGGAGTGGGCGGAGAATATCCAATGCGCGCGCACAGCCGCAAGAGCTCCGCGTGCCGTGTGCGCGCCGACGGCTTGAGTGCTGGCAAAGGCGCGCGTGCTGGCATGAAAGGCATTCTGATCATGCGCCATCTTACCTGCGCGTTCTGCTGATCGACAAGCATGTCGGCGCACCTTGAACAAAAACGTCTTGTAGCGGAGGCTAGTGATCACGGGAGACGATGAATGGAGTTGAAGGGAAGCCGCGACTGCGGCAACTCGCCCAAGAACCAGCGCGTTCAGGATCTGTCGGTTGCGCTTGCCGCCGGCGATGAAGCCACCTTGTCGCAATTGGTGGACGAAGACGCGGTCTGGGAGATCGCCGGCAGGCGCATCGTTGAGGGACGAAAGGCGATCATCGCCGCTGCCGGCGCACCTGAAGTCGAGGCACTGACGGTCAACCATGCCATCGCGCATGGTCGCGCGGGCGCGGCCAATGGCCGGCTGAGACTGGCAAACGGAGACGGGATGGCCTTCTGCGACATTCTGGAATTCACCAACGCCAAGGCCCGTTCAGTGCGCCGGATCACCACATTGCGGGTTCCGCTCTGACACAGAAAAGCAGCATGGCAGCGCGACGCCGAACGCAGTTGCGTCGGTGAACGGGCCGCCCGGAATGTCGCTTCTCTGGCGATAGGAGTCGTCAGTCCGGCCCTCGATCACGGCATTTGGCCTCATCATGGCTGCATCGCAGCAGTCACGAAGGATGCCCATGACGCAGGATCTCGCAACCGCTGATCCCGGCCCCGTCCGGTCCAGGCGTGGCGGGCGTGCCGCCAAGCGCGCCAGCACGACACATTTCGAGCAACCGCCCTTCCGCCGCCTCGTCAATCCGTTCGAGCCAGCCCGTATCGTCTCCGATGACGAACTGGAATCCATCCATCTGGCATCGCTGCGGGTCTTGAGTGAGATCGGTGTGGAGGTGCTTCACGATGAAGCCCGCGCCATCATGAAGGCGAATGGCGCCGACGTGCGGGCCGAGACCCAACGCGTTCATTTCGATTCCGCGCTCATTCTCGAACACGTGGCCCATTGCCCTTCCGAGTTCGACCTTCATGCGCGCAACCCCGCCCACAATTTGCGCATGGGCGGCAACAATCTCGTTTTCGCGCAAATGGCATCGGCTCCCAATTGCTCCGACCTCGACCGCGGCCGCAGACCGGGCAATCAGGAGGATTTTCGAAACTTCATCAAGCTGTCGCAGATGCACAACATCATCCAGTGCCAGGGCGGCTATCCGGTCGAGCCGATCGATATTCATCCCGCGATCCGGCATCTGGAATGCCTGCGCGACATCGTCACCCTCACCGACAAGGCGTTCCACATCTATTCACTGGGGCGCGAACGCAACCTGGATGGTCTGGAGATTGCGCGGATTGCGCGTGGCGTCAGCGCAGAGCAATTCGCCAACGAGGTCTCCTGCTTCACCATCATCAACACCAATTCGCCACTCAGGCTCGACATTCCGATGATGGAAGGCATCATCCAGATGAGCCGCCACGGACAGGCCGTCATCATCACACCTTTCACGCTGGCCGGCGCGATGGCCCCGGTCACCATCGCCGGTGCGGTGGTCGAGCAGAATGCCGAGGCTCTTGCCGCAATCGCCTTTTCCCAGATGGTTCGCAAAGGGGCGCCCGTCGGCTATGGCGGTTTTACCTCCAATGTCGATATGCGCTCCGGGGCGCCGGCCTTCGGCACACCCGAATATATGAAGGCCCAGTTGCTCGGCGGGCAACTTGCAAGGCGCTATGGCATCCCATATCGCAGTTCCAATGTCTGCGCCGCCAACACGGTCGATGCTCAAGCCGCCTACGAAAGCACTTTTTCACTCTGGGGCGTCATTCAGGGCGGCGCAAACATGGTCAAACACGCCGCCGGCTGGCTCGAAGGCGGGTTATGCTGCTCCTATGAAAAGATGATGCTCGACATCGATCTTCTGCAGATGGTGGCCGAGTTTCTCCAGCCGCTCGATCTGTCGGAAGACGCACTCGGGGTCGATGCCATTCGCGACGTCGGGCCCGGCGGACATTTCTTCGGCTCCCCACATACCCAGGCCCGATACAAGACGGCTTTTTATTCTCCCATCATTTCCGACTGGCGCAACTACGAAACCTGGGCCCAGTCTGGGGCGCCCATCGCTATCGACCACGCCAACCGGCTGTGGAAGGAGCGGCTTGCCATGTACGAGCCACCGCCCATGGATCAAACCATTCGCGACGAGCTCAACGATTTTGTTGAGCGCCGCATCCGCGAGGGCGGCGCACCGACGGATTTCTAGAGCAATTCCAGGAAAAGAGGGAACCGGTCTTCCGTCCGGAACTGCTTGAAACAAAGAGAGAGAGGGAGCTTTCACGCGACCCGGATAAAAGTGGAAATGCTCTAGTTTCGATTCCAGCAACAGGTGCAAGCTCATGAAATCGCATGCAAAAGCAGTCGTGATTGGTGGTGGCGTGGTCGGGTGTTCGGTGCTTTATCATCTTGCTCGCGCCGGCTGGAACGACGTCATGCTGATTGAGCGCTCCGAGCTTACCTCCGGCTCTTCCTGGCATGCGGCAGGCGGTTTTCACACGCTCAATGGCGATCCCAATGTTGCGAAGCTTCAGGCCTATACGGTCCAGCTCTACCGGGAAATCGAAGAGCTGTCCGGCCAGTCCTGCGGCCTCCACCTGACGGGCGGCGTCATGCTGGCCGACACCCCCGAGCGTATGGATTTTCTGCGCCTTGCCCACGCCAAGGGCCGCTATCTCGGTATGGAGACCGAGCTGATCACCCCGTCTGAAGCCAGGTCCATGTTCCCGCTCATGGATGAGCGCCACTTCGTCGGCGCCATGTGGGACCCGGTCGAAGGTCACCTCGATCCCTCCGGCACAACCCATGCCTATGCGAAGGCCGCGCGAAAACTCGGTGCCGAGATCGTGCTCAGAAACCGAGTCACGGAACTCGCGCAAACCTCTGACGGAACTTGGAAAATCATCACCGAGCAAGGAACGGTCGAGGCCGAGTACGTGGTCAATTGCGGCGGCCTGTGGGCGCGCGAAGTGGGCCGCATGGCGGGCCTCGAACTGCCGCTTCTGGCCATGGAGCACATGTATCTTCTCACCGAGCCCATGCCGGAAGTGGAGGCCTTCAACCGCGAGACCGGCCGCGAGATGATCGGCGTCATCGATTTCAAGGGCGAGATCTACACCCGCCAGGAGCGCAATGGCATTCTGCTTGGCACCTATGAGAAGGCGGCAAAGCCGTGGTCGCCGCGCGAGACGCCGTGGGATTTCGGCCATGAACTCCTGGAGCCGGACATCGACCGCATCGCTCCCTCGCTCGAAGTGGGCTTTCGCCATTTCCCGGCACTGGAAAACGCCGGCATCAAGCAGGTGATCAATGGCCCCTTCACCTTCGCGCCCGACGGCAACCCGCTTGTCGGTCCCGTTCAGGGTCTCACCAATTACTGGGTCGCCTGCGCCGTCATGGCCGGTTTCAGCCAGGGTGGCGGTGTCGGGCTTGCCCTTGCCAACTGGATGGTCGATGGCGATCCGGGCTTCGATGTGTGGGGCATGGATGTCGCTCGTTTCGGCGAATGGGCGAGCCTGCGCTACACGAATGCGAAGGTGCGCGAAAACTATTCCCGCCGTTTCTCTATACGCTTCCCCAATGAAGAACTGCCTGCAGCCCGCCCGGCGCAGACAACGCCGCTTTACGACATCATGACCCGCGACAACAATGCGGTCATGGGCGATTCCTGGGGTCTGGAAACGCCTCTCTGGTTCGCGCCGAAAGGCACCGAACCGAAGGATGTCGTCTCCTTCCACCGCTCCAATGATTTTGCGCCTGTGGGCAATGAGGTGCGCGCCGTGCGGGAACGCGTGGGCATCACCGAGATCGCCAATTTTGCAAAGTATGAGATTTCCGGCACCGGCGCGCGGGGCTTCCTCGATCACCTGATGACCAACCACCTGCCGAAGCCCGGCCGCATCGTCCTCTCGCCCATGCTCAACGAGTTCGGCAAGCTGATCGGCGATTTCACCATTGCCAATCGCGGCCCCAGAGATGCGATCGACCGCTTCATGGTCTGGGGCTCATACGCCGCGCAGATCCACCATATGCGCTGGTTCGAAAAACACCTGCCACGCGACGGCACGGTGCATCTCCACCGGTTCGACCAGACCCTGGTCGGCCTGTCGCTCGCCGGACCCAAATCCCGCGCCGTTCTCGAAAAACTGGCCGACATCGATATTTCGAAAGATGCCTTTCGCTTCATGGATTTCCGCGAAATGGCCGTTGCCGGCGCGCCCTGCATGGTCAACCGGCTCACCTATACGGGCGATCTAGGCTATGAAATCTGGATGCCGCCGGCCTATCAGCGCCAGGTCTATACGGCGCTGAAGGAGGCGGGCGCCGAATTCGGCATGGTCGATTTCGGCATGCGCGCCCTGCTTTCCATGCGGCTTGAGAAGAATTTCCCGACCTGGTTCCGCGAGCTGCGCCCGATTTACGGCCCCTTCGAGGGAGCCATGGAGCGTTTCGTCAAGCTGGACAAGGGAGATTTTGTTGGCCGCGAGGCCGCCATGCGCGAAAAGCAGGAGGGTCCGCGTCTCAGGCGCGTCTCCTTCGTCGTCGAAGCCGAGAGCGCCGATGTGATGGGCGACGAGCCCGTCTGGGCCAAGGTCGGCGACCGGGATTTCGGCACCGTCGAACCGCCGCACGGCTTCGGCGCGCCCCGCTTCGATGAAGCCGGCAAGGAGATCAGCAAAGCTGGAAACAGTCTCGTCGATGGCGCATGGCGCGTCGTCGGCTGGGTGACCTCCGGGGGCTATGCCCATTCGGTCGACAAGTCCATGGCACAGGGCTATGTGTCCGCCGCCCTTTCACAAAACGAGACCGCAGGTCTGTTCGAGATCGAGATTTTAGGCCGCCGCCGCCCGGCCCGCATCAATGTCGTGCCGCCCTTCGATCCCGCAGGCGAGCGCATGCGCAGCTAGACAAGAAGCACAGCGCGCAGCGACGCAAGTGTTTCCGCATCCGTTTCATGGCTCGTGATATAGGGAAGCCCCAGCCGCCGCGCCGTCCACCCGACAACACACAGCTTATCTAAACCAGGCACAAAACGCTGCGCCAGGGCCCAGCTGCGGCAATCCACGGCGCACACATCCGCACGCCCGTCCCGCACGGCCTCAAGCGATGCTCGATGCCCGCCTGTCTCCAGTCTTTCTGCAAATATTTCAATTCCTTCCCCCGCCTCCTTCAAATCCTGAATCAAGGCGAGAAAGCCAGAGCGCGAGAGCGTTTCATTATAGGCAAGGCGTGTGTCGCGCATCAGATCAAGCGGCAGGAGCGCCCGCCCGTGCAAAGGCGCTGTGACATCACGGCCCGTCACGTCCTTGCGCATCACCACTGCGCTGGAATAGAGCGCACCCGCCCCACCCTCATAGGCTGAATAATCCGGCTGCCCGACCACCTGCACATGGCGGGCCAGGCCCGCTTCCATCGGGCCCCAGCAGGTTTGCGCGAGAAGCAGGTTCGGGTTTCGCCACAGCGCCCGCAAATCGTCGCCACGCGAAAGCGCCTCGGGCGCATCGACACCCTGAGCGCGCAGCCCGTCGCGCAGCCGGTCCCAATGCGCATCGGTCTCATTCCGGCACTCGGGCCAGTCATACATGGGAAGGGCAGCAATCCAGTCACGCATGCGTTCTTATCCGATGCGACGCATGCCAGACGCAAGCACTCACTCTTTCACCGGCCTTGCCGGCACCGGCACGGTTCCCTGCCCGCCAACCCTGCGCCCATGCGCGCGCGGGCGAAAACCACGCGCGGCTTCCGGCATGCGCCTCAAGGCAGGATGCGGCACCGGCTCCTTGGCCTGAAAAGCAAAATCCTTCAGAAGCGCCCAGTAATTGGCATAGCTGTAACCGCCATTCATCGCGAGCCACTCACTCCGCCGTTCCCGATAGAGTGCGGGAAGCCGATACCATGGCACACGCGGCAGCTTGTGATGAACGAGATGCAGATTGTTGTTCAGGAACAGCAGCGATAGCGGCGAGCGCTCCACGATGATGGTGCGCCCGTCCGGCCGTTCCGACCATTGATGCTCGGCAAAGGTTCGGACCGAAATCAGCGACTGTCCGAGCCAGGCCGGTAGGAGACCATAAAGCCACAGCGGCATATCGAACCCGTAGCCAATGATGGTCAGAACAATGACCAGCCCCAACCCATGCAGCAACCAGGCCTTCCGCACTCCGCGCGCATTCTCGCCGGCCAGCCTCCATTCCGAAACCAGAAAGCCGGCATTCATGATCACCGGTCCAAGTACGAACCGGCCCAGCATCGTGTTGTTGATTGTCAGGAGGCGCTGCGCCCAGACGGGCATTTCCTCATATTGCCAAAGAGCCCTGTAGTGGCTCTCCGGATCCTCGAAAGGATCGGTCAGCCGTTCATCCGCGTGATGGCGCAGGTGCAGCGCCTTGAACCGGCGATAGGGATAGACAAGCCCGATGGGCAGGAACACCAGCGCTTCATTGATCGCCGCCGAGCGCGTTGGATGCCCGTGCAGGCATTCATGCATGAGCGAACTCTGCAGGGCAATCGTCAATGTCAGCAGTGCCAGTGCTGCGAGCGGCCAGTGAGGCCAGAGCAAAAAACCCGCTGCCGCCCATCCCCCGTAACAGGCGAAAATCAGGGCAAGCGTCGGCCATTCCACGGCCACAGAGCGCGTGCCCCGGCGTCTGGTCGTTTTATTCATCGGTTTTCCGGTTCTGCGCCACCCCCCAAGCCCGTCAGGCCACCACGGCAGCGCGTTTTTGATCCTGACAGGATTCTGTCAGTAGGCCGAAACACACGCAATGCGAGAAAGCGCACAATCCGTTGACTTTGCACACTTATCATCGCATTTGTTTACTAAAGTCATCATTCGTTGATAGGTGCGATGGAGAAGGTCATTATCGACAAGCGCGATCTTTCCGACACATTCCGTGATCGCCTGAGAATCCTGCTCCAGCGCTCCGGCCTCAACCAGTCGGCCTTCGCCGCAGCCGTTGGCATAGACCGCTCCGCCCTCTCCCAGCTTCTTTCCGGCGCGTCCACGCGGCTTCCGCGCGCCGAGACGCTCATCAACATTGCAGCCGAACACAAGGTGTCACTCGACTGGCTGCTCGGCCTCAGTCAGGACGAGGGCATCACCGGCGACCTGCGCGAAAGCCTTGAAATCGCCGAGGCTCAGGGCGGGTTCGACGACACGATGCTTGCCAGATGGCATGCCGAAGCCGTCGGCACCAAGATCCGCTATGTGCCCTCGGGCATTCCCGATCTTCTGCGCACGGAAGCCGTGATCCACTACGAAGCCGAGGCCATGCCCCAGCGCCGCGACACACAAATCAGCGAAGCCCGGTATCGCGTCGATTACAATCGCCGGCCCGAGACCGACATGGAGGTCTGCATGCCCCGGCATACCCTGGAGCTTTTCGCCAAGGGTGAAGGTGTGTGGCGCACCCTGCCCGAGCAGGTCCGCGCCGACCAGATCATCCACATGGCGCGCCTGCTCGACGATCTCTACCCCACGTTCCGCCTTTTCCTGTTCGATGGGCGCCGCCGCTACTCCGCGCCCTACACCATCTTCGGGCCCTATCGCGCGGCTCTCTACATGGGCGGCATGTATCTTGTGATCAGCTCCACCGGCTCCCTTCAGCGCTTGACCCGGCATTTTGACGGGCTTATCCGCGATGCCGAGATCAATGCCCATGAGGCAGCCGGGTTTGTCAAAAGCCTTCGGCTTGGATGAGGATGGCGGATTGACGGACATAAAGATTTCTTTATATCCTTTCCCCATATCGAAGCCTCGCCCGAATGGAAGGCGCGCCCATGCAGTCCCCGGCCACCACAAATCCCATCGATGCTCTGCTTGCGGAACGCGGCGTGCTCCTTGCCGATGGGGCAACCGGCACCAATCTCTTTGCCATGGGGCTCGAATCGGGCGAAGCGCCGGAGCTCTGGAACGAAGACGCGCCTGAAAAGATCGAGGCCCTGCACCAGGGCTTCGTCGATGCCGGCGCCGACATCATCCTCACCAATTCCTTTGGCGGCACACGCCACCGGCTCAAACTGCACAACGCACAGGACCGTGTCCACGAATTGAACCGCAAGGCCGCCGAGATTGCCTGCCGCATCGCCGGCAAGGCAGGACGCCGCGTTATCGTGGCAGGCTCCGTCGGCCCCACGGGCGAGCTCCTGGTGCCGCTCGGCGCGCTCACCTATGAGGAGGCGGTGGACGCCTTCACCGAACAGATGGAAGGGCTCAAGGCGGGCGGCGCGGAAGTGGCATGGATCGAAACCATGTCCGCGCCCGACGAGATCCGCGCGGCAGCCGAGGCCGCGATCCGGGTCGGCCTTCCCTACACCTATACCGGTTCCTTCGACACGGCCGGCCGCACCATGATGGGGCTCGCGCCGAAAGACATTCACACCGTTGTCGATGCGCTGCCCAGGGGACCGGTCGCCGTCGGTGCGAATTGCGGCGTTGGCGCGCCCGACATTCTGGCATCCCTTCTGGACATGACCGAAGCGCGGCCCGACGCAACGGTGGTCATCAAGGGCAATTGCGGCATTCCGGAATTTCGCGGCACCGAGGTTCACTATTCCGGAACGCCCGAATTGATGAGCGAATATGTGCGGCTTGCCGTCGATGGTGGCGCAAAGATCATCGGCGGCTGCTGCGGCACCTCCTTCGAGCATCTGGCGGCCATGCGCACTGCTCTGGATGGCCACAAAGAGCCCGAAAACCGTCCGGACATCGCAGAGATCGTCGCGCGTGTCGGCCCCATGCGCAACAAGCCCGCATCCGAAAGCGGTGCAGCGACCGCAACACGCAAAACCCGGCGCCGGCGCGATTGAGAGCCACTGGTCCAAACAATCCGGCTTGCCTGACAGGCAATGCCCGCTAAAAGCACTTTTGCGCCGAAGGCATCCTCCTTCCGCGTGTGATTTCGGCAGGCGTTGAGTGTTCCGTCTGCTGCAAGGGGTAGACGACATGGCAGCCATTGCTTCCGGCGTTTCCACGCCGGCCAATCCTTGGATTGCGGAAGCGCGTGCAATGTTGGCGCTCTCATGGCCAATGGTGCTCACCAATCTGGCGCAGATCGCCATGACCACGACCGACGTCATGATGATGGGGCGACTTGGACCCGAAGCGCTGGCGGCGGGAACACTCGGCTACAATCTCTATTTCGCCCCGCTCATATTCGGTCTTGGCCTTTTGCTGGCCACCTCTCCCATGATAGCGAGCGCCCTTGGTCGCAAGCTCCATTCCCTGCGCGATGTCAGACGCACCGTGCGGCAGGGGCTTTGGCTGGCCATTGCCGTCTCCATCCCGATCTGGCTGCTTCTGTGGCAGGCCGAGCGGGTCCTGTTGTGGATGGGGCAGGACCCGTCGCTTGCCGGCGTTGCTGGCAGTTATGTGCGAACGCTCCAATGGGCCGCCCTGCCCTTTTTCGGCTACATCGTTCTGCGTTCCTTCATCTCGGCTCTGGAGCGGCCTGGCTGGGCGCTCACCATCATGTTCCTCATGGTGGCGTTCAATGTTCTGGCGAACTGGTGCCTGATGTTCGGCAATCTCGGCTTTCCGGCACTTGGCGTGCCCGGCTCCGGCATCGCCACCACGCTTTCAAGCGCGCTCATGTTCTTCGGCCTGGCACTGGTCGTTTCGCTCGAGCGCCAGTTTCGCCGCTATCAGCTTTTTGGCCGTTTCTGGCGCCCCGATTGGCCCCGGTTCTTTGAATTGATCCGCCTCGGCCTGCCGATCGCCGGCTCCATGACCTTCGAGGTCACGATCTTCAACGCGGCAGCCCTTCTGATGGGGCTGATCAGCGGGCCCGCACTGGCCGCCCACGCCATCGCCATCCAGATTTCGTCCATCACCTTCATGGTTCCCATGGGACTTGCCCAGGCGGCAACCGTCCGCGTTGGCAGGGCCTTCGGCGCACAAAACCTCGACGCGATCACCCGTGCCGGTTGGACTGCCTTCGTCATGGGGGTTGGCTTCATGGCGTTGATGGCCGTCATCATGGTCACACTGCCTCGACCGCTCATCGGGGCTTTCCTCGACCTCGACCTGCCTGAGAATGCAGAGGTCATCGCCCTTGCAGTCACATTCCTGGCCCTTGCCGGCCTGTTTCAGGTTTTCGACGGCGCACAGGCGCTCGCCGCGGGAATGTTGCGTGGCCTCCATGACACGAAAGTGCCCATGATCTACTCATTGCTGGGCTATTGGGGGCTTGGCATGACATCGAGCGTGGTCCTCGCCTTCGTGCTGGGTATGAATGGCCCGGGCATCTGGATCGGCCTCGTGAGCGGCCTCGCTATCGTATCAGTGCTGCTCTACGTGCGCTGGCTAAGGCGCGACCGCCTCATGCCCTGGCTTCACCGGCCCCCTGCGGCTTGATCTTTCCACGTTTCGCCTCATCGATCAGCATGTTCGCCACCTGCATGCGCGTCATCGCGTTGGCACGCAGATGAGCAGGTACACGGTCCGGGTGATTGCGAAAGGCAAAATCGCGTCGCAGCCGGTCAAGCACTTTGGGATCGGTCGTTCTGCCCAGCCCCAGCTCACGGGCGATCTCGTCCGGATCGGTCGCAAGAGGCATGGCGACCGGTGGCTCCGTCTTCACGGTCTTGGCTTGGTCGGCGCGTCTTCTTGGCGGCGCCGACTGGTGCATTCCA
This sequence comes from Nitratireductor kimnyeongensis, assembly GCF_019891395.1. Classification (NCBI taxonomy): domain Bacteria; kingdom Pseudomonadati; phylum Pseudomonadota; class Alphaproteobacteria; order Hyphomicrobiales; family Phyllobacteriaceae; genus Nitratireductor; species Nitratireductor kimnyeongensis. The sequence goes on along the minus strand of NZ_CP078143.1, from coordinate 3,459,883 downwards.
TATTCGGCTTCTGCCCGTCGGTCTGTGAAATTGATCCGCCCCGAATGCAGTTCCTCGGCCACCGACAGATAATCGAGAGAATGGAGCGTTGCCGGCGATCCGCCTGCATTCCGCGCATCTTCGTCGATCAATTCATCAAGCAATGCCGCAAAATCGCGGCTTCTCCCGATGGCCATACCGCCTCTCCCGCCGGTGCGGGAGATCCAAACATCCTCACCGCACTGCATGCACCCTTAGCGGGTGGCGGTTAAGAAACTCCCGATTTGACCAAGTCTATTTGAATCATTTCGGAAATGCACGTCTGGCCCATCCGCACGATCACATTCTGGGCAATGTTCGAACGATAGTATCTGTGCGAATCGTTGTTTCCCGCATTACCCTGCGAGCCGTTTCGAGCCGAGGAGGCCCTGATGAAACCCGTATTCACGACCGCCGCCCTTCTTGCTGTCTTCCACGCACCGGCCCTCGCCCAGGACGGCCCCTATCTGGACGACCGGTCGACACCGCAGGCCCTGTTGCAATCGCTTTACAACGCGATCAACCGCAAGGAATACGCCCGCGCCTACGACTATTTCGCAACGCCCCCGGCTACCAGTCTCAATGCCTACGCCGAAGGCTATGCAGACACCGACCACGTCTCCCTCCTCACCGGAACCGCCACGTCGGAGGGTGCGGCCGGCAGCAGCATCTATGCGCTCCCCGTCGCCATCCGCGCACGGGCCAGCGATGGCGGCGAACGGGTATTTGCCGGCTGCTATACACTGCGCCTTGCAAACCCGCAGATACAGGGAACGCCCTACAACCCGCTTCACATCGAGAATGCGCAGATGAAGCCGGCCACCGGCGAACTGGCCGACGCTCTGCCGGCCAGCTGCGGCGAGGGCGCACCCGACACAACCGATACGGTTCTGGAAAAGGCCAGGACGCTCTTTGCCTCCGTCCATGGGACCGAGTGCCCCCAGGCGCTTGAGCGCGACAGGGAAGACCAGGTTGAAAGCCACACCATCGCCTTCAACTATTCCCACGAAAGCCTCGACACCCCGAAACACGAGGCCCGGCTCTTTCGCTTCTATTGCGGAAGCGGTGCCTATAACGAGACACACGCCTATATTCTGGCGGATGAGCATGGCGGGCTCGCCCCGTTGCAATTCGCAGTTCCGGAAACCAGCGTTCAATATGTGGATGGCGATCCCGAAGGCGACGTGGAGGATGTCCGCATTGTCGGCTATACCGCCGACGCCACGCTCGTGAACTCCGACTATGATCCCGATACATTGACGCTAACCAGCTACAACAAGTGGCGCGGTCTTGGCGACGCCTTTTCATCAGGAACCTGGATCTTCCGGGAAGGGACCTTCACCCTCGTGCGCTACGATGTCGACGCGTCCTATGACGGCGAACAGGATCCGATCACCGTACTCGACTATCATACAGGCCCCTGAGGTGCCGCTCAGCGTTGGGCGAGCATCCAGTTCAGCGTTTCGCGCCAGTCGGTCATGCGGATGGGCGTGCCATGCGTCCCGGTCTCGAAGCGCACGAAGCGGGCAGGATAACCCTTTGCTACGGAACGAATTTTCCTGAAAAACTCCTCCTGCCGCTCGACCGGAAACACGCGATCATTGCTGCCGTGACCAAAGAAGACCGGCACGCGGGCGGCGAAGGCCGGGCTTTTGAGAAACGCCTCATGCCACAGGGAGCCGAGCAGCATCAGCCCGCCCAGCCGTTCCACCATCGAAGCATCTTCCGCCAGCCACCAGCACTGGACACCGCCCATCGAGCCACATGCGACAAACACGGGCGCGTCCGGCGAAGCGGCCGCGTAATGGGAGATCAGCGCCGCGATCTGCCGTTTGCCATTTGCTTCGAAATCCGCGACGTCGGGTGAAAGATAGAGCCCGCCGCTCTTCACCATCAGGTTCTTGATGCGGTTGAAGTTCCCGCCGAAGGTTAAATCGTTCACCCCCTGCCGGCGATTGCCGCCCTGCCCGTGCAGATAGATCACGATTGCGCTCGCGCCGCTGGTTTTGCCGACGGCAAAAAAGCGCAGTGTGCCCGCTTCCGTTTTCATCGCCAGTTCCTGCTGGGCGCGCCGCACGCCCGTGGAGACGTACCGCCCCTCTACCTGTCGTTCCGGCACCGCATCACGGCCGTTGATGTCCCGCATTTCCTGATAGTCTACGACGCGGTAAGCGCCGCCATCGCTCGATGACAGCACCCCTGGATAGGCAAAGAGCCGATCCTTGTGCGAAGCAAGCTCGAAGGCCTGCGCTTCCGCCACCCTAAGAAGGGCGAAAAGAACAAGGAAACAAGACTTTGCAGTGAAAACGGAACTCATTGATTCAACACGCCGCCCGCTTTCTTGAGGACCTCCGGGGTATCCACGTCGAGATGCGCCGCACCGCCGATCTCCACATCGATCACCGAAACCAGCCCCTCCTCCACCACATGCCTTGCGCCCGTGTCGCCTTCAAGCCGCGCCACCTCGGCAAAGAGTGTGCGCGGCAGTATCACCGGATTCCCGCGCTTGCCATTGTGTGTAGCCCGCACCACTGCCTTCCCGCCCGCCTTCACAAACGCGTCCACGAGCCGGTCGAGGTCGTCCGTTCCGATCTGCGGCATGTCGGCCAGCATGATCAGCGCGCCGGCAGCCTCTTCCGGCAGTGCCGCGATGCCGGTCTTGAGCGAAGTGGAGAGCCCCTCTCCATAGGCCTCGTTGGTTGCAAGTCCCAGCCCGAGTCCGTCGAGCGCCGCGCCCACCCGTTCCGCTTCATGTCCAAGCACCGCCACAGCGCCATTCACGCGGGCCTGCGCCAGTGTTGCGCCGGTCCGCCGCACCAGCGGCAAACCGTCAAATGAGGCCAGAAGTTTGTTGTGTTTGCCCATGCGGCGCGATTGTCCCGCCGCCAGAAGTACGCCCCACACGACAGGCTCGCGCGTCGGGCCCTTTCCCTCACGCGGCTGCGGCCGTGTCGGGATTTCGGCAAGAAGCCCGCCAACGCCCATGCCGGAAATGTCCGCCGATGAAACGCCAAGCCCCGCCATCAGCCGATCCAGCACCCAGTCGAAGCCGTTCGTTTTCGGGCTGCGAGCGCACCCGGGCGCGCCGATCACCGGCTTGCCTTCAATCGTGCCCAGCACCAGAAGATTGCCCGGATCGACCGGCATGCCGACCCGCTCCACCGTACCGCCCGCCTTGCGGATCGCAGCAGGGATCACATCGTCCGCATCGCACACCGCCGACGCACCAAAGATGAGCAGCATGTCGCTTTCATCCTTGAGCGCATGGAGCGCGCGCGCCACCGCATCGGTCTCATGGGCGGGGCGAAGCTCGCGCGTCACGCGGCTTCCCGAGCGCGCCAGCCGCTCGCCCGTGATCCGCGCCGTCTTGTCGAGCACGCTGTCCTTCAGGCTCGGTAGCGCCGTCTGCACCACACCGACTGCGTGCGGCCTGAACGGCGCCAAACGAAACACGTTCGATCGGATCGTCTTCATCGCGCTGTCCAGCCGCTCGCCCGACACCGCGAAGGGGATGATCTTCACCGTTGCCACCATCTGCCCTTCGACCACCGGGCTGTAGTCTGGCAGCGTGGCGAGCGTTATTGCCGGGTCAACAGCGTTAAGCCGGTCAACAGATCCCCTGTCGACAATGAAAAGACCTGACCTCTCGGCAAAAAGATTGACGCGCCCGGTCGACGGCGCACGGGCGACGATGCCATCCATCACCAGACGTTTCGCCAGGCTTTCCGCCGCCTGATCCTCGTCCAGATCGCCAGGCTCGAGCTTGGCCGCAATCACGGTCGAGATACCCTCGGCCCGAAGAAGGGCGATGTCTTCTCTCGTCAGCCGGTGCGCCTTGCGCAGCCTCGTCTCACCGGCCATCGTCGAATGCGCGAGCACCGCGCCCTCCGCCTCCTCGATGGATATCGGCCCGAATTTCACGACGGGAGCCCCCCACCATCGAGCCCGCGCGTCCGCAGCGCCCGGATCACCGAGCCAAGCACCGCCACGGCGATCTCGGCTGGCGTCGCCGCTCCTATATCGAGCCCGATGGGTGCGTCGATCCGCTCCAGCATCTCACCTGCAACGCCAAGATCGATCAGCCGCTCCACGCGCTTGGCATGGGTCTTCCGGCTCCCCAGCGCTCCGATATAGAAACACTCCGCCTCGAAGGCAGCCTTCAGGGCCGGGTCATCGATTTTCGGATCATGGGTCAGGGCTGCCAGCGCCGTATAGGCGTCGAGCGGCTGGCGGGCCAGCGCTTCATCCGGCCATTCGGCGTGAAGCGCCACATCCGGAAACCGCTCCGGCGAGGCAAAGGCGGTGCGCGGGTCGATGATCGTCAGGTCAAACCCGGCGATCTTCGCCATCGGTGCCAGCGCCTGGCTGATATGCACCGCGCCGATCACCACGAGACGCGGTGCGGGCAGATGCACGTTCAGGAAAAATTGCCGACCGTCGACCTCCGCCACGCCGGATTTTCCCGAACGGAAGGCGCGGGCCACGGCTTCTCCCAACGTGCCTGCCACCGCATCGCCCTCGCCGATCACCCGGTCGCGCCCGTCGCCCAGATCCGTCAGCAGTATCGCGGCGTTGCGCTCGCGCCGCAGCGCGTTCAGTTTCTTCAGCGAATGCGGGTCCACTAACCAAGCCTCTCCACAAAGACGCGAATGCGCCCGCCGCAGGAAAGGCCCACCTCCCAGGCGGTCTCGTCGGCCACACCGAATTCCAGCATGCGCGGCTTGCCCTCCGCGAGCACGTCAGCGGCTTCCGCCACCACCGCGCCTTCGACGCAGCCACCCGAAACGGATCCTTCGAAATTGCCTTCCGTGTCGATCACCAGATGGCTTCCCACGGGCCGGGGCGCAGAGCCCCAGGTTTCCACCACTGTGGCAATCGCCACATCGCGGCCGGCGCGCATCCATTCCTCCGCGATCATCAGCGGATCGCGCGCGTGGTCTCTTTGCACAAGATCAGACATTGGCGTTTCTCCCGCCTCTCATATGGGCACGCTGGAAGTGCCGTGCCAAGTCCCCGCCACGGGCCGGTGCCGTCAGCGCAGCCACGAGATCGCCCAGCGCATCGAGCGAGTGTACGGGCCGCAGCTCATCCACATGCGGCAGCATGGCGCGCATGCCGCGTGCGCGCGGCTCGAACCCATCGAACCCCAGCAGCGGGTTCAGCCAGATGAGCCGCCGGCACGATTTCGAAAGCCGCTCCATCTCGCGCGACAGAACCTCGATATGGTCGCGCTCCAGCCCGTCGGTGATCAAAAGCACGATGGCGCCCTGCCCCAGAACCCGGCGTGACCACAGCCGGTTGAAATCGCCCAGCACGGTTCCGATCCGCGTGCCGCCTGACCAGTCGCGCACGGTGCCCGAAGCTTCGTCCATAGCCTCGTCAGGATCGCGACGGCTGAGGGCACGCGTGATGTTGGTCAGCCGCGTGCCGAAAGTGAAACTGTGAACGCGGCGGCGTTTCTCCGTCAGCGCATGGAGAAAATGCAGAAAAATGCGCGAATACTGGCTCATCGATCCGGAAATATCGACCAAGGCCACCAGCGGCGGCGCGATCTCGCGCGGCGAGCGGAATTTTGGCAGGATCAGGTCGCCGCCCGTGCGCAGGCTCGCCCGCAGCATGGCATGCGGGTCGATCCTTGCCCCGTGCGGGTCCGGCCGGAAACGCCGCGTCGCCACACGGTCGAACGGCAGAGTAAGGTCGCGCATCGCAAGGCGAGCTTCGGCCAGTTCAGCGGCCGACATCTGGGCAAAATCCTTGCCGCGCAGCACTTCCATCGCGGTGAACGACAGGCGGGCATCGAGTTCGAACTCCGGGCGCTTCTTGATGATCGCGCGCCGTTCCTCATCGAGAGCATCTTCGGCGCGGCGGTCGCCGGCGCGCTTTTTCTCGCGCAACACCTCCGTATCCTCGCCATCCGCAACGTCTTCTGCGTCTTCCCGTTCCTTCCGGCGCGCCCAATAAAGGCGGAACACGGAATCGAACACGGCGTGGTCCTCGCGCCGTGAAATCATGGTGGAATGCAATGTCCAGTAGAAATCCAGGCGATTCTCGATCCCCACTGCAAGCACGGCGCGCACCGCATCCATCACCGCTGCCGGTCCGATTCTGAGTCCCGCACGACGAAGCATGCGGGCAAAGCCCACAATGCGGCCTGCCAGTTGCGCGCCTCCCGGTTTCGGCAGGGTTTCATAGGGCGTTGACGGCGCAGCGGCCATTCAGCCGACCCTCACCTCTTGCAGAACCCGAACACCCTCGCCCTCTTCCATCCGAACGATATCGTCCTGGTACTTCAAGAGCACGCCCATCGTGTCGGACACGGTTTCGGCATCAAGTGTTTCCTTGCCGAGCGCCGTCAGTGCCATTGCCCAATCGATGGTTTCTGCGACGCCCGGTGCCTTGAAGAGATCGAGCTCACGCAGTTTCTGCACGAACACCACGATCTGTTTTGCAAGCGTCGCATTGGCGTCCGGCACCTTCCTGGCCAAAATCTCGAGCTCGCGCTGCGCGTCCGGATAATCGACCCAATGATAAAGACAGCGTCGCTTCAGCGCGTCGTGGATCTCGCGTGTGCGGTTGGTGGTGATGACGACTATCGGCGGTTCGGTAGCTTTGATCGTGCCCAGTTCCGGCACGCTGACCTGGAAGTCGGAAAGCACTTCCAGAAGATAGGCCTCGAATGCCTCATCTGCCCGGTCGAGTTCATCGATCAGGAAGATCGGCGGTCCGTCGATGCTGCTTTCCAGCGCTTCCAGAACCGGACGGCGGATCAGATACTTCTCCGAAAAGACACCGCTTTCCATTTCCGAACGGTCATGAATGCCTGATGCTTCGGCCATGCGGATCTCGATCATCTGTGCCGCATAGTTCCACTCATAAACGGCAGAGGAAACGTCGAGTCCCTCATAGCATTGCAATCGGATCAGCTTTCGGCCCAGCCGGTCGGCAAGCACCTTGGCGATCTCGGTCTTGCCCACACCCGCCTCGCCTTCCAGAAACAGCGGGCGCTGCATCGTCAGGCTGAGATAAAGCACTGTGGCAAGCGAGCGGTCGGCCACGTAGCCACCGTCTGTCAGAAGCGCCAGTGTTTCATCGATGGATTGCGGCAGGCCGCGTGAGCTCGTTTGGGCCATCATTCCCCCAGTTTTCCCGAAAGGGTGTAGGGCTACAATACCCGGTAGCCTCGTTCATGGTAGAGGAGCGGGCTCGATTTGTCGCCGATGCTGAGGCCTGCAACATGGCCGAAATACACCCGGTGCGTCCCGAGCTCCACCGTCTTCACCACATGGCAGTCGAAAACGGCAAGCGCGTCGGGAAGGGTGGGAGCACCGGTGGCGATTGTGTCCCACTCAGCCAGCGCAAAGCGCTCTTCGGGCGAAAGCCCGGTCAGTCCCGAAAAGGCATTGGACAGATCCTGATGATCCGCCGTCAGTGTATTGAGCGCGAACACACCATTCTTTGCAAAGCTGTCATTGTTCGGGTTTTCACGGTTGAGACAGACCAGCACCGTGGGCGGATTGTCCGAAACCGAACAGGCCGCGATGGCCGTCACGCCGCGCTTGCCCGCCGGCCCATCCGTCGTGACCACGTGCACGGCTCCTGCAAAACGGGCCATGGCATCGCGGTAGTGGCGTGGTTCGATCTCGTTGGTCTTTAGCACAGTCAACTCTTCTCAACTCTCATGCGCGATATAGGAAATATCCAAAGCCTTACCAAGGAGCCCCGATACCCGACAGTGCAAAAACAGAAAAAAGCGGTACGTCAGCAAACATCTCGTGCAGAAGCTTATTGCCGGAAGTGCTTTATGACACAGTTATTTACCAGTTCAGCAGCTTTGCGGTTAAGGTCTGATGCCGGCAGGCTGATTCCCATGCTACTGCGTGACCGTCAAACGGGTAACTGAACCACGATATGCGTTGCTTGGCCTTTTTTATCTGTTGCAGCCTTGCTGCCTTTAGCCTGCCTGCCGCCCATGCGCAGGAGCCGGTTGTCGGGCTGGCCGCGCCGTTGACCGACAGTTTCGAGTTGCTTGGACGGCAGATGCGCGATGGCGCGCGCAAGGCAGCCCAAACGCTGAATGCCCGGATCATCGAGGCCGATACGCAGTGCAGCACCGAAGGTGGGGAGGCCGCCGCCCGCTCGCTCATCGATCAGAATGTATCAGTGGTCGTGGGCTTTCTTTGCACAGACGCCATCGACGCTGCGCTGCCTCTCTTCGCGGAAGCCGGCATTCCGGTCATCACGCCCGGGGTGCGCACCGCAACGCTGACCGATCAACGCGAACGTACTGGCTGGCCCGTTTTTCGCACAGCGCCACGCGCTGACGCGGAGCGCGATGCGGTGGCTCGGCTTCTCTTGCCTCGCTGGCGCGATGCGTTTTTTGCCATTGTGGACGATGGAACCATCTACGGGCGCGAATTGGCGGAAAATCTGCGTGCGACAGCCGAGTTGCAGGAGCTCAAGCCCGTCTTCATCGACACGTTCCGCCCGCAGCTCGACAATCAGATCGCCTTGGCCGGCCGCCTGAACCGCTCGGGCGCGACCCACGTGTTCGTGGGTGGTGATCGCAGCGATATCGCCATTCTGGCGCGCGACGCTGCAGGCATGGAGTACGATCTGGTCATTGCCGGCGGCGAAGCATTGCGCGCGGAGGAGAGCGCCATGCCGCTTGCGGATGGTACGCTGATGATCGGCTTGCCACGGTGGGCCGACATCGCCACCGAGACTGCCAGAAGCGCCCTCGAAGAGGCGGACATTGTTCCCGACGGATACGTACTGCCCGCCTTCGCAGCCACCGAACTCGCGGTCGCCGCACTTCGTTCCGGATCCGGCCCCATCGCCGAAGCGCTCCAGTCCGGCACGTTTCAGACAGCGCTCGGACCCTATTCCTTCGACGAGAAAGGCGATCTGAAGCAACCCCTTTACCGGCTGTTCCGCTTCGATGGGCAGACGTTTCAGGAGGTCGAGTGATGTGGCGCAGGGGGCCCAGAAACCTGATCACCGATGTGGCGGGGCTCACGGTCGGCAATCACACCGACGAGCGCGTGAAATCCGGCGTCACCACAGTTTTGTGCGAAACACCGGCGACGGCGGGGGTTCAGGTTCTTGGCGGCGCGCCTGGAACCCGTGAAACCGACGCGCTGGAGCCGCACAATCTGGTCGACGGGGTGGACGCCATCACCCTTTCGGGTGGATCCGCTTTCGGCATTGATGCGGCTGCCGGCGTTCAGGCGGCGCTGCGCGAGATGGGCCGGGGTTTTGAGATTTTGGGTTATCGCGTGCCCATCGTGCCCGGCGCCATCCTGTTCGACCTACCCAATGGCGGCAACAAGGACTGGGGCCGCTTTTCCCCCTATCGCGACTTCGGCTTCTCGGCCGCCATGTCCGCATCTGCGGAATTCGAAATCGGCACCGCTGGCGCGGGCACCGGCGCCACCACGGCCACGCTGAAGGGTGGGCTGGGCTCCGCCTCCACCGTGCTTGAAAATGGCATCACGGTCGGTGCGCTCGTTGCTGTGAATGCGGTTGGCTCTGTCAGTGTCGGCAACACACCGCATTTCTGGGCCGCCCCTTTTGAGATCGGCGACGAGTTCGGCGGCCTCGGTCTGCCTCACCCCATGCCGCCGAATGCCTCGAACGTCATCACAAAAATGCGCACGGCCGCGCGCGGCAACACCACGATTGCCGTGATTGCAACCGATGCAAGGCTCGACAAACCGGCCGCAAAGCGTCTTGCCATCGCCGCTCACGACGGTTTCGCGCGCGCCATCTGGCCGGCGCACACGCCGGTCGACGGGGACCTCGTCTTCGCGCTATCGACCGGCCGCAACGAAACGCCGCTTGATCTCGAAGCCGTGATTGATCTCAACGCCGCCGCCGCCGCAACCATGGCCCGCGCCATCGCCCGCGGCGTGTTTGCGGCCAAACCGGCTGAAGGTGATATATTTCCCACTTGGGGGAAAACATCTGTCGTAAGGCAGTGAGACGAGCATTCAGCCGAAAGGAATGTCATCATGAAACAGTTTCTCATGGCACTGTGCGCCGCACTCCTTGCCGCCTCGCCCGCTGCTCATGCAGGAGACACGCCCTCGGTCGAGGTTCTCGGCTTTTCAGACGACGGTTCCACATTCGCCTTCGAGGAATTCGGTGTGCAGGACGGGTCCGGCTTCGCTTACGCCAATCGCTATTTCATCGATACCGCCAATGACAGCTTCCTGCCCGGCACGCCCATCCGCGTGACCCTTGAACAGGACGGAGCCAGCATTTCCGATGCACGCGCTGAAGCCAGAACACAGTCTCAATCTGTCATTGCAGACAGCGAGCTTGCTGAAAACCGTGGTTTCACCGCCGGCTGGAACGTCGTGACGGAACAATCGGCCGACCCCTTCCGCATGGCCGTCAATCCCCGTCCGGTCTTTCCCTCCATCGACAGCCCCCTCGAATTCCGACTTGATGAACTATCCATGCCGGATGGAGCCGAATGTTACGGCTTCGGCGAACCAGCCGGCTTTCGCCTCACACGCATCGGTACAGAGGCCGGGGCAGAAACCGTTCTTGTGCATGAAGACAGCGCGATCCCGCAAAGTCGCGGTTGTCCCCTCGGTTACAGCATCAGCGGCATTCAGACATTCTACCCGGAAGGCGGCACACCGGTTTTTGCGGTGATGATCGCCGTGCGCAAAGTGGGCTTTGAAGGGCCCGATCACCGCTTCATCGCCGTCACAGGGCGGTTCTAGCGGTTGATGCCCGGGGGCAGCGAAGTCGGGAGCTCTTCGTGAAGCAGTGTCTTGCCAGCCTGCGGCAGGCGTTGCCATCGCCCGCACGGGCGTTGACCGGCGCGCTCTTTTGGGGCGCGCTTATGGGCGTCAACATGCTTGCTTTTCTATGCGCACGCGGATGGCAGACATTGCCGCAAGTGGCAGCGTTGACATCGATCTTTGCACTGGGTGCAGCTCTCGCCTTTCCTGTCGGCCACACATTTCAGGCGCTCCTTGCGCGCAAGTCCGGACCGGAGGTGCGCTTCGCTGCCGCATTCGTCTCCTTCGCACTCACCACCATCTGCATCACCGCAGCGCTCTATGCGTTGCAATATCGTGCCTATTACGCTCAGTGGCACGGCGATCCCCTTTCGGTCCGGTGGATACTTCAGTTCGTTTTCACCACTGCGGGTGCTGTCTATCAATTTGCCGTCATAGGGCTTCGCGTCTATTTTCCCTGGGGATTGGCCGCACTTTTTGCCCTCTCCTACATCTATGCCGCCAAGCCGCGTTGAGGAAAACGCGCAGCTCTGCTAGTCAGGCGCCGACCCCACTTTCATGGAAGGCAAGGCACGCATGATCCCGCGCTATTCGCGGCCGGAAATGGCCGCAATCTGGTCGCCCGAGACCAAGTTCCGCATCTGGTTCGAAATCGAGGCTCACGCCGCAGACGCGATGGCCGAGCTCGGCATCGTGCCGAAGGAAGCCGCCAAGACCATCTGGGAAAAGGCAGGCAATGCCACCTTCGATATCGACCGCATTGACGAGATCGAGCGCGAAACGAAGCATGACGTCATCGCCTTCCTGACGCATCTGGCAGAGATCGTCGGCCCCGAGGCCCGCTTCGTGCACCAGGGCATGACCTCTTCGGATGTGCTCGACACCTGCCTCAGCGTCCAGCTCGTGCGCGCCACCGATATCCTTCTGGACGATCTCGACAAGCTGCTCGCCGCCTTGAAGAAACGCGCTTTCGAGCACAAGGATACCGTCACCATTGGCCGCAGCCACGGCATCCATGCCGAGCCGACCACCTTCGGCGTCAAGCTGGCGCAGGCCTATGCCGAGTTCGAGCGCTGCCGTACTCGCCTCATCAACGCGCGTGAGGAAATCGCTACCTGCGCCATCTCCGGCGCGGTCGGCACCTTTGCCAACATCGATCCCAGCGTCGAGGCCCACGTTGCGGAGAAGATGGGCCTGAAGCCAGAGCCGGTCTCCACACAGGTCATCCCGCGTGATCGCCATGCCATGTATTTCGCCACGCTCGCCGTGATCGCCTCCTCCATCGAGCGGCTCTCGGTCGAGGTGCGTCACCTGCAGCGCACCGAGGTTCTGGAGGCGGAAGAGTACTTCTCGCCGGGCCAGAAGGGCTCGTCGGCCATGCCGCACAAGCGCAACCCGGTCCTGTCGGAAAATCTGACCGGCCTTGCCCGCATGGTGCGCGCCTACGCCATGCCCGCCATGGAGAACGTGGCGCTCTGGCACGAGCGCGACATTTCGCACTCCTCCGTGGAGCGCATGATCGGCCCGGATGCCACCGTCACGCTCGATTTCGCTCTCATGCGTCTGACCGGCATGATGGAAAAGCTGGTCGTCTATCCCGAAACCATGGACAAGAACCTCAACAAGTTCCGCGGCCTCGTCCATTCGCAGCGTGTGCTTCTGGCGCTCACCCAGGCGGGCGTGTCACGCGAGGATGCCTATCGGCTGGTGCAGAGAAATGCCATGAAGGTCTGGGAACAGGGTGCCGATTTCCTTGAAGAGCTTCTGGGCGACAAGGATGTGCGCGCCGCGCTCTCGGAAGACGAAATCCGCGAAAAATTCGACCTTGGTTACCACACCAAGCATGTGGACACGATCTTCGAGCGGGTCTTCGGCGAAAGCTGATATTCCCGCCTTGAGACGCAAAAACGCCGGCGCATCACCCGATACGCCGGCGTTTTGATTTTTTCGACCAATCCACCTCAGCGCGTTGGAGACACGCGGATCACCGTGCCCCACGGGTCGGCATACTCCTTCTCCGCTGTCGCATTCCTGCTCTTCAGTTCAAGCCAGGAAAGTCCCGTGCGGTTGGGATTGCGTTTGCCCGCCCCGGCACTGCGCCAGCTGTTGGCTCCGATGTGGTGGTGGTAACCGCCCGTTGCCAGAAACACCGCCTGCGTGCCGTAGCGCGTCATCGTGTCGAAGCCCTGCGCCTCATGCCACCAGGTTTCCGCCGTCTTCGGATCGCCCACCCGCAAATGCACATGGCCGATCACCGTGTTTTCCGGCGCACCCTGCCAGCCTGTATCGCCGTCCGCCAGGGTGGACAACAGGCTCGAGAAATCAAGCCGCTCGGTCGCCATCGCAATGCCGTCCTCGTTCCTGGTCCAGCTTTCAGGTGGCCGGTCGGCGTAGATCTCGATGCCGTTGCCTTCCGGGTCGGAAAGATAGAGCGCTTCACTCACCAGATGGTCTGAAGCGCCTTCAAGCTGCATGTTCCGGTCGCGGGCAAAGAGCGCCCAGCGCGCCAGGTCAGCCCGTTCGGGCAGCAGGAACGCCGTGTGAAAAAGCCCTGCCCCTCGCGGGTCATCCGGTTCGGCGGTGCGGTCTTCGGCGATTTCCATCAGCGTGCGGTCACCGATCCCCAGCGCAATCGCGCCATCCTCGCCGTCCATCTCCTGAAAGCCCAGGAGATCGGCATAGAACGCGGCCAAGTTTCGCGCGTGACGTGCTTTCAAACCAACGCGGCCGATCCTCACCGGCGTGGTCGCAGCGAAGGGGGTACCATTCATTGCCTATTCTCCAAGGATTTCGATGGCTTGCCCAAACGGCGAACCACCATGTTTTCATGGAAACTGGCGTGTCGCGATCCCCAGCGCAAGCGCGCTACCGGCAAACACTTCGTTCACATATTCGATGACAATCAGGAAATATCGTTCGAAATATCCAGAAACAGCGTCGGAACCTGCCCGAGCACTTGCATGGCACGAACACGATGGCTACATGGCCGGCCATGAAAGCTTCAGACGCCGACATCCTCATCATTCCCGGTTATACGAATTCCGGGCCCGACCACTGGCAGACCCGCTGGCAGGAACGCCTGAAATCGGCGCGCCGTGTCGAGCAGGAAGCGTGGTCGAAACCCGTGCGTGACGACTGGGTGGCCAATGTCGTCAAGGCCGTCAACGAAGCGGAGAAGCCGGTCGTTCTCGTTGCCCACTCGCTGGGCGTTGCCACGGCCGTTCAGGCAATTCCTGAATTCCAGAAGCCGGTGGCTGGGGCGTTCTTCGTTGCTCCCCCTGATGTCTCCAACAGCAAGATCAGGCCGAAACACCTGATGACGTTCGGCCCCTACCCGCGCGATCCGCTGCCGTTCCCGTCGATCACCATCGCCAGCCGAAACGACCATTTCTGTGCCTTCGATGTCGCCGAAGACATCGCGGCTGCGTGGGGATCGCTTTTTATGGACGCTGGCGAATCCGGCCACATCAATGCCGAATCGGGTTTCGGGCCGTGGCCTGAAGGCTCCATGACCTTTGCAAAATTTGTCCAGCAACTTTGATGGGACGCACCGCTAGAACTTGATGGAATCGCGCGCAGCCTTCAGCATGGCGGGTGCGCCTTCCTGCATGTAGGCGGCTTCCGCCCCTAGCGCGAAAAGCCTGAAACCCATCTCGTGAAAACGCCCGACAAGGCCGGGATCGACCACGTAGATGGCGGCGTGCTTGCCCGCCGCACGCGTCTTCTGCGCGATTGTTTCGATTGCCGGCATCATGTCCTCGAGCGCGGGATCCACCGTCCTGCCATTCGACCATGCGATGGAAAAGTCCGACGGGCCGACCAGAACACCGTCTATCCCGTCGACCGCCAGAACATCGTCAAGTGCCGAGAGCGCCTGTCGGGTCTCGATCATTGCAAACGCGATCGTTTCGGCATTGGCCGTTTCAAGCCAGGCCTGCCCGTCGCTCTTCCCAGAACGCGGCATGGCAAAGCTTGGCCCCCAGGAGCGCAGCCCGGTTGGCGGATATTTCATCGCGGCTGCGAAAGCGCGGGCGTCCTGCACCGAATTCACCATCGGAGCGATCACCGCCTCTGCTCCCATATCGAGCGCGCGGCTCGCCATATCGAAACGACCGACAGGAATGCGCACCATCGGATGCTTTCGATTGAGCCGGATACCGCCAATTCCACGCAGCACGCTGTCTTCGTGATGTCCGCCATGCTGCATGTCGAGCGTCACAGCGCCGAAATCCAGCCCCGCTACGAGTTCGACAGTCTGCGAATCGGGAATGGAAGACCAGGCGGAGAAAACGCTCTCGCCTGCTTCAAGCAGCGCGGCCAGTGACAGTGTCGACACGATTCTACTCGCTGTTCTTGACCTGCTCGATCGCCGTTGCGAGCAATTCGTCCATCGTGCGGCGAATCTGGTGATCCGACTGCTGAACGCCCGCCACATCAAAATCCTTGCGTACCTTGCGGAACACGTCGTCATCCCCGGCTTCTTCGAAATCCGCATTCACGACTTCACGTGCATAGGCTTCCGCTTCATCACCGCTCTTGCCCAGAAGATCGGCGGCCCACAGACCCAGAAGCTTGTTGCGGCGCGCCATGGCCTTGAATTTCTGGGTTTCGTCGTGAACGAACTTGTTTTCGAACGCGTCTTCGCGATCTTTCATGTTGGCCATATTGCAAATCCTCCGGCTCGCGCATCGGCTGGCGATGCTGAAACAACTGTTTGGAGAGCAGAAACCAGAAGCCCCGCCCCGGGTCAATACGCTCGTTTGCCCCACCTGCCCTGTGCCGGCAGGGCACAAAGACGTTGGCTAACACAAATGGCAATTGTGGTAAGAGTGGGTTTGCGCTAGAGACCGCGTGAAACAATGCATCCATGAAACTGCCGCATTGCGGAACTTCCGCGCGAAGTTTCCCTGTTTAGGCAACGGACCAGGAAAAGACATGAACCGTCGTCGCCGCATCTATGAGGGCAAGGCCAAAATTCTTTATGAAGGCCCCGAGCCCGGCACCTTGATCCAGTTCTTCAAGGACGACGCCACCGCCTTCAACAAGAAGAAGCACGAAATTGTCGACGGCAAGGGCGTGCTCAACAACCGGATCTCGGAATATATTTTCGAGCATCTGAACCGGATCGGCATCCCGACTCACTTCATACGCCGCCTCAACATGCGCGAGCAGTTGATCAAGGAAGTGGAGATCATTCCGCTCGAAATCGTCGTGCGCAATGTCGCCGCCGGCTCGCTCGCCAAGCGGCTGGGCATCGAGGAGGGCACCGTTCTGCCCCGTTCGATCATAGAGTTCTACTACAAGGCCGATGCTCTGGACGATCCGATGGTCTCCGAAGAGCACATCACGGCTTTCGGCTGGGCCAGCCCCCAGGAGATTGACGACATGATGGCGCTCGCCATCCGCGTCAACGATTTCCTCACCGGCCTTTTCCTCGGCGTCGGCATCCAGCTTGTCGATTTCAAGATGGAATGCGGGCGTTTGTGGGAAAACGAGATGATGCGTGTGATCGTGGCGGATGAGATTTCGCCCGATTCCTGCCGCCTGTGGGACACCACCACGCAGGACAAGATGGACAAGGACCGTTTTCGCCGCGACATGGGCGGGCTGGTCGAGGCCTATCAGGAAGTCGCGCGCCGCCTCGGCATCATGAACGAGAACGAACCGCCACGCGGCAATGGCCCGGTCCTCGTATCCTCCAAAGACAACAAGACGCGCCACTAGGCCGTTTCAGGACATGTAGGGAGCAGCAAAGTGATCAAGGCCCGCGTCACCGTGACGTTGAAGAATGGCGTTCTGGACCCGCAGGGAAAAGCCATCGAAGGCGCGCTCGATGCGCTCGGTTTTTCCGGGGTAGGTTCGGTGCGCCAGGGCAAGGTCTTCGATCTGGAACTTGAGGGTTCCGACAAGGCCAAGGCCGAGAGCGACCTCAATGCCATGTGCGAAAAGCTTCTGGCGAACACGGTGATTGAGGACTACACTGTCTCCGTTACCTGAGGTTGTGGATAAAGACCATTATGGGCGACGTCACCAACGAGCTGCCTTACGAGATCCTCAAAAGCATGCAGGGTCGCATGGACAAGCTTGAAGCCGGCCAATCGGAGATCCGCCAGGAGTTGATCTCCATCCGGGGGCATATGATTGCGATCCAGCAGGATACCCACAACATCTACGGTATCCTTGGACGTCATCACGATCGCCCTGAACGCATAGAACGCCGCCTCGAACTCCGTGAATTGGCCGAAGGCCCGCAGAAACCATACGATCCCAGCCCAAGCGATCAGAACCCATGAAATCAGCCATCATCCAGCTCCCCGGCCTCAATCGCGACCGCGACATGATCGCCGCGCTTACCAGGATTTCCGGAATAGCGCCGATCACCGTCTGGCAGACCGAGACCGAGCTTCCCGATGTCGACCTGGTGGTCATTCCCGGCGGCTTCTCCTATGGCGACTATCTGCGCTGTGGCGCAATCGCCGCGCGCATGCCGGTCATGCAGGCCGTGGCCGAGAAAGCCCGCAAGGGCGTTCTCGTCATGGGCGTGTGCAACGGGTTTCAGGTTCTGCTTGAGATGGGCCTCCTGCCCGGCGCTCTCATGCGCAACGCCTCTTTGAAATTCGTGTGCCGCGAGGTGAAGCTCGAAGTCACCAACGCCAACACCGCCTTCACGCGCGGTTATGCGCAGGGCCAGATCATCCGCTGCCCGGTTGCCCATCATGATGGCAATTATTTCGCCGATGATGAAACATTGAAACGGATCGAGGGTGAAGGCCAGGTTGCGTTCCGCTATTCCGAGGGCACCAATCCCAATGGCTCCGTGAACGACATCGCCGGCATCGTCAGCGACAGCGGCAACGTGCTCGGCATGATGCCGCATCCCGAAAACCTCATTGAGGCCGCCCATGGTGGCGATGACGGTCGCGCGCTCTTTGCCAGCCTTCTTGGAAAGGCTGCCTGATGGGCTTCGCCGGCCATTCCGGCTTGAACCTGCGACGCCTCGTTCGCTGTGCTACCGGTGCCGTGCTGATAACAGCGCTGTCTCTTCTGACAGCATGCCAGACGGAACCCATGGGCGGCGCCCTCAATCTCGAGGTCGATGCGTCGAACCCCGTGGCTGCTCTGCAGAACATCAACAGCAATGGTGCCAAATGCTGGATGCGTTCGGGTGATCGCCGCTTCCGTGGTCTTCATATGATTCCCGAGCTCGATACGCGCGTCGGGCGGCCACGGCTCCTGATCATGCGCAGCAAAAATCAACAGGGGCTGCCATTGCTTGTCATCGAAGCAACAGGTTCTCCGACAACGATTTCGACCTACGGCCCCCTGGCATCGACGCAGACGGGTGCAAGGGTCAACGCTGACATCATGCGCTGGTCGGGCGGAGCTTCCGAGTGCTGAACTGGCAAACCCCTTGAGCGATGTTGCCAGACGCCACTCCTGAACGCATACCCTTGGCGATAGGGGAATGTTTTCGGGCATCGCATCAGGCCAATGCTTTAGGCCTAAACTTTAAATTTAGATTCTCGGACTAATGCAAGCGCTCGTAATACGGCCCAGGGGAATCTGCATGACGAAAATCCTGAACATTGCCGGCCTCGTGGTCGGCTTGCTTGCCCTTGTCGTACAATTCACTCTGACCATACCCGCTTCCATGGAGGCAGGACGAAGCCTCGTTGGGTCCATCGTCCATTATTTTTCCTATTTCACCATTCTGACAAACATTCTGGTGGTTCTGGTTCACTTGGCGGCCTTGTCTGGCGCGCCGCGCTTCTTCAAGAAGGCTTCGGTCCGTGCCGGCGTCGCCGTGGCGATTTTGTTGGTCGGCCTCGTCTACTGGCTGCTTCTTTCGGCGATCTGGGAGCCGAAGGGGCTTTTCCTGATATGCGACGTCGCGCTTCACTACGTCGCGCCGGCGCTCTATCTGGTCTGGTGGCTGCTCGCCGGTACAGATGGCAGCCTTTCCTGGCGCCACCTCCCCCTTTGGCTCGCCTATCCGCTGCTGTATGTGACATATGTCCTGGTTCGCGCCCCGATCGCGGGTGAAGTTCCCTATTACTTCCTGGATGCGCGATTGAATGGATGGCCGAGTGTCCTTGTCTATCTCGCCGTCATTCTGCTCACTTTCGCATTCCTCGGGCGAATTGCCATGCTGGTAGACCGTCTTATCGCAAGCGGAAAGCCGTCTCGCGCCAACGCCGCCGTCTAAGAGGCAGGGTCGGTTCCCCGGCCTTCATCGGGTTCGAACAAATCCCGCTTCTCGGGAAGACCCTTCACGCAGCCCTTTCAAGGCTCGCAGAAGCTGCCTGATCAATCCCAGAACGATCGTAGCCCTTCGCGGCGGGCCTCTTCGCGCGAAACACCTATATCGCGCAACTGATCGTTTGTGAGATCAAGCAAAGCCAGCCTGCTGCGGCGCTTGCCGAGCAAGGTACGGAGCCTGTCCAGAGTGGAATGAAGTCCGGGATCGTTCACCGTCTCCGCGAAGCCTGACCTCCGCAGTTTGCATCCTTCCGCGGCTGTTTTGATTGCTTCCATTGTATCACTCCCTTTGGGTCATTGGAGCGATTGAACCTATGCATTGACTCAAAATTCGGTGCAATATAGATAATTGTCACGATGACAAATTGGCTTCCAAACCTTCAACGCGGTTCCGGTCCTCTTTATGTGCGTCTCGCAGATCAGATCGAACGCGATATCGAAAACGGCACGCTCCCGCCCGGAACCAAGCTGCCGCCGCAGCGCAATCTTGCTTATGACGTCGGCGTCACGATCGGCACTGTGAGCCGGGCCTATACGCTCGTTCGCCAGCGCGGCCTTGTGTCTGGCGAAGTCGGTCGCGGCACCTATGTGCTTGAGCGCATACGCAGCGTCCGCTCGGCGGAGGCGCAATCCCACCCCTTCGGAGGCACACGGGCCACCGTGCCGGAGTCAGGCAAGACCCGAATGGACTCGACTGCTGCCCCCAATGTCGGCCAAGCGCAAATCCTCACACGGATGGCCGAACGGATCGCCAGCGAGCACCCTTCTGACGTCGCAAGCTACACCCGCGCGCTCCCCACGCACTGGCTTGAAGCGGGCAGCCGGTGGCTTGCGCGCGGCGAGTGGCGCCCGCAGCCGGACGCCATTGTCCCCACACTTGGCGGCCACGCCGGCATACTGGCAATCATTGCCGCCATGACCGTGCCCGGCGACCGGATCGCATTCGAGCAATCCACCTATTCCCATGTCGCCCGCAGCGCCACGGTGATCGGCCGCCGTCTGCTTTCTGTCGCCATCGATGACGAAGGCATGGTGCCGGAGGATTTTGAACGGGTTTGCGCCCAGCAACATCCCCGCATGGTGTTTCTGGTTCCCTCGCTCCACAATCCGACACTTGCGACCATGCCCGAAGCGCGCCGGCATGCCATTGTGGAGATTGCCAGGACCCACAATGTCTGGCTGATCGAAGACAATATTTACGGCGCACTTCTCGAAACGACGCCTCCTCTTTTCGCGTCGCTGGCGCCTGAGCGCACATTTCATGTCGGCAGCCTGTCCAAATCGGTTGCGGCGGGTGTGCGCGGCGGTTGGGTCGCCAGCCCGCTGCCCTATGTCTCGCGTGTCCTCACCGCGCATAAAATGATCACCGGCGGCATCCCTTTCCTGCTCGCCGAACTGGCCGCCCAACTCGTCCTGTCGGGAGAAGCCGCAAGCATTCACACCCGCGTGCGCGCGGAGATCACCGCCCGGCATTCGATCGCCGCCTCCATCCTCGCCGGGAAGGATTTCACTTCTCATCCGAATGCCCCTTTCCTGTGGCTGAAACTGCCC
The DNA here is from genome assembly GCF_019891395.1 of Nitratireductor kimnyeongensis. Taxonomy (NCBI): domain Bacteria; kingdom Pseudomonadati; phylum Pseudomonadota; class Alphaproteobacteria; order Hyphomicrobiales; family Phyllobacteriaceae; genus Nitratireductor; species Nitratireductor kimnyeongensis. The sequence continues at coordinate 3,439,301 of NZ_CP078143.1, read as the reverse complement.
GAACCCTGGCTCTCCAGCACCTTCAAACAGGCGGCCATGGAGGAAGGTGTCCTGGTTGACGATGAGGACGAATTCAAGGTCGGCCGGGGCGGCCACCCCGTGCACCGTGCCCGCATCGCCTTCACTGTTCCCGAGAACCGGGAGACCGTGACACAGGGCCTGAAGAAGCTCAGAAGCCTCCTCGACAATCCAATCAGCGGGTTTGGCAATTACGGTTGATGAAAACCGGCAAAGGGAAGTGGATTATCCGCGCGCAATGCTGTACCGCAGGCGCGAGATAGCCTAAGCAACCCCTTTGCAGGGACCATGCCGACCACATGACCATTCCCAATCACATCCCCATCACCGAAGACCTCATCGCCGCCCACGGCCTCAAGCCCGACGAGTATCAGCGCATTCTCGATCTGATCGGCCGCGAGCCGAGCTTTACCGAGCTTGGTATCTTCTCGGCCATGTGGAACGAGCACTGTTCCTATAAAAGCTCGAAGAAATGGCTGCGCACGCTGCCCACTTCGGGGCCGCAGGTCATCCAGGGGCCGGGCGAGAATGCCGGCGTGGTCGACATCGGCGACGGCCAATGCGTGGTCTTCAAGATGGAGAGCCACAACCACCCCTCCTATATCGAGCCCTATCAGGGTGCAGCCACCGGCGTCGGCGGTATTCTGCGCGATGTCTTCACCATGGGCGCGCGCCCTGTCGCCGCCATGAACGCGCTTCGCTTTGGCGCGCCCGACCACCCCAAGACGAGGCATCTCGTGGCCGGCGTCGTCTCCGGCATTGGCGGCTATGGCAATTCCTTCGGCGTTCCCACCGTTGGCGGCGAGGTCAATTTTGACGCCCGCTACAATGGCAACATTCTGGTCAATGCCTTTGCCGCCGGCATCGCCGAAACCAACGCGATCTTCTACTCCAAGGCCGAAGGCGTCGGCCTGCCCGTCGTTTATCTCGGTGCCAAGACGGGCCGTGACGGCGTTGGCGGCGCAACCATGGCATCAGCCGAGTTCGACGAAGGCATCGACGAAAAGCGCCCCACCGTTCAGGTCGGCGATCCGTTCACCGAAAAATGCCTGCTCGAAGCCTGCCTCGAACTGATGGCCACCGGCGCCGTCATCGCGATTCAGGACATGGGTGCAGCCGGCCTCACCTGTTCCGCTGTCGAAATGGGCGCCAAGGGCGATCTCGGTATCGAACTCGACCTCGACAAGGTTCCCGTGCGCGAAGAGCGCATGAGCGCCTATGAGATGATGCTGTCGGAAAGCCAGGAGCGCATGCTCATAGTGCTTCAGCCCGAAAAGCGCGACGAGGCCGAGGCCATCTTCCGCAAATGGGGGCTCGATTTTGCCATTGTCGGCAAGACGACAGACGATCTGCGCTTTCGCATCATGCATCAGGGTGAGGAAGTGGCCAATCTCCCGATCAAGGAGCTTGGCGACGAAGCGCCTGAATATGACCGCCCATGGGTCGCTCCGAAGCACAAGGCACCGCTTACCGGCCCCGTGCCGGAAGCCGACATTGCCGAAAGCCTCCTGAAACTTCTCAATTCGCCGGACCTCTCCTCCCGCCGCTGGGTGTGGGAGCAGTATGACACGCTCATTCAGGGCAATTCGCTGCACCTTCCAGGCGGAGACGCCGGTGTGGTCCGTGTCGACGGGCAGGAGAAAAAGGCCCTCGCCTTCTCTTCCGATGTCACCCCGCGCTATTGCGAGGCCGATCCTTATGAAGGCGGCAAGCAGGCTGTGGCCGAATGCTGGCGCAACATCACCGCCACCGGTGCCGAGCCGCTCGCCTCCACCGACAATCTCAATTTCGGCAATCCCGAAAAGCCGGAAATCATGGGCCAGCTCGTCCATGCGATCAAAGGCATTGGCGAAGCCTGTACGGCACTCGGTTTCCCCATCGTGTCCGGTAATGTCTCGCTCTACAACGAGACGCTTGGCGAGGCGATCCCGCCCACTCCGACCATTGCCGGCGTCGGCCTCATTCCCGACTGGCAAAAGGCCGCTCGCGCCGCGTTCGCTGCAGAAGGCGAAGCCATCGTACTGATCGGCGCCCCGGAAAGCTGGGGCACGCATCTCGGGCAGTCGGTCTATCTGCGCGACATTCACGGTCGCGCCGAAGGCCCACCCCCACCTGTCGATCTCACCCACGAAAAGCGCACCGGTGATCTCGTGCGCGGCCTGATCCGTTCGGGTGCCGTTTCGGCTGCACATGACTGCTCGGATGGTGGTCTCGCCGTGGCATTGGCCGAAATGGCGATTGCCTCAGGCATCGGTGCCATCGTCGAAACGCCCGCAAATCCCATTGCCGCCTTCTTCGGCGAGGATCAGGGCCGCTATGTGGTGACGACGGCGGACGCCGACGCTGTTCGGTCCAAAGCCGATGCAGCCGGCGTTTCCACCATCGTCATTGGCACGACCGGCGACGATGCTCTCGCGCTGGGCGATGCAGCGCCCGTCGCGGTGACGGCCTTGAAAGAGGCTCATGAAGCGTGGTTCCCGAGCTTCATGGACTGAGCAGGCATCTTCCCCGACTCCTGCAGAATGGAGCCGGGGCGCTTTGCGCCACCAATTGACGTGACCCACCGGAACCGCCATATCTCGAATGATATGGACTGATTTGGAGAACCCCTGCCCCATGGCCATGAACGCTGCCGATATCGAACGCCTGATCAAGGAAGGCATCCCCGACGCACGGGTCACGATCCGCGATCTGGCGGGGGATGGCGACCATTACGCGGCAGAAGTCGTGGCAGAGAGCTTTCGGGGCAAGTCGCGCGTCCAGCAGCACCAGATGGTCTACAACGCCCTTAAAGGCAATATGGGCGGTGCGCTCCACGCGCTAGCCCTTCAGACCAGCGCGCCGGATTGAGCAGACCCAAAAGTTTTTGACCGGCGGCGTTGCACCCCGCGGGAGGGTGCAATACATAACCATTGAGGAAGACAATGCCGGGCCTTGACCCCGGTCATGAAAGGATTTGCGATGAGCGGTATCAACGAATTCATCGATAATGAAGTCAAGGGCAGCGACGTGGTGCTGTTCATGAAGGGCACACCCGGCTTCCCCCAATGCGGTTTTTCGGGGCAGGTTGTCCAGATTCTCGATTATCTCGATGTCGACTATAAAGGCATCAACGTGCTGACCTCGGATGATCTCCGCCAGGGCATCAAAGATTACTCCAACTGGCCGACCATTCCTCAGCTCTACGTGAAGGGCGAGTTTGTTGGTGGATGCGATATCATCCGGGAAATGTTTCAGGCCGGCGAGTTGCAGGCATTTCTGAACGAGAAAGGCGTGGCAGCCAAAGGCGCCGCCTGACTTTGAATTTCGGATAGCGCCCGTCTTCGGGCGCCTTCTTTTTTTAGATGCGTTGGCTTTTGCCAGCGCATTTTTTCGCGTCGGTGTTATGTCAAACAACCCTGCCGGCGCTCGTTGCGGTCGCGGGCATGATTTCCCTCGGCTGAAGCACGTCCGGAAATGAGCGCTTTTCCGGGAAAAGTGAGACTGGCCCGTAAGGCTGACGCCTCGCATCTGCCGTGCCACCGCGGGATTCCGTCGGCACCGGCGTTTTATTGCACGCGCGATGGATGATCGTTGGAGAGTGATATGGAAAAACCCGTTTCAAAAGATGTTTTGCAACCACGCAAGCCTCTTGGTCGAGCGGAGTTTATCGCGCTTGCAGCCGCTCTCATGTCGCTCAATGCGCTCGCCATCGACATCATGCTTCCAGCCCTCCAACAGATCGGCGCCGAACTCGGTGTGAATGACGAGAATGCGCGCCAGTACATTGTAACGGCCTATCTGGCCGGCCTTGGCGGTGGTCAGCTCATCTTCGGGCCCATTTCGGATCGATTTGGTCGCCGCGCACCTCTTTTCGTTGGCCTCGCGCTTTACGTATCGGCAGCGCTGCTTGCCGCTTTTTCACCCAGCTTTGCGGCCATTCTCGTCCTGCGGTTCCTTCAGGGCATCGGTGCAGCAACCACCCGGGTCATTGCCGTCTCGGCCATTCGCGACGTGTTCGGCGGACGCCAGATGGCCGAAGTGCTGTCCATGGTCATGATGGTGTTCATGGTCATACCGGTCATTGCACCGAGCATCGGCCAGCTCATCATGATCTTCGGCGATTGGTCCGAGATCTTTGTTGCGATGGCGGTGCTCGCCGTCATATTCGGCATCTGGGCCGCCACGCGACTGCCCGAAACACTGGCCCCGGAAAACCGCCGCGAACTGACGTTTTCCTCGGTCACGAAGGGCTTTGGCCATGTGCTCACGAACCGCATAGCGCTGTGCTACACGCTCGCGACCACCAGCATCTTCGGGGCGATGTTCGGTTTCATCAGCTCCGCGCAGCAGATCTATACGGACACGTTCGACCTCGCAGACTGGTTTCCGATCCTGTTCGCTGTCGGTGCCGGTCTGATGGCGATTTCATCCTTCACCAATTCGCGCCTGGTTGGCCGCATCGGCATGCGCCGCCTGTCGCACACCGCACTTGTCGGGTTCACGTCCGTCAGCTTTGTCTGGCTGGTGCTCGCCATGGTGGGCTACATGCCCTTCGGCCTGTTCTTCGTGTTGTTTTCAGTGGCCATGTTCCAGTTCGGCTGGGTCGGCGCGAACTTCAACTCCATCGCCATGGAGCCACTGGGCCATGTGGCGGGAACGGCTGCCGCCACACAGGGTTTCCTGACCACGGTTGGCGGTGGAGTGATCGGTGCCATCGTCGGCCAGGCATTCGACGGCTCCACCGTTCCCCTCGCAGCCGGTTATTTCCTGACCGGTCTCGTGGCCATCGCTCTGGTTCTGATCGGAGAGCGCGGCCGCATGTTCCACGCGGTCAATCCACCCGTGTGAGCCCGGCGAAATCGAAGAGCTTCCGGTCGAGCAGGTGAGACGGGCGCGCATTGGTCAGCGCCCGGATCATCGTGTCCTTACGCCCAGGCATGCGGTTTTCGATATCCGTCAGCATTGCCTTCATGGCGTTGCGCTGCAGTCCGTCCTGGCTGCCGCAAAGGTCACAGGGAATGATGGGAAACTTCATCGCATCGGCGAATTTTGCCATGTCCGTTTCCGCACAATAGCTGAGCGGGCGCAGCACCATCACGTCGCCTTCATCGTTGAGAAGCTTGGGCGGCATCGCCGCAAGCCGCCCGCCGTGAAACAGGTTCATGAAAAAGGTTTCGAGAATATCCTCGCGGTGATGGCCGAGCACCAGCGAGGAACAGCCCTCCTCCCGCGCGATCCGGTAGAGATGCCCGCGCCGCAGCCTTGAGCAGAGCGAGCAGTAGGTGCTCGATTCGGGCAGTTTCTCCGTCACCACCGAATAGGTGTCCTGATACTCGATCCGGTGCGCCACACCGAGACTTTCGAGATAGTCCGGCAAAATGTGTTTCGGAAAATTCGGCTGTCCCTGATCCAGATTGCAGGCCAGAATTTCGACCGGCAGAAGCCCCCGCCATTGCAGATCCATAAGCACGGCCAGCAGACCGTAGGAATCCTTGCCCCCTGAAAGCGCCACCAGCCAGCGTTCGCCCGGCGTGACCATGGCGAAATCCTCGATCGCCTGTCTTGTCTGCCGCAAAAGACGCTTGCGCAGCTTGTTGAACTCGACGGAGGAAGGCATGCCCTTCATGAATGGCGGCGTGTCCTCTCCACCGTCTGTGGGAGCGTCCATGACGTCGATCGGTTCATTCGGTTGCGCCAAGGTGCTATGCATGGCCACGCCTCTGTCGGTACATCTGATTTCGCGCCTTCCTATCAGAAGCCTTGCAGCAAGGCGACTTAACGAATAGGCATTTTCAACTTTCAGCGGGCATAACACGGATTTATGGAGATTGCGCGCGTGGCCAAACGGCTCGACATTCTGGTCCCCTTTTTGAACGAGAGGGAAAGCGTCGCCGGGTTTTCTGCCCTGGCGGGCGATCTCGCCGTGCAGGTCAAGGAGCGCTTCGGTCTTGAGACGCATTTCGTCTTTATCGACGATGGCAGCACGGATGACGGCGGCGCGCTTTATGGCGAGCACATGACTGGCGATTGGTCGCTCATCACGCTTGCGCGCAATTTCGGCAAGGAAACGGCCATCCTCGCCGGGCTCGATCATTCCGAAGGAGATTATGTTCTCCTCATGGATGCGGATCTCCAGCACACGGTCGACGTCGCCCTCGACATGATCGGCCGCATCATGGCCGATTCCGAGCTGGACATGGTCTATGCCGTGCGCTCCGATCGGGCGGAAACCCGCTCGCTGGGCCGGTATTTTGCCAATGGCTTCTACTGGCTGATCAATATGGGCCAGCGTTACGAAATTCCGGCCAATGCGGGTGACTTCCGGGTCATGACCAGCCGGTTTGCCGCGGCTCTGCGCCAGTTGCGCGACCAGCGCCGCTTCAACAAGGGGCTCTATGCCTGGACCGGGTTCAAGCAGGAACGCATCCTCTACAAGCCTGCCGAAAGACAGGGTGGCGAAAGCAAATGGTCGCGCCGCCGGTTGATCGCCTTCTCGCTGGAAGGGTTCACTTCCTTCTCGGTCGTACCGTTGCGCATGGTGTCTTTGTTCGGCACCGGTGTCGCCATTCTTGGTTTTCTCTACGGCATCAAGATCCTTTTGGAGGTTCTGTTCACCGGTGTCTCGGTACCCGGCTATCCGAGCCTCATCGTCGCCGTCCTCGTTCTGGGCGGTCTCAACCTCGCGCTGACGGGCCTTGTGGGCGAGTATGTGTGGTCCGCATTGAGTGAGGCGAAGAACCGGCCCAATTACATCGTCAAATCCATCACTGGCTCTCACACCGCCACGGCGGTACAGACGGCCAAGGCCTCTCGCAAGGCGACGCATGGCTGAGCCCGGCGCGCGCTCGATCTGGCTGATCGCGGACGACTACGGCTTTTCGCCCGGTGTCAGCGAGACCATCCGCACGCTGCTGGCGGCCGGACACCTGAGCGGCACGGGCTGCATGACGCTCTTCGATGACTGGTCGAGCGAGGCCCGCGCCCTTGCCGCAATTGGTGGTCCCTTCGCGGTCGGCATGCATCTCACCCTCACCGACTTCCCCGCCCTGTCCACAGGTCGGACGATGCCGAACCTGAAGCGCCTGCTCGCGAGCCACGACGCCAAAACAATTGGCATTGAGGCCGATGCCCAGCTTGACCGCTTTCGCGAGGCCTTCGGTCAAGATCCCGAATTCATCGACGGTCATCAGCATGTCCATTTTCTGCCGGCTGTCCGGGGATGGCTTGCAAGGCGCTTCGCTGATCGCTCAATGAGCGAACGCCCCTGGCTTCGCGGTTCGCCGACCCTGCGCGCGGTCCCTGCGCTCGTGAAGGCAAAGGTGGTGGTTGCGCGGCTTCTTGCGCGCGGTTTCGACGCCGAGATGCGCCGGCACGGGTTTGTTGTGGAAGGCCCCCTCTGCGGCTTCTATGACTGGCGTCGCCCGGGTGCCTTTGCTCGCGCACTCGATCTCTTCATGGACAAGGCGCCGGATGGAGCCGTAGTTATGTGCCATCCCGGTACGGTGGACGATGTTCTGCGCCAGCGAGACGTGTTCACCGATGCCCGCCATGAGGAGCGGGATGCGCTCGCCTCCGACGCCTTTCCCCTACGCCTGCAAAGTGCTTCCCTCGATCTGAAACGTGCTGCGTCATGAACCGGCAGGCCGATCGTCCCGTTACAAAAAAGCTTGGCCGATTTGCAATTGTCGGGCTTTTGAACACGCTGATAGACCTCGCTACATTCAGCGCACTTGTCGCATTGTCTTTCCCCGCGCTGGTCGCCAATTTTTTGGGTTGGGGCGTTGCCGTGATCTTTTCCTTCGCGGTCAATTCGCGTTGGACATTCGAGCGCGGAGAACGGTTCAACCTGCACAAGGCATTTGCAAAGTTTGCCGTCAGCGGCAGCATCATCTCGCTTGGATCATCGTCGCTCGCCGTCTATTTCCTGCCCCCCCTCACCGGCCTCTTTGCGGCCAAGCTGGTCGGGATCATCGTCGGCGCGATCCTCAATTTTTTCGCCGCGCGATGGTCCATCGAAAATCGGATAATTTGACCAGCTTTTTGGCGAAACCGACGGGTTTTACCTCGAATTCCGGCAAACCAAGCCATTTCCGGAAAAAGGCTTCAAAGCCCGTTTCCGGTGGGTGGTACAAAGAAAATCCGCACCGTCCAGCTTCTGTCTCCACCGAAGCCAGGAACCGTCAGATCCTGAGTATCGCGCCCACCGTTCGATAACTCTATCGCCTTGTTCAAGCACGCTTTCTGACCTTCGAGACAGGCAATGAGCATCCCCTTCCGAGCCACATCCTCAGGGGCAATCCAAGGCGTCAATGCATAGGAATTGGCCTGCATGGAATAGGGGCGAGAGGCCGTGTAGAAGGTCATACCGCTGGCCAGTATCTTGTCACCGGCAACATAGGCGAGCGGTAAATCGTACCGCGCATACCACGCACTCTCGATCTGCCCTGCGAGGGTGCGAACCGGCACGTTGTTGTAGTGGGAGGTGTTTTTCGCTTCCTCGGCATAGATGATCGGCGACAAGGCAAGAAGACAGGCACCATAGATCATCACGATCGCGGGAATGGCGGCCTTCTGTACCTCCAGGCGTCCAGACTTTACGAACAACAGCAGAAAGGTCGGCGCTGAGAAATACAGTGGAAGCGCCCATACCGAGCTGAACTGCACGGTGAACACGATACCAAGAAGAAGTGTCAGCGCGAGGGAACCGAAACCGGTCCACAAGAGCGCGCGCCCTGCCAGCGTGTTCCGCAAGGCAAGGAATTCTCCAGCGTCAAACCAGGGACCGCGGCCGTTGCGCAGGATAGCGATCAGCAAAACAAGAACGACTGGAAGCAGATAGGCCAAAAGGGCTGCGAGGAAACGCGGCGCGGATGTAAGCCCGATCCACGGGGAGCCATCCCCCTGTTCAGAGACATAGGTCAACGGCAGAAACTCGTTCTCGAAAAGCCAGACCAGATGCGGTGTCATCAACACCAGGAACACAAGGCTTGCGACCCAGACAACAGGCTCCAAAAGCAGTGTACGTGCCTCGCGATCAAAAAGCACATGAAGACAGATCGCGCCCAGTAGTGCTGCCGAAAAATACTTGATCAGCACGGAAGCTGCCGCGAGTGCACCCAGAATTACGGCATCAATGAAGCGTCGTTTTTCCAGAAAGCGCAGATAAAACCAGACGGTCGCGGCCCAGAAAGGCAGCATGGCCGAATTGGCGTTGTACTTTATAGCCAGGAATGTGACCGGCGGCAGAAAGAAGAAGAGCGCCGTTGACAGAAACGCGCGCCAGGGATCGAGGAACCGCACGGCGATCCGCCAGCTCGCAAACATGAGCGCTGCGCCGTTGACTGCCGACAGGAGATAATAGGCCCAGTCCTCATTGGGAAACACGGCAAACCATGCTGCCGTGATCCAGGCGAACAGCGGTGGGTGCTTGTAATACCCCTGTTCCCAGGCAATGCCCCAGGAGTAGTTTTCCAGCATATCGCCAAAGCCATCGAGATTGAGCTGGGTGAGGCTGGCATAAACCGTCCACAATGCGACGAAAAAGGCCAGCAACAAGCCCATTCGCACACTGGACGCCCTGGCCAGTCCTTTCATGGCAGTACCCCGATAAATCTCTGAAGACAAAAAAGAAGGCGCCCGGCCAATGGCAGGACGCCCCCTTCCGAATTACCTGTCGAAACGTATCAGCGCGAGTAGAACTCGACAACCAGGTTCGGCTCCATATGCACCGCATAGGGCACGTCGGAGATCGAAGGCATGCGCAGATAGGTGGCAACCATCTTGTTGTGATCAGCCTCGACATAATCGGGAACATCGCGCTCGGCGAGCTGCGTTGCTTCCAGAACGATGGCCAGCTGCTTCGACTTTTCCTTGACCTCGATCACGTCACCGGCCTTGCAGCGGTAGGACGGGATGTTGACGCGGCGGCCGTTGACCAGAACGTGGCCGTGGTTCACGAACTGACGCGCGGCGAAGATCGTGGGAACGAACTTGGCGCGGTAGACGATGGCGTCGAGGCGGGACTCCAGGAGACCGATCAGGTTCTCGTTGGTGTCGCCCTTGCGACGGTTTGCCTCGTCGTAGGTCTTGCGGAACTGCTTTTCCGAGATGTCGCCGTAGTGACCTTTCAGCTTCTGCTTGGCGCGCAGCTGTAGACCGAAGTCTGAGAGCTTGCCCTTGCGGCGCTGACCGTGCTGGCCGGGGCCATATTCACGACGGTTGACCGGAGACTTCGGACGGCCCCAGATATTCTCGCCAAGACGGCGATCAAGTTTGTACTTTGCTGAATGGCGTTTGCTCATCGCATTCCCTTTCAAATCAAAAACCCCGGAGCGAAACACTCCGGACGAAGGAAACGCGCCCTCCTCTGGCCTTCGTTTTCAAGGCCTGACAGGACATGCCACGCACGCTGATGCGGCTTGTCCACGGGACACGTTAAAAAGCGCGGCAGCCGGAAAGCCATCGCGCTTGTGCGGGTGATTATTGAAGACCGGAGCAAATGTCAACCGAAACGCTAATCACGATAGGATTTGGGTCGGAGGGGACGAACATCCGTCAAGCCAACATCATGATGCACCAGTTCCGGGACATCGCGCGGATCGATCACGCGCCGCCTACCCCTCCTACGCTTTCCCGGCAACTTCAGCCATATCAGAAGAGAGTGCCAGAGCGACGCGCGCCCGCTGGAGCGATGAAGGAAAACGTGTTCCATGACAACTTCCCGATCTAACCAAGGAAAAGCTGAGTTGATTTGTGGTCAAGTTTTCGCTCTTCTGAACTCCAATTTCCAATCGAATGGCGACCGGGTGCCATAAGGAGATTTTATCCATGACCAGTGCAATTCTTCCGCCACTGGCGGCCGTCCGCGCTTTCGAGGCCGCATCGCGCCACGGCAGCTTTACCAAAGCAGGCGAAGAGCTGGGCATGACGCAAGCGGCTGTCAGCTATCAGATCAAGATTCTCGAAGATCGGATCGGCACGCCCTTATTCGTCCGTCGACCAAGACAGGTCACTCTGACCGAAACCGGCCAGCGGTTCGCGCCGGCTGTCAGCGACGCATTTGAACGGCTTTCTGCAGCCTATGCCAATGCCCGCGGCATGATGGAGGGCACATTCACCATCAGCACCGCGCAAACCTTTGCCACCAACTGGCTTGTGGAGAAGATCGATGCCTTTCAAGAGCTTCACCCGACATTGTCGGTACGGCTCGAAACCACACAACGGCTGGCGGCATTCAACACGGAGGATGTCGACGTTGCGATTCGCGGCGGGCATGGTCCGTGGCCCGGGCTGGAGCGCCACCTTCTGATCGAAGCCGACTTTACGCCGATGCTGAGCCCCAGGCTCGCCCACACCGTTGGCGGCATCTCAACACCCGAGGATCTTTTGAAGTTACCTCTCCTCGACCTTGGAGACCCTTGGTGGACCATCTGGTTCAGCGCCATCGACATCAAAATTGACAGTGACGACCGCCCCGCTATGGCGAAACTCGGGGGGCAGAGCATGCTTGCACGGGCGGCTATCGCGGGGCGCGGGGTGGCGATGCTCACACCTGCGATGTACCGGACGGAGCTGGAAGCGGGACTGTTGCTAAGACCCTTCGAGCGCACGGAATCGGATGGGCTCGGATATTGGCTCGTCTATCCGGAGGGCCGTCGCAACGCTCCAAAAATCCGGGCGTTCAGAGACTGGATTCTCCAAGCATTGCAGGAAGAAAAGCTGAGCCACGAGAGCTGTCGACAAGAACAAATGACCGATCAGCGCGCCTTGAACCCGAACCCTGTCACAAGACGGCGATAGCCCTCCACCGGCGCGCCGGAGGTGAAATGCGCGATATCCTGTCCAGCCGTAGCGGCGGAAGGCAAAGGCAGATCCGCTGCCAGCGTGAGGGCGCGCCTTGCAATCGCTTCGGATGTGTCGATCCAGTCTACGGGCCAGGGAGCGGTCTTGCGCATGCGGTTCACCAGAAACGGATAGTGTGTGCAGGCCAACACCACGATGTCTGTGCGCTTTCCGTCCTGCTCTACGAAACAGGGGGCGATTTCCCGCTCCACGGCCGCCTCATCCACATAGCCTTCGCGCATATACTGCTCGGCAAGAGCTGCCAGGCTTTCACTGCCAACGAGCCGAACATGGCATTTGGCCGCATAATCACGGATCAGGTCGCGCGTGTATTGCCGCCTCACTGTGCCGGGTGTGGCAAGCACCGAAACGAGACCGGATCGTGTGCGCTCGGCCGCGGGCTTGATGGCTGGCACTGTGCCGACGAAGACTTCACCGGGAAACGCTTCACGCAAACGATGGATGGCGAGCGTCGACGCCGTGTTACAGGCAATGACCGACATGGCCGGCCGGTAGGTCTCGATGAGCTCTGCAAAGAGTGCGACCATGCGCGCAAGGAGTGCTTTCTCCTCCCATGCGCCATAGGGAAAAGCCGCATCATCGGCAACATATACATAAGGCCTGCCCGGCAGAAGAATGCGCGCCTCCTTGACCACCGACAGGCCGCCAATGCCTGAATCGAAGAAAAGGATCGGCCGGGTTTCCATGATCACCCTTCGTCGGGCGCGCCAGAGCCGCGCGGATTCCTCGGAGAGAATTTCTCCAGAGAACGCAACACGCCGCGCAGAACCGCGAGCTCTTCAACGGTATATCCCGGACGTGTGAACAACGCCCGCAGATTGTCCATCATCTTCGGCTTCTTGTCATCGGTGCGGAAATACCCACGCTCGTCCAGCACCTTGTCGAGATAGCTCATAAGACTTTCGATATGGAGCTTTTCGGCGGGTGCGAGCGCGATCTCGGGGGGGCGGACAGCCTGATCGCCCGTCTTGATCCACTCATAGGACATGAGCAGGACCGCCTGCGCTATGTTGAGCGAGGCAAACGCCGGATTGACCGGAAAGGTGACGATCTCGTCGGCAAGCGCCACCTCCTCATTGGTGAGTCCCCAGCGTTCGCGCCCGAAAAGGATGCCGGTCTTCTGGCCACCGGCAAAGCGGCTTCGCAGATCGGCAGCGGCTTCGACCGGGCCGCGCACGGGTTTGAAATTGTCGCGCGGGCGCGCAGTGGTGGCGAGGACAAAATTCAGATCCGCCACCGCTTCCGCTGGAGTCGCAAAGACCGAGGCCGCGTCGATCACATGGTCGGCGCGGCTTGCCGCCGCACGCGCCTTTTCGTTCGGCCAGCCATCGCGCGGGCTGACAAGCCGAAGCTCCGCCAGACCGAAATTGGCCATGGCGCGCGCGACCATGCCGATGTTTTCGCCCAGCTGCGGCTCCACCAGAATGATTGCGGGACCTTCTGCGAGCATGTTCTGCTGTTTGTCTGTTCCTGCCATGATGGGCTGCTGTTACCCGCTTCATGCGCCGCGGTAAAGCATGCATTGATCAGTTTGCGAACATCGCGCTTCGGACAAGTTCTGGAATGATCGCGACCGCCCTGAGAGCCTCCTTCAGCGTCTTCTGCTGAGTCGGTGCGAGGCGATCGACAGCGATCCGGTTGGAGAGCGGTATCCCGGCAGCGATGTCTTCCACCTGTTGTTCCAGCACACGCGCCAAGAAGAATCGGTGGGCATCGCGCAGCGCGAGCAGATCGCTGCGAGGCATTGCAGACACATCGGCGAGTGCTTCCAGACGGGCGCGGGTGGAGGCATGCGGCAGATGATGGCGGATGGAGAGCGCCCGGGCGAATGCGCAAATCGGAAACAGGCCATGGAGCTTCAGATCCAGGCGTCCTTCGTCCCGCCGGAACCCGCCAAAAATAGTGAAGGGATTGGCAATATTGCGCACGCTTTCACCCAGGAGCTTGACGAACTCAACGCGTTCCGCCCCCTTCTTCCATGCATGGGCTGAAAGCTCGGTGACCAGCCGCTCTTCCCCATAAACCGCCCGGAGATCGTAAAAAATATCGACATTGAGGAGGTCTTGCGGTCTCGCCTTTGATACCCACCCATCCACACGTCCGCGCCAGGTTTCCGCCGATCCGCGCCAGGCGGGATTGCGCGCCATCACACCACCCTTGCAAAGAGGGATCGCTGCGGAGTGGAGATGGTCGGTGAACTTTTCGGAAAATACTCCAAACCAGCTGTCTTCGCCCCCATCGGGCGCACCCTTTGAAAAGATTATGGCATTGTCCTGATCTGCTGCCAGCAGGCTTTCGCCCCGCCCGCCCGAACCCAGAACCATCACGGCGAACGGAACCGGCGGGGCGCCCCGACCTGCGGCTTCCATTTCACGCCGAGCCATGCCGCAGGCGCTCGCGGTGATGGAACACAGAATACCGGAAATGATTTCGGCAATGATGCGCGTGTCGGTCTCTTCATCGATAAGCGCTGAGGCGATGACCGCGACACGCGACCATGCACCAGCAAGATCGGCGGGTGTTCGCGCGTTTTCAATCCGCGCCTGGAGGTCGACAGCGGCCCCAGCCCGGAACTTCAGAAAATCACGGGAAGAGAGCACGCCAGCCAGGTTTCCACTGCCATCCGAGACCGCCAAATGCCGAATTCTCTTTCGGCTCATCAGGCCCAGCGCCTGATAGAAAAATGCGTCGTCTCCCACCGCGATCACCGGCTTTGACGCGATGGCCGACGCAGGTTCGGCCAGTGTGGCACTGCCTCTGTCGGCAACGGCCCGCAGGATATCCCGCTCGGTAACGATGGAATAGTGGGAGACAGGGCTGCCCGCTTGTCCATCCGCTGCAAGGAGAAGCGAACTGATGCGGCGCTCTGCCATGAGGCGTGCGGCATCCAATAACACTATGTCGTCACGCACCACGACCGGCTCAGGCGATGCGGCTTCCCGCACACGATGGCGGAAAGCATAGGGATCCATGGCTTCTAGCGCATGTCGGACAGCACCGCTGCGGCGTAGGAAGGGCTCGCTCCACCCGGCTTGCGCCTGCTGGCGCAGGGCCTGTGAGCGCAGGCTTGAGGCGCGCTCGGCCTCGGCGACCGTGCGTATGCCGCGTTCTGCCAGATGTGGTGCCAGCGCGATGAAGATTTCTCCTGCAATGCGCGCATCTGCGGTTGCCCGGTGGCGCCCGGACGTATCCACCTCCAACCAAGCAGCAATCGCCTCCAGGGAGGCATCGGGCAGGTGTGGATTGACAAGACCGGCGAGCATGCGCACGCAGAGCGTTCTTGGCGCCTGCCAAAGCAGACCGGTCCTGTGCGCTTCACGCTCAAGCACGGCCAGATCGAAGCCAAGCGCATAACCGACCAGAAGGCGGCCGCCGCGATAGATCTCAAAGCGCGGCCATGCTTCAGCAAAGCCGGGTGCTGTACGCAGCATCTGACCCGTAATGCCATGAATGGCCGTGGAGCGCGGCGGGACGGGAATGCCTGGATCGACCAGTGTATCGAACATATCGTCTGGCCGAAGCAAACCGTCTACCAAAGCCATGCCACCAAGCTGCAGGATGCGCGCTTCCTTTACATCAAGACCGGTGGTCTCGGTGTCGAAAGCCACCGCATTGGCGGCGATCAGAGGTGTGGCGTCGGTGACGGGTCTCACAACACACTCCAAACAGGAGCTTTTGAGTGAATTTGCACCAGAACCAGTCCGAATTCACCCACAGATACCGCTTCTGGAACCAAAGTCTGACCTTTCGCCCCACGACCGCCCAGCAAATCATGGCTCCCCGCTTTGCGCTTTCTGCAAGGGATGCTATAGGGCAGCCGACCTTTGCGCGGCCCTTCTTCGCCGCGTTGTTTCACACCACAATTGCGGAGCTTTTTCATGGGTAAGATCAAGGTGGACAATCCGGTCGTCGAGCTCGACGGCGATGAGATGACGCGGATCATCTGGCAGTTCATCAAGGAAAAGCTGATCCACCCCTATCTCGACATTGATCTGAAATATTATGATCTCGGCATCGAGGCCCGTGACGAGACCGACGACCAGATCACCGTCGATGCGGCCGAAGCGATCAAGAAATACGGCGTCGGCGTGAAATGCGCCACCATCACACCGGATGAGGCGCGCGTGGAGGAATTCGGCCTGAAGCGCATGTACCGTTCGCCCAACGGCACGATCCGCAACATTTTGGGCGGTGTGATCTTCCGCGAGCCGATCATCATGAAGAACGTTCCACGCCTGGTTCCGGGCTGGACGCAGCCGATCATCGTTGGCCGTCACGCCTTTGGCGACCAGTACCGCGCCACCGATTTCAAATTCCCCGGCAAGGGCAAGCTGACCATCAAGTTCGTTGGCGAAGACGGCGAGACCATCGAGCACGAAGTGTTCGACGCCCCCTCCTCCGGCGTGGCGATGGCCATGTACAATCTGGACGATTCCATCCGTGACTTTGCCCGCGCCTCGATGAACTATGCGCTGATGCGCAAGGTACCGTGCTACCTCTCCACGAAGAACACGATCATGAAAGCCTATGACGGGCGCTTCAAGGACATCTTTCAGGAGATCTACGAGACCGAGTTCGAAGACAAGTTCAAGGAAGCCAAGATCACCTATGAGCACCGCCTGATCGACGACATGGTCGCCTCGGCGCTCAAATGGTCGGGTGGCTATGTCTGGGCCTGCAAAAACTACGACGGCGACGTGCAGTCAGACACGGTGGCACAGGGCTTTGGCTCGCTCGGCCTGATGACCTCGGTGCTGATGACGCCGGACGGCAAGACCGTGGAAGCCGAAGCCGCGCATGGCACGGTGACGCGCCACTACCGCCAGCACCAGAAGGGCGAGGAAACCTCGACCAACTCCATCGCCTCGATCTTCGCCTGGACCCGTGGCCTCGCCCACCGCGCCAAGCTGGACGACAACAAGGAGTTGGCGAACTTTGCCCAGACGCTGGAAAAGGTCTGCATCGACACGGTGGAATCCGGCCACATGACCAAGGATCTGGCCCTGCTGATCGGCCCCGATCAGCCCTGGCTCTCCACCACCGGCTTTTTGGACAAGATCGACGAGAACCTGCAGAAGGCCATGGGCTGAGCCTCGGACCTTCCGCACTGCTGGAAATGACCAGGCCGCGGTTTCGACCGCGGCCTTTTTCGTTGGGCAAGAAAAACGCGGGCCGCAATGAGCCCGCGCATATTCGATTCTCGGGTCTGAGGGTTGCGCTCAGCCTTCCATAGCAGCCTTGACGGCGGCGATGGCCTCAGCGGCTCTGGAACCATCCGGGCCGCCTGCCTGAGCCATGTCCGGTCGCCCTCCACCGCCCTTGCCGCCGATCGCAGCCGAGGCAACGCGGACGAGATCGACCGCGCTGAACCTTTCCGTCAGATCCTTGGTCACGCCAACCACGACGCTGGCCTTTCCTTCTTCCGAGGTACCCACGAACACGGTGACGCCTGAGCCGAGAGAGGCCTTGCCATCATCAGCAAGGGGCTTCAGATCTTTTGGCGAAATGCCCTCGACAACACGGCCCATGAAGCCGACTCCGGCGACGGTTTCCTTGCTGTCGTCGGAGGTGCCTGCACCGCCGCCAAGAGCGAGCTTGCGGCGTGCCTCGGAAAGCTCGCGTTCCAGCCTGCGGCGTTCTTCCAGAACACTTTCCAATCGCGCCTGCACATCGGCGGGCGCGACCTTCAGCGCCGCAGCAGCAAATTTCAATTGCTGCTCTTGCTGGCTGAGGTAATGCCGCGCGGCCTCGGCCGTCAACGCTTCGATGCGGCGCACTCCGGAGGCGACGGCACTTTCAGACACGACGTGGATCAGGCCTATGTCGCCCGTTGCCTTCACATGGGTGCCACCACAAAGCTCGAGCGAATAGGTCTTGCCAACCTTGTCTCCCTCGCCCGCGGTCCCCATGGAAACAACACGTACCTCATCCCCGTATTTCTCGCCGAAGAGGGCCATGGCTCCGGCTTCAATCGCGTCATCCACCGCCATGAGATGGGTTTCGACCGGCGCATTCTGCAGAACCATGGAATTGGCGATATCCTCGATGCGGGCAAGCTCATCATCCGTGATGGGTTTCGGATGCGAGAAATCGAAGCGAAGCCGCTCGGGCGCGACAAGAGAGCCCTTCTGAGCCACATGGGTACCCAGCACTTCGCGCAACGCCTCGTGCAGTAGATGTGTGGCAGAGTGGTTGGCACGGATGCGTGCACGGCGGGCGTGATCGACATTGAGCGCGACCACATCGCCGGTCTTGACCCTGCCGTTTTTAACATGTCCGAAATGAACGAGAAGCCCATCGCCCTTTTTCTGGGTGTCGGTCACCGCAATGGAAAAGCCCTCGCCAGAGATCACGCCGGTATCGCCAACCTGGCCGCCGGACTCGCCATAGAACGGGGTCTGGTTGGTGACGATGGCCACTTCATCCCCATTGTCTGCATGATCGACCATCGAGCCATCGCGCACCAGGGCGGAGACGACACCTTCCGCCTCCTCGGTCTCATAGCCAAGAAAATCGCTGCCGCCGGTCTTGTCCTTGACCGCGAACCAGACCGCCTCGGTGGCGGCCTCGCCGGAACCGGCCCAATTTGCCCGCGCCTCGGCCTTTTGACGCTCCATCGCGTCATTGAAGCCGGTGAGATCCACATGGATGCCACGCTGGCGCAGGGCGTCCTGCGTTAAATCGAGCGGAAAACCGTATGTGTCATACAGTTTGAAGGCGGTTTCGCCGTCGAGCAAATCGCCCTCACCCATGTCGCTGGTGGCATCGGACAAAAGCGTCAAGCCGCGCGCCAGGGTTTTGCGGAATCGGGTTTCCTCCAGTTTGAGCGTTTCGGTGATAAGCGCCTCGCCACGCACCAGCTCGGGATAGGCCCGTCCCATTTCGCGCACCAATGCGGGCACGAGACGCCACATGAGCGGGTCTTTCGCGCCTAGAAGCTGAGCGTGGCGCATGGCGCGGCGCATGATGCGACGCAACACGTAACCGCGCCCCTCATTGGACGGCAGAACGCCGTCGGAAATCAGGAAGCTCGACGCACGCAAATGGTCAGCAATGACCTTATGGCTTGCGTGTTGCGCACCCTCGGCACGCACACCGGTCGCCTCCTCGGAAGCATGGATCAAGGCACGGAAAAGATCGATGTCGTAATTGTCGTGCACGCCCTGAAGAACAGCCGCGACACGTTCCAGCCCCATGCCCGTGTCGATGGAGGGGCGCGGCAGGTTCACCCGTTCATTCGGGGTGAGCTGTTCGAACTGCATGAAGACGAGATTCCAGATCTCGATGAAACGGTCGCCGTCTTCGTCGGGGCTTCCGGGTGGGCCTCCGGGAATGTGGTCGCCGTGATCGTAGAAGATTTCCGAGCACGGGCCGCAGGGGCCGGTGTCACCCATGGCCCAAAAATTGTCACTGGTGGCGATACGGATGATGCGGTCTTCCGGCAAGCCGGCGATCTTCTTCCAAAAGGCAGCGGCCTCGTCATCGGTGTGGTAGACCGTGACCAGAAGTCGCTTCGGATCGAGGCCGAACTCCTTCGTCACAAGATTCCACGCAAGCTCGATCGCGCGATCCTTGAAATAGTCGCCGAAAGAGAAATTGCCCATCATCTCGAAAAAAGTATGGTGGCGGGCCGTGTAGCCGACATTGTCCAGATCGTTATGCTTGCCGCCGGCACGCACACATTTCTGTGCCGACACCGCCCGGTCATAAGGCCTTGTCTCAAGGCCGGTGAACACGTTCTTGAACGGGACCATACCGGCATTGGTGAACATCAAGGTCGGGTCGTTGCGCGGCACAAGCGGGCCAGAAGCCACGATCTCGTGTCCGTTCTTCTTGAAATAGTCGAGAAAGGTCGACCGGATGTCGTTGACGCCACTCATGATTCAGCCTTTGCGAGAAGCCCGCTTGAAAAGCGGGGAACAGAAGCCCGCCTTTTAACGCCAGCACCCGGACGTGTCCAGAAATCCCGTGACGCGGCAAAGGACAGGACCATCTCCCCAAGGGAACACATAAAAAAACACCGCCAGAAGGTGGCGGTGTTCTGTGACGTCATCGGACTGAAGCACGCTGGCCCTGCAGTGTTGCCAGAGCCAGCGAGAATGAGGTTCTACTCCTCAGCGTCTCCGCCATCCTGGTCGCCCGGTCCGGTATCATCAAGGAACTTCTCGGCAATCAGGCCTGCATTCTGGCGCAGGGCCAATTCGATCTCCTGCGCGGCCTCGGGATTGTCATGCAGGAACTGCTTGGCGTTCTCACGCCCCTGCCCCAAACGCTGCGAATTATAGGAAAACCAGGCGCCTGACTTTTCGACAATGCCGGCCTTCACGCCGAGATCAATCAGTTCGCCCGTCTTGGAGACGCCCTCGCCATACATGATATCAAACTCGACCTGCTTGAACGGCGGGGCCATCTTGTTCTTAACGACCTTGATACGGGTTTGATTTCCCACCACCTCATCACGATCCTTGACAGAACCGATGCGGCGAATGTCGAGACGCACCGAAGAATAGAATTTCAGCGCATTGCCGCCCGTCGTCGTCTCCGGCGAGCCGAACATGACACCAATCTTCATGCGGATCTGGTTGATGAAGATCACCATGGTCTTCGACCGGGAAATGGAGGCCGTCAGCTTGCGCAGCGCTTGGCTCATCAGACGGGCCTGCATGCCCGGCAGAGAATCGCCCATTTCGCCCTCGATCTCGGCGCGCGGCGTCAGGGCAGCAACCGAGTCGACCACGATCACGTCAAGCGCACCGGAGCGCACGAGCGTGTCGCAGATCTCAAGCGCCTGCTCACCCGTGTCGGGCTGTGAGATCAGAAGGTTTTCCAGATCGACACCCAACTTGCGGGCATAGACAGGATCGAGCGCATGTTCGGCATCGATGAAGCCGCAAATGCCGCCCTTCTTCTGTGCCTCGGCAACCGTGTGGAGCGCCAGAGTCGTCTTACCGGAGCTTTCCGGACCGTAGATCTCGATAATGCGACCGCGCGGCAGTCCGCCGACACCCAGGGCAATATCGAGGCCCAGCGACCCGGTGGAGATGGTCTCGATTTCGACCACCTGATCATTGGCGCCGAGCCGCATGATCGATCCCTTGCCGAAGGCACGTTCGATCTGCGATAGCGCCGCATCCAGAGCCTTGGTTTTGTCCACCGAATTATCCTCTACAAGCCGCAATGAGTTCTGAGCCATGATACAACACCCCTTCGAGGTCAATGGAGGCGGTTCCGCCAAATCCGCGATAGCTATATGTACCCTTTTTGTTCCATTTTCGCAATAGGCTTTATGCCACTGAAAAACATCGATAAATCAATTTTGTTCTTTTTTTGTACATTCATGATCACGATCATCGCTCCATTGCGCTTGCCACCCTCTAAGCATCAGAGCGGAGGAACATTCCTGCGCTGGGCGATTCGGAAAGAGTGCCTATGAACGCCAGTAACCGACCTTGCCTGCTTGCCGTCGGTGGCGCTCACATGGACCGCCGTGGGCGGCTGGACGCTGCACATATTCCAGCCACGTCCAACCCTGGACGCATGCGCGAAGACGTCGGCGGGGGCATATTCAATGCCGCGCGCATGGCAGGCCGGCGCGGTATGGCCGTATCGCTCCTTTCCCTGCGTGGCGGGGACGCGGCGGGCGAGACGGTGGCACGCGCCATTGAGGAAGCGGGGTTCGAAGACCTCTCGGCGACTTTCCTCGACCGCATGACACCGAGCTACACGGCGATTCTCGATCATGATGGAGAGCTTATCACCGGTCTTGCGGACATGACGCTCTACGATACGGCATTCGCCAAGCAGTTGCGGCGCTCGAAAATGCGGCAGGCTGCGGCTGCGGCCGATGCCATACTCTGCGATGCCAATCTCCCCCCGGAAGCGCTGACGCAGTTGGTCTCTATCCGTGGAGCGGCATCCCTTCATGCAATTGCGGTCTCGCCGGCGAAGGCCGGACGGCTGATTTCCCATTTTTCCCAACTCTCTGCGCTCTTCATGAATGCGCGGGAGGCGCGCGCGCTTGCCGGGCTTCCATCCGGAGGTCCCATCCTGGAGGCTGTAAAGACGCTTCAGGTTTCAGGCTTAGGCGCGGGCGTCATCACCGAAGGCGGCGAGGCCGTCACGGTCTTTACACCCGAGAACCAGTGGCGAATTGACCCGCCACGCGCGGAAACTGTGGTGGATGTGACTGGCGCCGGCGACGCGCTGGCTGGTGCAAGTGTTGCGGCGCTCATGCGTGGCCTGCCCCTGCAGGAAGCGGTGCGCGAGGGCGTGGCCGCGTCCGGACTTGCCGTTGGCTCTGCCTCGGCAGCGCCCGAATTCGATATTAGCGCCTTCGATGCGGCGCTCGCGCGGGTGCCCGCCCCGCGTCGTGTTTCATAAAGGAGTTCCTCCCGTGCGTTCCAACAACATTATCGATGTCCATGCGCCGGTCGCCGAAGCCCTTGCCGAAGGCAAGCCGGTGGTGGCGCTGGAGAGCACCATCATCACCCATGGCATGCCCTGGCCGCGCAACAACGAGATGGCCGGGGACGTGGAAGCACTGATCCGCGAGGAAGGCGCCATCCCAGCTACGATTGCAGTGGTCGACGGGCGGCTGAAGATTGGTCTGTCGGATCAGGAGCGCCAAGCCTTGGCGCAGACGAAGGATCCGATGAAGCTTTCGCGCGCAGATCTGGCCTTCGCCATCGCCGAGGGGAAAAGCGGTGGCACGACCGTGGCCGCGACGATGATCGCCGCGCACATGGCTGGGATAGCCGTTTTCGCCACAGGCGGCATCGGTGGGGTACACAAGGGCGCGGAGACGAGTTTCGATATCTCGGCCGATCTTGACGAACTGGCGCGGACGCCCGTCATCGTCGTTTCTGCGGGGCCGAAGGCGATCCTCGACACCGAGAAGACGCTGGAGGTGCTGGAAACCCGTGGCGTTCCAGTGGTCACCTATGGCACTGACACAGTGCCAGCCTTCTGGTCGCGCCATTCGCCCTACCCCGCTCCATTGCGTCTTGACAGCGCAGAGGCAATCGCGCGCTTTCAGGCGACCCGCATGGCGCTTGGCATCGATGGCGGCATGCTGATTGCCAATCCGGTCCCCGCAGAGGACGAAATCGCCGCGGATGTGATGGCTGGATATATTCTGACGGCTCAAGGCGAAGCCGAAGAAAAAGGCATTTCAGGCAAGGATGTGACACCGTTCCTTCTGGCCCGGATTCTGGAACTGACAGACGGGGCAAGCCTCGTGACCAATATCGCGTTGGTTAAGAACAATGCGCGGCTGGCGGCTGGCATCGCCAAAGCGATGGCCGCCGGATAGCATGGCCCGCAATGAAAAAGCCGCCAGCGAACGCCGGCGGCTTTTTATTTTGCAGAATGCGGGAGGGATCAGGCGCCGGTAAGCGGCGACAGCTTGATCTCCACACGCCGGTTCTCCGCACGACCTTCCGGCGTGGCGTTTGAGGCGATCGGCTGGGACTCGCCCTGACCGATAATCGCAAAACGCTGGCTGCTGTTGCCCTGACCGATGAGGTAGTTTGCGACAGCGCCCGCGCGCCGCTGCGAAAGCTCCAGATTGTAATTCGCGTCGCCCGTGGAATCGGTATGACCAAAAACGTCCACCAGCGTGCGATTGTACTTCTGGAGGACCAAAGCGACGGAATTCAGCGTGGAATAGAAGGCCGGCTGAATGTTGGCCGAATCGGTTGCGAAGGTGATGTTGGAAGGCATGTTGAGGATGATGTAGTCGCCCTGGCGGGTGACGCTTACGCCCGTGCCCTGCAGCTGGCCACGCAACTGCGCTTCCTGCTGATCCATGTAGGAGCCGACCGCGCCACCGGCCAACGCGCCAATGCCTGCGCCAATCAGCGCGTTGCGGCGATCGTCGCCACCGGCAAGAAGTCCAACGCCTGCACCAGCCAGCGCACCAAGCGCAGCTCCGCCGGCCGTGTTCGAGATCTTCTGCTGACCGGTATAGGGATCCGTGCTGGTCACGCAGCCGGCAGAAAAACCTGCCACGAGCGCAACTGCGATGGATTTCTTCAACATAGTCCGTATCCTCACTTTTCAATATCTGCGGCGTGAATCGCGCGCACATCGCCCCTTGCGCCCCGGTGTACCACAAATCGGGCAAAATTCGGCGCAGTTTTCGCCAAACTATATGCGAAGTTGAGAAAAATACATCCCGTCACGATCGGCGATCAATCGTTTCTGTAGAGCAGCCAGCTCTTCATAAACTTCCCCTTGGGAATGCTCGAAAAGAGGGTAACGCGGTTGCGCCCATCCACCTTGGATGCATAAAGCGCCTGGTCCGTCTTGGCGTAGAGTTCGTCAGCATTGGCGGCATCGCTCGCCATGCAAACACCGAGCGAAATGCGAATGGGCCCGCATTTGCGAGTGCCGGAGCCAATGATGAATTCGGCCTTTTCCACGGCAAGGCGCATCGTGTCAGCCAGTTTCACGGTCGCATCCTCGGAAAGACCTTCCACGATGATGGCGAATTCCTCCCCGCCAGTTCTGGCGACGAAACAATCGTTCACGCATTGGGTCTTGAGAATCTGGGCAACGCCCTGCAGGATTTTGTCGCCGACCGGATGACCATATTGATCATTGATCGCCTTGAATCCATCAATGTCTGCAAGAATCAACGCATGAAACATGATCGAACGCTGCTCGTCGAAGATGCCGGCCATGCGCTTGTCAAACGCACGGCGGTTCCAGATCCTTGTTAAAGGATCCGTGTCGGCAAGCCGTTTGTACCTTTGGAGCTGCGAGCGCATTTCTTCAAGCTCGCTGGATTTCTCTTCCATGGCCTGGGTTATCTGACGCCCTTGGGCGATCGTCGTCTCTGTAGCAGCAGCCATAATGCCAACGATCTTGCGCATGAGGTCATGGGGAATGGCGCTGCGCGCGTTGAGCCCGTTTGACGTCTGGTCCAGAATCACACCGAATTTTTCCAGGGAACTGCGTTCGCGGCCAAGCAGCGACAGAATCTCCTGGGCCCGCGTGGCGATCTGCTCCTGCGCGTCCTCGACAATCGCGTGCCGGTTGTTCTGCGTGAAATACTTTACCGCCAGCTTATCCAGGGCGTCCTGGGTCGGACGCCCGTTCAATGCTTCGAAATCGCGTACGAGATCGCGGTTCGAGCCGGTAAAGACCTCGTAAAATATCTCATAATTGCGTGGCAGACCGGTCACCCCCATGCGGCGCATGGAGCCTGCAATCATGCCGGCAATGTCGGTGGGCCCCTTCTCCGGGGCGCCTGAAGTCTGCAACATGCGCCGTCCACCTTCCCCCAAAGGCATGACTGTCAGACACCACACTGGAGTGGAACCTATGACAACCGTGAGTACCCTATGTTACATCAGCTAACGCAGGGTTAACCTGGCACCTTGCGAGAGGCTCAAACCGGGTCCCAAACTGGTGAAAAGTCATAGTCGCAAATCCGGTTTCCTCTCTGCCGCAGGGCAGAGACGGCGCGCATCTCCTCGTCACTCAGCAAGAAATCGAAGATATCTGCGTTCTCGGCCAAGCGTGCTGGATTGCTGGTCCGTGGAATGGCGATCACGCCTTCCTGCTGCACATGCCAGCGCAACACGATCTGCGCCGGCGTCTTGCCATAGCGCTTTGCGGGACCCGCTACTTCCGGTTGTGAAAACAGATCGCCGCCCCGCGCCAATGGGCAATAGGACACCATTGCCATACCCTCAGCTTGGCACGCGGCATACACCCGATCCTGATTCAAAAATGGATGATACTCAACCTGGTTCGCAACGAGGGGGGCTTCGGAGAGGCGGACAGCCTCTGCCAGAAGAGCCGTCGGGAAATTGGACACGCCTATGTGCCGAGCTGCTCCGCTCGCTCTTACGCGGTTCAGGGCCTTCAGGCTTTCAGCGAGGTCGATAGCGGGGTTCGGCCAATGGATCAAAAGAAGGTCGACCTGATCGACGCCCAACCGCGCCACGCTCGCTTCGGCGGAACGTTCCAGGTCACCCCCTGCAATGTCTTTCCACCAGACCTTGGTGGTCAGAAAAATATCGTCCCGCTTGACCCCCGAGGCACGAATACCTTCGCCCACAGCTTCCTCATTGTCATAGGCGGCAGCGGTATCAATGTGGCGGTATCCAACCTTCAATGCATGAGAAACGAGTTCCGCGCAGGTCTGTCCCTTCAAAGTCCAGGTTCCCATTCCCAAGACCGGGATGGACGCTCCATTCGCCTCAACTGTCTGCATTGAATACCTCTCCGTCTTTCGGCCACTTTTAGCGCCGACTAATATAATCACAACATAAAACAATAATTATACCGGGGCGATCACACGATGCGGCACCAGGCGGCCGGCAAACCACGCATCGAAATTATCGATGTTGCGCGCGGCGGCGCACTCGTCGCGATGGCAGTCTATCATTTCGGCTGGGACCTTGAGTTCTTTGGCTATATGGATGCGGGCACCACAGTGACCGGCGGATGGCGCCTCTTTGCTCGCGCCATCGCAACCTCCTTTCTGTTTCTGGTTGGCGTCAGCCTGTTTCTTGCCCACGAGAAACGCATCCGCTGGGCAGGTTTCTTGAAACGCCTGGCCATGATTACAGTGGCTGCCGGCGTAATCTCGGCTGCAACCTGGTTCGCATTGCCGCAGGGCTTTATCTTCTTCGGCATCCTCCATCATATCGCCGTGGCTAGCCTGCTCGGTCTCGCCTTTCTGCGCTTTCCGGCGTGGCTCCTGCTGGTGGTCGCCGCCGGGCTTGTCGTGGCACCTCATGTGTTCAGCGCGCCATTGTTCGATGCGCCGGCTCTCTGGTGGGTCGGTCTTTCCACCTTCCGCCCGCCGTCAAACGACTATGTACCGCTGCTTCCATGGTTCGGTGCCGTTATCGCCGGTATCGGTTCCGCTCGCATTGCACGAGATACGGGCTTTCTTCACTCGATCGCGCTGCTGAAGCCATCTCACTGGCAGGCCCCCTTTGCCCTCGCGGGACGCCATAGCCTCGCCTTCTATCTTCTCCACCAGCCGGTTCTCATTGCTTGCGTCTGGGTGCTGGCACAGCTCTGGCCGCCGACGGCAGTGCCTGCCGATATCCGCTTTACCCAAGCGTGCATGAGCCAGTGCGCGGAAACGCGCGGTGCCGAATTTTGCGCTACCTATTGCACCTGTTTCACCGACACGCTGGAGGCTGAGGACCGACTTGATCTGGTCATGTCGGGTCAACCGGGAGAAGAGATGCAAAGCCGCTTGAGCCAAATCGCTACCGAATGCACTATGCGTGCGGAAACGGGGAGCGATTTAACGCAGCGGAATCCTACGAATGAACGACCCTGAACAGCAACCGGCTCGATTTCCATGGCCGCCGGTCATCTATCTGTCAGCTATCGCCATTGCGGCGACGCTGGGTATTTTCTATCCGTTGACATGGCTCGGCTCGCCACTGGCCGACATACTTTTTGCGATAGGCTGCCTGCTCATCGTCGGATTTGTGATACTCGACGTGCAGGCCATGCGGACCCTCCACAGGGCGGAAACGGCCATCTTGCCCACGCACGGCGCGGATGCCCTGGTCACGAGCGGGCCATTCGCCATCAGCCGAAACCCTATCTATCTCGGCAATTCAATGCTTCTTGCAGGGATCGCCCTGGTGACGGGAAATCCATGGTTTCTTCTGTTGCTCGCCTTTGCCTGTTTCCTGACACAGAAGCTTGCGATCGAGCCCGAGGAGCGCCATCTCACCATGCGGTTTGGAAAAAAATATCGCGATTATCAGAAACGTGTACGTCGCTGGTTCTGATTGACCGTACCACCGTCAGGTGGTCACGCCGAGCTCGGCCAGGCGTTCGACACAGGCTTCCTCCGCCCGCGCCAATTCTTCAAGCGTGTCTTCAAGGTCCCGGCGCTTCTGGCGCAAATCCTGCTGCTTTTCAGAGATTCGAGCCAGCATGAGCTTGAGCTGCCCGATCTCTCCGGGCGGCGCCTTGTAAACCTCTATGATCTCGCGAATCTCGGCGATTGAGAAACCGATACTGCGTCCGCGCAAAATCTGCCGCACGAGATGCCGGTCAGACGGCCGGTAAAGCCGCGTTCGACCGCGCCGCACAGGCTTGATCAACCCTTCATCTTCGTAGAATCGCAGCGTCCGTGTGGAAATCCCGAACTCACGCGTCAGCTCGGTGATGGAGTAGTAATCGCGCATCGCGCCCTGCCCTTTGATGACGGCTCCCCTGTCGCCCGTGCCGGACGATGCCCCAATGGTGAGTGCCGCATTTTCTTCTACCGGGTAATGCGGTAGATCATGATCTGCCGATGCCCGCCCCGCTGCGTCTCCGATCCAGAGCATTCGTTCAGCGAGGAAAAGCAAAGTCGCATGGTTCTTACGTAAAAGTCAATTTCTTGAGCCGCTCGTTTGGAGACTTTGCCGAGGAGAGTTCTCGATGTCTCGATGCGCTCGGGGTTCACGGCTTTCCCCCAAGGCCGACAATCGCCTCTGTGTCTCCATGGATCCGAATTCAGGCATGCGTGTTCAGCTGATTCCACGAACACCAGGCTCTAAGCCATTCGACCATTCAAACATGGATAGGCACAGAACAGAGCGTGGCCCTACGGGACGCTGTATCGCTGAGCTATGAAAGCAGACGAGTTCGCGCAGGCTGAATCCGGCGCTGACAGAACAATTTCGAACAGGGGACGACCAGCTTGCAACAGCGCCTCGCCCATAGCGGCAGCGATGCCGTGATTGACGGTTCCTATGCCTGGTTCCGGATGACAATTGCTTTGCTTCTGGGTACGTTCGGCACAGTGGGGCTTTGGGCCTTCGTGGTCGTTCTACCGCCCATCCAGGCGGAATTTGGTGTCGATCGGGCAGCAGCGTCCCTGCCCTATACGAGCACGATGATCGGCTTTGCGCTCGGCAACGTGCTCATTGGGCGGTTTGCAGACAGAATTGGGGTGGCGCTGCCCGTCGCCATCGCGGGTGCCATGCTTGGCGCGGGCTTTGTCGCCTCCAGCTTCACGACTGCACTCTGGCAATTCGTCATCCTGCAGGGGCTGATCGGGCTCGGCGGTTCCGCCTGTTTCGGTCCGCTTCTGGCGGACATTTCCCATTGGTTCGAGAAGCGGCGCGGCATCGCGGTGGCGGCCGTCGCCTGCGGCAATTATCTTTCCGGTGTCCTCTGGCCGACCGTGATCAAATTTGCGCTGGAACACACGAGCTGGCGGGTCACATTTCTTGGCATCGGCATTTTCTGCATCGTCAGCATCGTGCCCTTGGCCATGCTTATGCGCGCGAGACCAGATGTGAATCAGTCCGACGATATCCCGGCCGCCCATTTACGGCGTCCAGGCGGACGAAAACCGATCGACCTTTCACCACGTACGCTGCAGGGGCTTCTGGTGCTTGCCGGGTTGGGATGCTGTGTCGCCATGTCGATGCCGCAGGTGCATATCGTCGCCTATTGCATCGACCTCGGCTTCGACATAGCACGCGGCGCGGAGATGCTGTCGCTGATGCTGGGCGCAGGCATTGCCAGCCGGCTGATCTCCGGCCTCCTGGCCGACCGCATTGGCGGTGTGCCAACGCTGTTAATCGGATCAGTGTTGCAATGCCTTTCATTGTTCCTCTACATCCCCTTTAACGGCCTCGCTTCGCTCTACATGGTATCGTTCATCTTCGGGCTCTCGCAGGGCGGCATCGTGCCGAGCTACGCAATCATCGTGCGCGAATATCTGCCAGCGCGCGAAGCGGGTCAGCGCATGGGCGTCGTGATCATGGCGACCATTATAGGCATGGCGCTTGGGGGGTGGATGTCGGGCTGGATTTATGACCTGACGGGCTCTTATCAGGCCGCATTCTTAAACGGGATTGCCTGGAACCTGGGCAATATGGCCATCGCATTTTTCATTCTCTACCGCGCACGCCGCTCGGCAAGCCCCCTGCCCGCTTGAATTAAACTCCAAACCACCAGGTGGCGAGGCCAAGAAACGCGAGAAAGCCGACCACATCGGTAACAGCGGTGACGAAAACCGCCGATGCCACCGCCGGGTCGGCGCCAACGCGATCAAGCAGCAGCGGAATGAGGATGCCGCCAAGAGCGGCGACAAACATGTTGATGATCATCGCCGCCGCAATGATGCCGCCCAGATTGTAATCCTGAAACCAAGCGGCCGCGACCACGCCGATCAGCGTGGCGAAAATGACGCCGTTCAGAATGCCGACACCCATTTCTCGACGGATGATGCGGCCGGCATTGTAAATGTCGATGTCGCGGGTGGCGAGCGCACGCACCGTGACGGTCATGGTTTGTGACCCGGCATTACCACCCATGCCAGCAACGATCGGCATCAGGATCGCGAGTGCGACGATCTTCTCGATCGTGTCATCAAACAGGCCGATTACAGAAGCTGCCAGGAATGCGGTGATGAGATTGACCATAAGCCACGGCACGCGTGAGCGCGCAGCGGTCCAGACACGGTCGGAAAGTTCTTCGTCGCCGACGCCGCCAAGGCGCAGAAGGTCTTCCTCCGCCTCCTGCTGAATGACATCCACCACATCGTCGATGGTAAGCACACCGACCAGCCGCTCGTTCTCATCGACCACGGCAGCCGACAGAAGGTCGTATTTCTCAAAGATCTGCGCCGCTTCCTCCTGATCCATCGTAGCGGGGATCGCCTGGCGCGTCTCGCGCATTATATCCTCGATCTTCACCCCACGTTTCGTGCGCAGGATCCGGTCGAGGTCGACAGCGCCCACGAGCCGGAATGTCGGGTCGATCACGAATATCTGTGCGAAGCTTTCGGGAAGGTTCTGCTCCTCTCGCATGTAATCGATCGTCTGGCCAACGGTCCAGAAGGGCGGCACAGCGACAAATTCCGTCTGCATGCGCCGGCCGGCCGTTTCCTCCGGATAGCCCAGGGAGCGGCGAAGGCGCACGCGCTCCGTAA
The DNA here is from genome assembly GCF_019891395.1 of Nitratireductor kimnyeongensis. Classification (NCBI taxonomy): domain Bacteria; kingdom Pseudomonadati; phylum Pseudomonadota; class Alphaproteobacteria; order Hyphomicrobiales; family Phyllobacteriaceae; genus Nitratireductor; species Nitratireductor kimnyeongensis. The sequence continues at coordinate 3,408,520 of NZ_CP078143.1, read as the reverse complement.
AAGGAAGCTCGGCGAGGATCTCGTCCTGATCCTGTTGATCGAGATCTTCAAGGATGTAAACCGCATCATCCGAATCGAGCTGCTCGACGGCGCGCGCCACCTGTTGATTGGGTAGGTTTTCCAGTATTTCGAGACGGATAGCCTCGTCCACCTCGGTCAGAGCGGTGTAGTCGAAATCATCGCCCATGAGCACGACAAGGGCGAGACGCTGGTCGGGGAGAAGAGCCTCGAGCAAATCACCGACTTCGGACTGGTGGAGCGCGCCGATTTCCTGACGGAGTGTGATGGTATCCCGGTCGGCAATCGCTGCGCCGATATGCGCCAGAAAAGGTGCCGCCACCACACCATCCGCATCATAGATGCCCATTGCCTCAGCGCCTTCCGCTTCGGCTTCGACGTTTTCGTTCAGTCCTTCGGATTCGCTCAAATGGACCTCCCTGGCTGGGATGTTGGGCTCTGCGAATGGGCGCAGCGTTCTTTCGGCAATACAGACGCGTGTGCCGCATCGCAACCGGGACGCCACGCTTTCCGCTCGAGATTTTTGGTTGTGTGCCCAACCTTTCGGCGCAGCAGGAACACAAGCCCCCTCTAAACGTTAATGAATTGCGGCGTAAGCTGGTTCCAGCGTGAGCAGGTTTTGCCGGTACGAACCAAGAAACAGGACAGAATGATGCCGCTTCTTCGCACTCTCCCCTTTTTTCTAGTTCTTGTAGTCGGTGGCGGTCTTGCCATTGGTTATCTCACAACGCCCGGATCCTGGTATGCGGGGCTGGAAAAACCGGCATTCAATCCGCCAAACTGGCTATTCGGTCCGGTATGGGCAGCGCTTTATGTCCTGATCGCGTTGGCCGGCGCGCGTATATGGCTGCGAGCGCGGCAGAGCAGTGTGATGCGCCTGTGGTGGATACAGCTTGTTCTCAACTTCGCCTGGTCACCGGTTTTCTTTTCGCTTCACATGATCGGGTCCGCGCTCCTGATCATTCTGCTTCTTGCGGCTGCCGTTATCGCCTTCGTCATCGCAAGTTGGCGGATTGACCGAATGTCCGCCCTAATGTTCCTGCCCTACGCTGCTTGGGTGCTGTTCGCCGGTCTTCTAAATGGTGCTATTCTTCTCCTGAACTAAGAAGCAATATGCCTCGGTCCAAGCGCTCCCGAGTGTCCTAAATGAGCATCATGAAAGCTCGCTTCAGTCACATGGTACTGACCGCCTTAGGAGCGGCCCTGCTGGCGGGTGCCCCGGCCTACGCGGAGAACAGGCCCGAGAGCGAAGCGACACAGGCGCGGGACGCGCGGATCCAGCGTGAACTGGATCGCAGCCGCAATATGCTGGAAGATCAGCATCAGGAATGGATGCGCAACCAACGGGACACACCCCGCCTGACGACGCCGAGCCAGCGTGACCTCAATGTGCCGATCTACACGTCGCCACCCAGGCTTCAGTAAACCACGACACCCTCGCAGATCGTGATCGCATTAAAAAACCGCGCGCCAGACAAGGCGCGCGGTCCAAATGTGTTCGAGGACCTCAAACAATGAGGCCCTGACGGCAAGCGGATTTACTCGCCTACCTTGCGGGCGGCTTCCAGCCAACCTTCAACAGTATCGCGATTGTCGGAAATCCAGTCCGAAGCCTGCTTCTTGATGTCTTCCGGCTTGTCGGCGCCGTCGTTCATGGCCGCGTTCTGGGCAAAAATGTCCTCGAGCGGAATGGACGCCGATTTGAGCAGCGTCGCGACAGCCGGGTTCTCCTCAAGGAACTCGGAATTGGCGACCGGCACGATGTCATTGGCCTCGAAGCCCATGACGCAAGGATCGGCGACACAGCCATCGATTCCGGCAGCCGCGTTCTCATCCGTCGCCTCTTCAGGAACCTGAATCCAGACAACATCCTCGCCGATCTTCAGCTCGTTGACCGTCCAGTTGGGCGTCCAGGTGTAGAACAGGATCGGCTCGCCGCTTTCATAAGCCGCGACGGCATCTGCCATGGAAGCAGAATAGCTTGCCTTGATCTCATTGATGTGTTCCTTGAGATCATAAGCGGTCAGGTGATCCTCGATCGCCACCTCACAGCCCCAACCGGGCGGGCATGCGACGAGATCGGCCTTGCCATCGCCATCGCGATCGAAAGCTTCCTTCACTTCGTCCCGCTTGAAATCGTCAAGCGACTTGATCTCGAACTTTTCAGCCGATGCCTTGTCGACGAGATAGCCCTGAAGCGCGCCACCCGCTGCAACAGCACCGACGATCTCCGCCGTTGCCTCGAAAGCCGGACGATAGGTGTCGTGGATCGGGAACCAACCGTTCACCCAGAGGTCGACATCGCCGTACCCCACCGCCTGGTAGAAAGGCGGATTATCGAGGGTGGTCGGGCCTTCAACCGTGTAGCCAAGCTCTTCAAACATCTGCTTGTAGATTTCAGCGTGAAACCAGCCCGTGTCCCAGGTGGCCTGCGCCATCTTGATGGTTTTGCCCGCACCCGGGCCGTCCTGTGCCATCGCCGGCATGGCGACAGAGCCGAGCAGCGCGAGGGCTGCGATTGCGGGAATGCTTCTCTTAAGACCAGTCATATCGAGCAGTCTCCATAAATACGTGTTCGACAATTGTGGCAGGGCGTGGCCTCTGCCAGTGAATGCGGAACGCTGGTTCGCGCTCCGCGAGACGGACGGTGCCTTATGCGGCTTTGCCCGCTTTTTCTTCGTCACCCGGCTTACCGAACGCAAACATCGAGCGCAGCGTCTGCCAGAGCGAAGGCGTGTGCACGGCTTTCTTTTCGCCGAGCGATTGGGTGATGCGATCAAGGATGATCGCCAGGAGCACGATGCCGATGCCGCCCGCGGTGGCTGCTCCCACGTTGAGACGGCCAAGCCCGGTGTAGACCGTGAGGCCAAGTCCGCCAGCGCCAATAAGTGCTGCGATGACCACCATCGACAGGGCGAGCATCAAGGTCTGATTGAGACCCGCCATGATGGTGCGCAGGGCCAGCGGAAACTGGACTTCCCACAACATCTGCCAGCGGGTGGAACCAAACGCTTCCGCAGCCTCGACCAGGTCACCGCGCACATTGCGGATTCCCAGATTGGTGAGGCGGATAATGGGCGGCAGGGCGAAGATGATCGTGGCGATGATGCCAGGAACCATACCCACACCGAACAGCATGACGATCGGCACCAGATAGACGAATGACGGGATCGTCTGCATGATGTCCAGAATGGGCCGCACGACAAAGAGCACACGGTCGCTGCGTGCACTCCAGATGCCCAGCGGAATGCCGATTATCGCGCAGAACAACACCGAGGTGATGATCATCGACAAGGTGGTCATGGTCTCCGACCAGAGCCCGATCATGTCAATGAAAGCGAGTGCGATCAGGGTGAAAATGGCAACTCCGCGGCCGGCCGTGCGCCAGGCAATCAGCGTAAGGCCTGCAGTGAACACCAGCATGGGTAACCAGTGGAAGAACGCATCAAGCCAGCCGAGAACGGCGGTAACCGGCGTCTGCATTGCACGGAACAGGGGGCGGAAATTGGGAACCAGAAAGTCGCGAACGAAACTGTTCACCCAGTCGTCGAGCGGGATCTGAACGAGATCGGCAGGGCTGATCATTGGCGTTCTCCTTTCTCTGCGGAGCTGGCCACTGCTTGATCCGTTGTGGAGCCGGCCTCTTCGTTCTCCTCGCCTGAAAGCTGGGAGAACACCGCCTGCGGTTCGATAACTCCTGCGAGGCGGCCGCGCTTGTCGGCTACAGCGATCGGATAACCAGCGCTTGCCGCGCCATAAAGTTCGTTAAGTGGTGTCTCGCGCGAAACCGTGGGGACCTCCGTCACGAGCACTTCCGAAAGATCTGTGCGGCCTTCCTCGCGGGCGGCCACCGCCAGCTCCTGATAGGTCACGAGACCGGCGATCCGGTCCTCTTCGACAACATAGAGCGCATTGCGGTTGTGCTCTTCCATCAGGTCGAGCGCCTTTTCCGCCGCATTCTTTTCGCCGAGCTCTACCGTGATCGGGCGTTCGGCGACGTGCGCGGCGTCGAAAACTCGGCCCCGGTCGATGTCACCGACAAAGGCGGCGACATAGTCGTCGGCCGGATTGTCAACGATCTCCTGCGCGGTCCCGACCTGAACAAAGCGGCCGTCCTTCATGATGGCGATCTTGTCGCCCAGGAGCAGTGCCTCATTGAGATCATGGGTGATAAAGATGATCGTCTTCTTGAGTTTCTTCTGAAGGTGAAGAAGCTCTTCCTGCATTTCGCGGCGGATGAGCGGATCGAGCGCGCCGAAGGGCTCGTCCATCAGCAGAATTTGTGGGTCGGTGGCGAGCCCTCGCGCAAGCCCCACGCGCTGTTGCATTCCGCCCGACAGTTCGTCGGGGTAGCTGTCGGCATAGGCCGCAAGACCAACCTGCTCCAGCGCTGCCAGCGCCTTTGCGCGGCGCGAGGAGGCTCCTTCTCCCTTGATCTTCAGCCCATAGGCCGCGTTCTCAGCGACGGTCTTGTGGGGAAAGAGCGCGAAATGCTGAAACACCATTGTGATCTTTTCACGCCGCACCCTGCGCAGGCGCTCAGCGGAGCAGCTCGCCACATCGTCTTCGTCGATCAGGATTTTCCCATACGTGGGGGGGATCAAGCCATTCAGGGTTCTGACGAGTGTAGACTTTCCGGAGCCAGAAAGCCCCATGACCACGAAAATCTCGCCTTCGCGGACATCAAAACTGACATCCTGAACGCCGACGGTCTGCCCTGTTTCCTCAAAAATCTCGATCTTGGTCTTGCTCTGTTTCAGACCTTCGAGCGCTTGTTCTGGGTGATCACCAAATATCTTGTAAACATTCTCGACCCGCAGCTTGGATTTCATGATTCCTCTTGGCTGATTATTTTATGGAAAATGAAATACAGGTCGAACACCTGTAAAATATTTCACATACGCTTGCATTCTGCATTCGCTCTGCGAGACTTCATTCAGCCTCACATTTCATGTGAAAATACCATACATGGGTCATGACATAACGCGCGTTATTTCGAATCGCAACAGTCAGTGAAAATTAATTCAGCGTTCAATGCGATTGAGCCCTCAGCCCAGCCCTTGAAAGGATGCCTCCGCAAGAAGCGTTTCTTTCGACGAAATGACCTGCTAGTGGTAAGCCTGCGGGAGGGCGTCCATGACGCCATAAAGTGCATTTTGAAGGGACCAAGAATGAACGACCGCTACGACGCCTATGCTGCTGCAACCATCGTAACGTTCGGAGCCATCGTGATCGGCGGACTGATGGCTGCCGCGCTTTCCTTTGGAGAGCGGGATGCATTCTTCTTCGCGCTTGGAGCAGGCACGTCGGCCTGGGGTGCCGGATATGCGATGTTCCTCGACAAGGCCCGGGTGTTTGTCGCTCTCACGGCTTTGGCCGTCGCGATGTCGATTGCAGCGGCCATATTGTTGGGCTTTTGAAGTCCGGAACATGAAAAGGGGCAGGTTGCCCTGCCCCTACGCCAAACGAGGCGGATCTCACGCAGCGATCAAGCCACTGACGATTCGCCACTCACCTTTCCGGTCCAGGCAGTACGGTCGATATCCAGATCCGGGAATTTTTCCGGATCGAGCACCGGCCTTTCGACACCTGCTCTCAGCTGCTCTCTGAAATCCTTCAATATCCTCAGACATGTGGGCAAAAGCATCATAATGGCGATGAGATTGACCAGCGCCAGGATGCCCATCATCGGATCAGAGAAGAAGAAGACCGCGGTCGCGCCGGGCGCCACAGCGCCAAGAAAGACAATCCCCATCACAACCACGCGCAACGCGTTGATGACCAGCGGATGTTCGCTGATCACCGTCAAGGCGTTCTCGCCCAGATAATAATTGTAGATGATCGAGCTGAAGGCAAAGAGAAGAAGGATGAAGGTCAGGAAATACTGGGTCCATTCACCCAGGTGAGAAACGAGCGACTGCTGGGTGAGGACGACGCCATCGATAGCCTCAGCACCTGGCGTATACACATCGCCCAATAAGATAACGAAGGCGGTGCAGCTGCAGATCACGATCGTGTCGATAAAGACCGAGAACGACTGGGTGATGCCCTGGCTGATGGGGTGGCGCACATCGGCCGTGGCGGCCACATTGGGCGCAGAACCAAGCCCAGCCTCATTGGAGAAAAGGCCACGCCTCAGCCCCTGTGCCAGCGCTGCACCCATGCCGCCGCCAACGGCCTGCTCCAGCCCGAACGCGTTCATGACGATGGAATAGAGAACACCGGGAAGTTCCGTGATGTTCAAAAGAATGATGACCACCGCCATCAACAGATAGGCAATCGCCATGACGGGGACCACGACATCGGCGGCTTTCGCAATCCGACGGATTCCGCCGAAGACGATGAAACCGGAGATCACGGTCAGAACGATGCCCGACCACATGCGGTCTATCCCCAGACTTTCCTGCGCGGCGCCGGCGACCGTATTGCCCTGAAATGCGTTGAACCCAATGGCGAATGCCGCGATCAGACAGATCGCGTAAAGGACGGCGAGCCACTTATACTCTTCACCCAGACCATGAATGATGGAGCGGGCCGGACCGCCGCGAAACGTGCCGTCTGCTTCGCGGCGTTTATACAGCTGCGCCAGCGAACACTCGACGAGGCTTGTCGCCATGCCCACCAGGGCAATCGCCCACATCCAGAACACTGCGCCTGGCCCACCAAGGGTAATGGCGACTGCCACGCCGGCGATGTTGCCGCCGCCGACGCGTCCCCCGACGGAAACGAGAAGTGCTGCACGCGCGGAGATCGCATTGGGGTCTCCGCTTTGATTTTTTGAAGAGAGGACGCGGAACATGCGCCTGAAGAACTGAAGCTGAACGAACCCGGTCAACGCGGTGATGAAAATGCCTAAGACGACAAGAATTGGGATGAGGGACCACCCCCAGGTTAAGTCTCCGATAACGCCAAATAAGCTCTCGATGAATGTCACTGTCGCACCCTCGCTTTTCGCAAATGCACTTTGTGGCCCTCTGCCCGGTGCGACAGAATAGACCACAATCAAGAGCAGCACACCAAAAGAAACACACGTCCACAAGCGGACTGGTGCTCGATAGACCCGGCCATTCATCTATGCCCAATCCCTTTGGAAACAGGGCAACCAGAGTGATTTTAACCTTTTCGTAACGCTCGCCAGCAGCAACTGGGACTACCTCGATCAGTGCACTCGTCCAGATGCGTAGGTTGTGGTATCTCCATCAGCACAATCAACTTGCCTATCGATCTGAACTTAACGACGGTTCCGGGGGGAAAGCATGTCGCTCGCATTTGAGACCTGTGCGCCGGTCGACTTTGTCGTCGAGGCGCAGACCTGCCGAGACGCGATAGAGCCGGCACTGACGCGCATTGTGAAGTCGGCTCGGGAGCGTGGGTGGAGTCATCAGCAAATCCATCTTGCACTCATCGAAATCGCGATGGCTTCCATCAAGACAGAAAAGCTCGATATTGCCACGCTTGCGCGTATGCGGAGGACCGCCTGGTTCGTCACAGCGAGAGACTGACCCAGTTCCTGGCTTGCGATCCATAGTTTGCGCATCCCCGCATCTGGGCAGGGGGTTGATCGAGGGCGGGGGTTTGGTCGGGGTGACAATGGGTGTATGTCTGTATCATCACGAAGGATCTTAGACAGGCCTCCTGCCCCAAACGCGACGCATCCACGTCGCTCGCCCGGCAGCACAACAGATACAAAAGAGGCGATCCTCAGGCTTGAACGACAATGCGCAACGACAGGGCCAAATGCTCGACAAACCAGAAAATTCGCCGCTAAAGCCCCGGAAGCGGCAGGTAAACTCCCCGATACGATTCGACTCAGGCCGGAATGAACGCGCCAAGATCGGTTTTGTTCTTCTTCCGAACGATCAATTGGTCGAAGAGGATATGGTGCGCATGGCTCCGCCGGGTGTTGGCGTTTACTTCTCCAGGGCTCGCATGCCGCATGAGATCTCGACCGGTACGCTTGCGCAACTCACCGGAAGCCTTGCGGAAACTGCCGGGCGCATCTTGCCGGATGACATTCTTGACGTGGTATGTCTGGCCTGCACTTCAGGCACGGTGGCGGTGGGAGAAGAACGCGTCTGTGCGGAATTGAGCAAGGGCGCCCCCACCGCCCGCGCCACTTCACTCATGGGCAGCGTGACAAGGGCGCTGGAGGCCCTGCAGGTGCGCCGTATCGCCGTGGGCACCCCCTACGCGGACGAATTGACCGACACTGTTGTGGGCTATCTGCACACTCAAGCGGGTTTCGAGATCTCCGCTTACGCGGGTCTTGGACTGGACTATGACCGCGATATGGTTCGGATCACGCCTGACTATCTGCTTGAGTTCGGCGCCAGTCTCGACACACCGGATGCAGATGCATTGCTGATAAGCTGCAGTGCATTGCGGTCGCTCGAGATTGTCGAAGCGCTGGAAGAGAAGATTCGAAAGCCCGTGATTGTGAGCAATCAGGCCATGATGTGGAATTGCCTTCGGCTTGCGGGCGTGGAAGATCGCCTGTCCGGATTTGGCGCGTTACTGCGACGCTTCTAGCCCGGCACCGAAGGGTCCCGATTGGCAATTCTTAAGAGAACATAGAAATCGTGATGCAGCGTTTTTCGCGCTTCGGGGTTACGCTCATGTCGAAACTCGGCACGAAACGCCCCGCACGAAACGCCCCGCACAAAACGCCCCGCACAAAACGGTTGATATGTATCTGGATTTTCTGAATACGCTGGCTCTCGTGATTTCCTTCGTGGTGCTCTCAACCGCGGTGGTGGAGTTTCTGTCACGCATGATCAGCCGCATCTATCTCAGCGGGCGGCCAAGCCGCTTGCTCAACGGGCGGCCAAGCCGCCTTGCACGCGAGCATCCTGCAGTCTGAAGCGGTGGGTTGCCGGAGGGTCCCGCAGCTTGCGGCCCCCAAATCTCTGAGGAAAGTTTGCTCCAAACAAAAAATCTCCCTCGATGCAAATCGAAGAAGATTCCTTGTCGCTCAATCGATAATCGAGAGCGAGATGCCCCACCCATCGCCCCCAACGGTCAGGACAACCCTCGTTAGCACGCATACAACCCGCGTGAATTAACACAGGTTAAGTTGGGAGAGGATTGCTGGGGATGCCGAAACCTCGCGGCGCGGTGATCAGCCCGTCGGAAAATGGCGCAGGTGGACGCCCGTTACATCGACAACTGACAAACCATTCTGAACCGCTCCGGCAAACTCGGAGCGAGTTCAATCACGGCGGCCCAGTAATGCCGATGATAAACTGTGGCGATATGCTCCATCCGCGATAGCTCGCCAATCAGCCTTGGTCGCATCCACCCTCACGTAACGGCGGAGCTGTTCAGCGTGCCCCCTCTTCATGGTGGCTCCACCGGGATCGTCTGGAAGATCGGCCCAGCCGCCCTCGTTTTCAAGGACGAGCGGAAGCGCCCGCGCGAAGTTGCGGTCCATGTCGTTTCCTTTCGTGGTGATGAAGCCGTGCGGACAGCCGCGCAGCCGAAGGGACGCACTGTGGCGTGAAACCATTGTCAGCAGAAGCGACGCATTACGTGATCACACCAGTGAAGGTGGGAGCCTCGCTCGCTACCCTTGGCTGTTAAGAGAAGGAGTTCAGCCTTGACGATCCCCAGTCGGTACACCCGTCAAGTGTCAACTCATTGGGTAATTTTATAACCACTGGAAAAGAATATATTTGTAAATAGACTATTGGGAGGGCGGGCGTGAAAGGTTCTTCAAGCGGTCAATACTACGAAAAATTAGACCATGTGCGCGCCTTGGCTGCCTTTTTAGTTTTTTCTTGGCACACGACACACATGCGAGGTGCCATTCCTCCGAGCTATGTACCTTCGTTTCCACCCGTGTCTCTTTTCGAAGAAGGCCACATTGGTGTCGCGCTTTTCATGACCTTAAGCGGCTACTTATTTGCAAAAATAATCAATGGTAGGCCGATCGATGTTGGAGCCTTCCTTTATAATCGCATATTGCGGTTGTTCCCGTTGTTATTCGTCACGCTCGCTGTGGGATATGGATTGCTATGGTCTCGTGGAATGAGTTTGGAAACAATATTTTCTACTGCCTACGTCGGCTTCATATTCCCCCGATGGCCTAATGGAGCGTGGTCTATTGCCGTCGAACTACATTTCTATCTTCTGCTTCCAATTCTCCTTCCAATTGCGTGGAAGCATCCACAGACTTTGTTAGCCCTAATCGTCATGATGATTTTTATTAGAGCCGCGATATATCTAGACGGCTGGAACATTCGCAATGCTTCCTATTGGACGATCATTGGCCGTATAGATCAATTTCTTGCCGGCATGGCGGCTTTTTGTTTACTTAAGGGACGAACCGCAAGAAGCTGGTATTTTGCCGTGGCGGCAGTTGCCTTTATCGCATCTGGCATTGGTTCAATGTTGAAGGCGGTTACTATGGCAGCCAAGGCAGCCCATGGTGGGTTTGTTCGCCCGCATTAGAGGGTCTTATAATAGCATTTCTGATTTGGTCTTACGAAAATTCCAACATTCCAATTCCCACGAAAATCAGTAAATTTATCGCCTTCGTAGGAGTTATAAGTTACAGTATATATATGTGGCACATGATGTATCTTAGGAATTTTGTTTTTTATCTGATGCAGAATGAGATTATCATATTTAGTAATTTTTATACCGCCTTCGCAATTTCAACTGCACTATTCATTTCTTTTCTTCCGCTTGCTTATATTTCATACCGGGTCATCGAGACCCCCTTCCTACGCTGGCGTAGTTCCTATTTCACATTGCAAAGTGGACAAAATACATCAATCCATCAGCCCATATAATACAAAGATTATGACTGTGCTTAGGGCAATTTTCACGCTCACACCTTAGTGGCTTGCGACTTCCTGCCTTAAGAGCATGGACCGGTCGATACGCAAGCCGAGACACACGTAGTGATGGCCTTCTTCGGCGAAAACCGGCGTATCGATTCCGTCTTCACTCAGAGCGAAATTTGGATCTCCACAAACCACTCCCAGCCTATGAATGGGTACATGCAAGGAAGCACGTCAGCGCATCTTTGCCCTGCTGCAACCAGTATGACATAATGGCCATTTTGGGCCATTCATAAGCGAAGACGAGCGAGGTATATATCCGACGCGTGGAGCGCTGGAAGCTGGCCCAATCAGCGGTCGGGAGAATCAACGTGTCCCACGCATGAGTCTGACGCGGGACACTTTCGCATCCAAGTCATTGAAAACCATACACTTTGGGAAAGAGCTTGGTGCGGTCGAGAAGACTCGAACTTCCACGGGTTGCCCCACAGCGACCTCAACGCTGCGCGTCTACCAATTCCGCCACGACCGCACGCAGCTGGAGGCCGGTTCACACCGGCACCGGGCATGTAGCAAATCGGATTTCGGGAAACAAGCGCCCTTCTTCAAAAACACGAAAAAAAACTCCAGCCTCCACACGGCGGCGGGGCACTGGACCCGCAGCCTGATTATCTCCATATGTGTCGGGCAGTTTCAGGACCTGATGGGATGATGCGATGAGCGAACGGGGCCAGATCGACACGGAATTCCTGCCACGCCTGGCGGGTCCGCCCGTCGAATGGCGTATCGAATCGGGTTTGATCGATTACGAACACGCCGTCGCCTTCATGGAAGCGCGCGCCGGCATGATTCGCGAAGGCAAGGCGTCTGAGCTCGTGTGGCTGGTGGAGCACCCGCCGCTCTACACAGCCGGCACCAGCGCCAACAGCGAGGATCTTCTCGAAGCAGGCCGCTTTCCGGTCTACAAGACGGGTCGCGGCGGCGAATACACCTATCACGGGCCGGGCCAAAGGGTCGCCTATGTGATGCTCGACCTCAAAACCCGCCGTGAAGACGTGCGCGCCTTCATCGCTGCGCTGGAGGCATGGATCATTGCCACGCTGGAACGCTTCAACGTGAAGGGCGAACGCCGAGAGGACCGCGTCGGTGTCTGGGTTGCGCGGCCGGACAAACCGCCCCTGCCCGGCGGCTTGCCCGCCGAAGACAAGATTGCCGCCATCGGCATTCGCCTGCGGCGCTGGGTGAGCTTCCACGGTATCTCGATCAACGTCGAGCCGGACCTGGCACATTTCGGCGGTATCGTGCCTTGCGGTATAAGCGGTTACGGAGTCACCAGTCTGGTCGATCTCGGCCTGCCGGTGACGATGGAGGATCTCGATCTCGCGCTCAAGGCCGCTTTTGCGGAAGTGTTCGGCCCCGCGGAAAGCCGTTGACGCTCGAGACAGGTCCGTCATGAATAGGCGGAGGCGCGATCGGAAATTGGCTCCAATCGCGCCGTGCGAGGCTTGAGAGCGTGTTGGCGATCCGGTCGGGATGCGCGACGCTCGGTCAGAGGAGCACCACAATGCGATTATTCAGTGCCTTTGGGGTCGTTGCCCTCATTTCCCTGTCCATGACCAGCCCTGAAGCGATTGCCCAGCAGGCGACGGATGCCCACGCGCCTGAGAGTGCCAGCGGGCTTGCAAACAAAACGACGGTCCACGCAAAAGAACAGATGGTGGCGGCTGCCAATCCATTGGCCGCGGAGGCCGGTCTCGACATCCTGCGCAAGGGCGGGAGTGCGGCCGATGCGCTGGTGGCTGTTCAGACGGTGCTTGGCCTGGTGGAGCCGCAATCCTCCGGCATTGGCGGCGGTGCGTTCCTTGTCTGGTATGATGCTGAAACCGGCAAAGTGACGACCTTCGATGGGCGGGAAACCGCCCCTGCTGCGGCAACGCCAGAGCTGTTCCTCAATCAACAAGGTGAGCCGCTTGCCTTCTTCGACGCCGTGGTCGGCGGACGCTCGGTGGGTACACCGGGCGTGGTTCGTCTGATGGAAACCATCCACAAACGCGCCGGAAAGCTTGAATGGACGACCCTTCTTCAACCGGCAATCCGGCTGGCGGAAGGAGGCTTCACCGTTTCGCCGCGGCTTCATGCGCTGATCGAGGAAGACAAGGGCCGGCTGGACACGCAACCTTCAACCCGCGCTTATTTTTATGACAAGGATGGCAAGACTCTCACGGTCGGATCGATCCTGAAAAATCCGGACTATGCCGAGACACTGAAACGAGTGGCCGAATATGGAGCCGATGGCTTCTATAGAGGGCCGGTCGCCGAACAGATTGTGGCCGCGGTCAAAGCACATGAAGGCAATCCGGGGCTTTTGACGCTCGATGACCTCGCCGGGTACGAGGTGAAGGAGCGGGAACCGGTGTGCGCTCCCTATCGCGACCTAGAGGTCTGCGGAATGGGGCCACCTTCCTCGGGAGCCCTCACCGTCGGACAGATCCTCGGCATGGTGAACACATTCGATCTGGGTAGTCTTGGACCTGAAGACCCCGAAAGCTGGCGCATCATCGGTGATGCCACACGGCTTGCCTTCGCTGACCGGGGCCGCTACATGGCCGACAGCGATTTCGTCAAGATGCCGAAGGGTCTTCTCGACCAGGATTATCTGAAAGCGCGTGCGGCGCTGATCCGGCGTCCCACCGCCCTTGGCGCGGATGACGTGAAGGCCGGAGATCCACCATGGGATAAAGCCGAATTGCGGATCGACGGCAGGAGCCTTGAGCAGCCCTCGACTTCGCATTTCGTTATTATCGATAAGGCCGGCAACGTCGCCTCGATGACAACATCGGTGGAAAGCGCTTTCGGCTCTCGCCAGATGGCGGCCGGTTTCATCCTCAACAATCAGCTAACGGATTTCTCGTTTGAGCCTGAAGCCGATGGCGAGGCAGTGGCCAACAAGGTCGAACCCGGCAAGCGCCCGCGCTCGTCCATGTCGCCGACCATCGTCCTGAAGGATGGCAAGCCGCTCCATGCGCTTGGCTCGCCCGGCGGCAGCAACATCATACCCTATGTCGCGAACACGATCATCGCGCTGACCGATTGGGGCATGAACATGCAACAGGCCATCGACCTGCCGCATCTGACAAATCGTTTCGGAACCTACACGCTGGAAGCCGGCACCGAAGCCGAAGAGATGCAGAATGACCTCGACGCGCTTGGCTTCAAGACATCCATCGATGACCTCAATTCCGGCCTGCACGGCATCACGCTTACGCCGGAAGGTCTGGAAGGAGCTGCCGACCCGCGTCGCGAAGGCGTGGCTGTCGGCGACTAGTCAGAAACGCATTTCCGAAAGGCAGGTTCGGGCTTCCGCCCGACATGGCTGCAAGGGAAGCAACCCAACACAGGGGCGGGAGGCGGACCTTCCCGCCTCTTTTGCATTCCGGCGGTGCCTGACACGACGCAGGACACCGGCAAGATTCAAATAGCGCCGATCACCACAGCAGCCATCATGATAAAGGAACTCACGGCAACGAGCGAGACGACATCCTGGACAAGATCGGTCATTTATCCCTCCTGATCACTTTATGAACCTTTTATGTTCTATTTTTGTTCTTTCGTCAAGCGCAGTAGGTAGCGGGTGCGCCAGGCGTGGCAATCAGGGTTTACGTGGGGTTAATCGGCGGACAGACGACCGAAATCCGGATCCGTTCTCTGGATCGCCGTCGGGCAATCGACAGGCGGGCGATCCGTCAGCCTGTCCAGGCGACGACTTTGCCGCCGCTCAGCGTCACAACACGGTCCATTCGAGCTGCCAGTTCATGATTGTGGGTGGCGATCAGGGCTGCCAGGCCAGACTGGCGCACGAGCGCCTCGAGCGCATCGAACACATAGCCTGCCGTCTTGGGGTCCAGATTGCCGGTGGGCTCATCCGCGAGAAGAACACGCGGCGCATTGGCGACCGCCCGGGCGATGGCCACGCGCTGCTGTTCGCCACCGGACAGTTCTGCCGGTCGGTGGCTCGCGCGGTGACCGACCCGCAAGTAATCAAGAAGCTGTCCTGCACGCGCCTTCGCCTCGGCCGGCGCCATGCCGGTGATCATCTGCGGGATCATGATGTTCTCCTCTGCAGAGAACTCCGGCAGCAGATGATGGAACTGGTAGACGAAGCCGATCTCGTTGCGACGGATAGCGGTGCGCGCATCATCCGACAGCTGGCCGCATGCTTGACCTCCGACAATCACCTCTCCGGAATCCGGTGCCTCCAGAAGCCCCGCCAGGTGCAGCAACGTCGATTTGCCAGCCCCCGATGGAGCGACCAACGCGACCATCTCGCCCGGGTTCAGGGAAAACGCGGCATCCTTGAGGATGGTTAGCTTGCCCTCGCCTTCGCGATAGCTGCGCTCGATGCCCTTCATTTCGAGAATAGGAGCCGCCATCAGTCATACCTCAGAGCATCGACCGGATCGAGCCGGGAGGCCCGCCAGGCAGGAAAGAGCGTTGCCACGAAGGACAGGACCAGTGCCATGATGATGACGGCGACGGTCTCACCGGCTTCCATCTTGGCCGGCAACTGACTCAGGAAATAGAGTTCGGGATCGAAGATTGTCGTTCCTGAAAGCCAGGAAAAGAACTGGCGGATCGATTCCACGTTCCAGCAAATAACGACACCGAGGATGACGCCGGCAAGCGTGCCGGAAACGCCGATTGCTGCGCCCGTCATCAAAAAGATACGCATGATTGCGCCGCTTGTCGCCCCCATGGTGCGCAGTATGGCAATATCGTGCCCCTTGTCCTTCACCAGCATGACCAGACCGGAAATGATATTGAGCGCGGCCACAAGGACGATCATGGTCAGGATCATGAACATGACGTTTCGCTCAACCTCCAGCGCTGAGAAGAAGGTGCTGTTGCGCTGGCGCCAGTCAGACAGGAGGATGGGTCGTTGCGCGGCCGCCTCTACCTGCGGACGTAGAATGTCCACCGCATCAGGATTGTCCACGAAAAGCTCTATCGACTGCACAAGCCCCTCCGCATTGAAATAGAGCTGGGCTTCCGGAAGCGGCATGTAGATGATGGAGGAATCGTATTCCGACATGCCGACCTCGAAGGTCGCAGAGATCGGATAGGTCTTCACGCGTGGGGTCGTGCCAAAGGGGGTGATGTCGCCGTCGGGGGCGACCAGCGTCACGGAATCGCCAACCGTAAGGCCGAGGTTCTGGGCCATGCGAGAGCCGAGGGCGAGTCCCTCGCCGGCAGCAAAGCCTACGAGAGAACCGTCCTTGATGTTCTCGGACACCAGTTCGAGACGAGACAGGTCATCCGCCCGCACACCGCGCACCACCGCCCCCGTTCCGGCACCACTGCGACCGGAAACGAGAACCTGCCCCTGCACCATCGGCATGGCAAGGCGCACGCCTTCGACGCCTTCAATGCGGCTGGCAACGGCCTCATAATCATCCATCGGCATGTCGATCGGCTGCACGATGAGATGGCCGTTGACGCCTAGAATGCGGGTCAGCAACTCAGCCCGGAATCCGTTCATCACCGCCATCACGACAATCAACGTCGCCACCCCGAGCATGATGCCGATGAAGGAGATGGATGCAATCACCGAGATGACGGTCTCCTTGCGGCGAGAGCGCAGGTAGCGCCAGGCGATCAGCCGCTCGAAACGGGAGAACGGTCCAGCGCCAGCAGGCTTTTCCCGGGCGCTCTGCGCGGCTTCTCCGCTGGTGGCGGCTTCACTCATGGCTCGACCTCAAAGGCTGTTGCGCGGACGAAAATCGCTGCACCGCCTCATGCGGTGCCCTGAGCGAGACGGTTGAGCGCATCCTCGACCGACAGGGAGACCCGCTCACCGGAGGCTCGGTTCTTGAGCTCCACCTCGCCATTGGCGACACCGCGCGGGCCGACCACCAATTGCCAGGGAAGACCGATCAGATCCGCGGTGGCAAACTTGCCGCCGGCGCGCTGGTCCGTATCGTCATAAAGCACGTCCTTACCCGCAGTTTGCAGTTTTCCATAAAGGTCTTCGCAAATGCGGTCGCAGGCTTCATCGCCCACCTTCATGTTGATCAGGCCTACATCGAACGGCGCGACACTCTCCGGCCAGATAATGCCGTTTTCATCATGGCTCGCCTCGATGATGGCGGCCAGAAGGCGGCTCGGGCCAATTCCGTAAGATCCCATCGACACATGATGCTCCTTGCCGTCCGGACCGGTGACGGTCGCGTTCATGGGCTTGGAATACTTGGTGCCGAAGTGGAAAATATGGCCGACTTCGATGCCCCGCGCAGAAACCTTCTCATCCTCGGAAATGGCGTCCCAGGCGACTTCGTCGTGCATTTCGTCGGTCGCCGCATAGGGCGTGGTCCAGGTGGCGACGATGTCGGCGATCTCCGCGTCATTGCCGAAATCGACATCCGCGCCCGGCACCTGGAGTTCAAGGAACTCCTTGCGGCAGAAGACTTCACTTTCGCCGGTAGAAGCCAGAATGATGAATTCGTGGCTCAGATCGCCGCCAATGGGGCCGGTGTCGGCGCGCATCGGGATCGCCTGCAGGCCCATGCGTGCGAATGTGCGCAAATAGGCAACGAACATGCGGTTGTAGGCGGCCTTTGCGCCCTCGAAGTCGAGATCGAAGGAATAGGCGTCCTTCATCAGGAACTCGCGCGAACGCATCACACCGAAGCGCGGGCGCACCTCGTCTCGGAACTTCCATTGTATGTGATAGAGATTGAGCGGCAGATCCTTGTAGGATTTGACATAGGAGCGGAAGATGTCGGTCACCATCTCTTCATTGGTCGGACCGTAGAGCATCTTGCGCTCGTGCCGGTCGGTGATGCGCAGCATCTCCTTACCGTAATCGTCGTAGCGCCCGCTCTCCATCCAAAGATCGGCCGACTGGATCGTGGGCATCAGAATTTCCTGCGCCCCTGCCCGGTTCTGCTCCTCGCGGATGATCTGATTGACCTTGTCAAGAACGCGCTTGCCCAGAGGCAGCCACGAAAAGCTCCCGGCGCCCTGCTGGCGGATCATGCCGGCACGCAGCATCAGACGGTGCGAGACGATTTCGGCCTCACGCGGGGTTTCTTTCAGGATCGGCAGGAAGTAGCGCGACAGTCGCATAAACGTATCCATGGAAGCGGCTCGGGAGAGCCTGTTCGGAATCAAAATGACAAACGGTTCGAGGCCGGTGTCTTAACCATTTCGCAACGGAATGAAAAGCCGAAGCCATATGACGAGCCAAAGCTCCGCCGTTCGAAACCGCCACCACAAGGCAATTCGATAACAATGCATTTCAAAGGCAATTTTCCTCGTGACATTTCGTCTCAACTTGCTCTATGGTGCCCTCCCATAACAAGAGGGTGAAGCTGAAATTCATCCTCATTACGCGGTCAAAGTCTTGGGAGGATGCGGTCCAGGCGCGGTAACTCGCAGCCGCCGACGATGATACGGCAAAGGATCGGACGCGTTGAGTTAGCAAGGCCTTTTGGCCTTGCATTTTTTTTGGGGGGATACTGTCCCTGCCCCATCCATTGTCCAGGGCCTGGACACCCTTCATGATCGAAGATTTCGTGGTGCGTTCGAAACGGTTTCTGTGACCGTAAACGACGGTTTCAGTCGAACCTGGGCACGACCCTTGGGATGTCGTCAAACGAGTACCCCAGTCCGCGTGTGACAAGAACCAGCAGCCCGCAGATGATCAGGGCGATGATCGTCGTGCGGATGAGTGCACGCAGCATGTGGGCCCCGCGCGGAGCGCTTTCGGTGGTGCCGAGCGTCACCTCACCGTCTTCTTCCTGTGTGCGCAGGCCGAACGGCAGTGCGATGAAAAGCACGGTCCACCAGACGATGAAAAACACGGCGAGAAGGGAAACCCAGCCCATTGGTGAACCTCAGACCTGTTCGAGTTCGACAAGGGTGCCAGCAAAATCCTTGGGGTGCAGGAAGAGGACCGGCTTGCCATGGGCACCAATCTTCGGCTTTCCATCTCCAAGAATGCGTGCGCCATCAGCCTTTAACCGGTCGCGCGCGGCCATGATGTCGGCCACCTCATAGCAAATATGATGCATGCCGCCGTCCGGGTTCTTTGACAGAAAGCCGGCAATCGGCGATCCTTCGCCAAGCGGCTCCAGTAGCTCGACTTTGGTGTTGTCGAGTTCGATGAAGACCACCGTGACACCGTGCTCGGGCAAGGCCTGTGGTGCAGAAACCTTTGCGCCCAGCGTATCGCGATAAAGGGCCGACGCCTTCTCAAGATCAGGCACGGCAATTGCCACGTGATTGAGCTTTCCAAGCATCGGCTGACATCTCCTGCAATGCGGTGAGGTGACTGGCACCCCACCCCTTTGCTTATTGTGTGACGAAGACCGTCACAATGGGCTTTTTGCCCCATGCGGCATTTGCCGCATTGCGCACCGCGCGGCGAACCGATTCCGACACCAGGTCGAGATCCTTGCGGCGGTTTCGAGGTATGCTGCGCAATGCACCGGACGCCGCGTCCAGCATGATGTCCTCGAGAAGCTCTCCCCGCGCGTCACGTTCGGCCACACCGATGGCGACGATATCCGGGTCGCCGTCGAGATTGAAGCGCTCATCAAGCACGACATTGAGCACGACATGGCCGGCATAAGAGAGCTTGCGGCGATCACGGATGCCCATCTCCTCATCGTCGCCGAGAAGCCGACCGTCCTTGAAGAAACGCCCATGCTGAACCTCGCCGATGATTTCCGCCGCTCCGGGTGCAAGGCGCAACATGTCGCCATTGCGCACCTGCGTGACCTCTGGAATGCCTTCCATGGCGCCGAGCGAGCCCTGCGCCACCAGATGCGCGGCCTCGCCATGCACCGGTACGAGGATCTGCGGACGCACCCAGGAATACATCCGCTTCAATTCACTGCGGCGTGGGTGTCCGGACACATGGACCAGCGCATCATCATCCTCGATGATCTCGATGCCCATCTCGATCAGGCGGTTCTTGGTTTCCAGAACCGCTTTTTCGTTGCCGGGAATGAGGCGCGAAGAATAGACGACCGTGTCGCCGGCCGTTAGCGCAACATTGCGCATCTCGTCGCGAGCAAGCTTGGCGAGGGCGGCGCGGCTTTCACCCTGACTTCCCGTGCACAGCACCACGACCTTGTTGCGCGGGACGTGCTGGAACTCGTCCTCATCCAGA
This sequence comes from Nitratireductor kimnyeongensis, assembly GCF_019891395.1. Taxonomy (NCBI): domain Bacteria; kingdom Pseudomonadati; phylum Pseudomonadota; class Alphaproteobacteria; order Hyphomicrobiales; family Phyllobacteriaceae; genus Nitratireductor; species Nitratireductor kimnyeongensis. The sequence continues at coordinate 3,388,546 of NZ_CP078143.1, read as the reverse complement.
TAGTCCGGCAGGCCGTCGAGATAGCCGAGTTCCGTGGCCACATCGATGACGCGTTTCATGGAGCGGCCGAGAACGAGAAGCTGGCGGCCGGTATCGCGCGCGGCTTCCGCGATGGAGCGAATGCGCCCGACATTTGAGGAAAAAGTGGTGACGACGACACGGCCCGATGCCGCCTCGATCACTTCCTTCAACCCTTCACCCACCGCCTGTTCGGTGGGCGATTCGCCTTCGCGCATGGCGTTGGTGGAATCGCAGACGAGTGCCAGAACGCCGTTGTCGCCGATTGCGCGGAAGCGCGCCTCGTCGGTCTTGGGACCGATGGCGGGAGCCGGGTCGATCTTCCAGTCGCCCGTGTGCACCACGGTGCCGAGCGGCGTGGTGATGGCGAGTGAGACCGGCTCGGGAATGGAGTGCGCGACGGCAACGGCCTCAATGCTGAACGGACCGATCTCGAAGGTTTCTCCGGCCCTGAAGATCTTCACCGGAACGTCGGGTGCACCGGATTCGGACTGGCGCTTGGCGTCGAGCAAGCCGGCTGCAAAAGGCGTCATCCAGACATCGGCCTTGAGCAGTGGCCAGAGATCGAGCACGGCGCCATAGTGATCTTCATGCGCGTGGGTGATCACGATGCCACGCAGCCGATCGACCTCTCCGCGAATGAAGCTGATGTCGGGCAGAACCAGATCGACGCCCGGAAGCTCGGGCCCCGGAAAGGTGACGCCGCAATCGACAACGATCCATTCCCGTTTTCCGGCGGGTCCAAACCCGTAGAGGCCAAAATTCATGCCGATCTCGCCGACACCGCCAAGCGGGCAGAAAACCAGCTCGGCATTCTTCAGATCGCCGCTCTTGGCCGGCTTTTTTGTGCTGGAACGCGCCATGGGTCCCCTTCTCTTAATCTGCCTGCGCAGAAGCAACCGCGCCGAAATGCACGTCGCCTGCTGCGATTCTCAACAATGAACCATCCGGCTCGCGGATGACGAAGCGACAAGCCTCGTCGATGGTCTCGAATGTGCCGCGCGCCACGCGGCCGTCGACACGGATCGATACCTGTGTGCCGAGCCCTGCCGCTCTTTTCAGCCAGCGGCTGCGAATGGCATCGAGCCCGCGCCCGCCATTCCAAAGGCGACTGTTATCGACCCAGGCGTCTGAAAGCGCAAGGAACAGCTCGCCCGCATCGCCGCCAAACCCCAACGCCTTAAGCGAGGTGGCCGGGTATGGCGTGTTGTCCGGGTGAGAGACAACGTTCACGCCAATGCCCACCGCGATGGCAAAACGACCATCGGGTAGGATGGTCGATTCCAGAAGAATGCCGGAAAGCTTCGCCCCGTCGGCCAGAACGTCGTTCGGCCATTTGAGCGCAAAGCGCCCGCCGGGCATGTCGCCGCCATCGGCAGCAACGGCGATGCGTTTTTCCGGCACGACTGCCAAAAGCGCATCGGAGAGGGCCAGCCCTGCAACAAAGCCGAGCGTGGCGGCTGTGGCCGGTTCAAAATGCCCCACATTCAGAAGCGTGGCAGCAAGATTGCCCGACGGTGTCGCCCATTCACGACCGCGGCGTCCGCGCCCGCTTTCCTGTCTCGACGCGACAACCCACAGATTGCCCGGGTCGCCGGCACGCGCATGATCGAGCGCCAGCGCATTGGTGGAGCCGACGCTCTCATGCGCTTCCAGCCGATAACCGGCTGTTTCCGCCGACGGCGCCAGACGAAAGGCCATGACCTAGAAGAAGGTCTTTGCGGCGGCCTCGGCAAAGCGCCCGACAGGGCCACCGATCAAAACGTAGAGCAGCACGAAGGCGCCCGACAGGAGCATGACGAAGCGCAATTCGCCCGCCATCGGTTGGAAACCGCCCGCCGATTCGTCAAACCACATGATTTTGATAACGCGCAGATAATAGAACGCGCCGACCACCGAGCTCACCACGCCGATGACTGCAAGCGCATAGAGCTTGGCGTCGATGGCTGCGAGGAACACGTACCATTTTCCCCAGAAGCCAGCGAGCGGCGGAATGCCTGCCAGCGAGAACATGAGAATGGTCATGATCGTGGCCATCATCGGATTGGTCGAAGAAAGGCCCGCCAGATCGTCGATCTGCTCGACATTTCCGTCATTGCGACGCATGGCCAGGATCACGGCAAAGGTGCCGAGCGTCATGGCCAGATAGATGAGCATGTAGATCGCCACACCCTTCACGCCCGCCTCGGAGTTTGCCGCAAGACCGACAAGCGCATAGCCCACATGGCCGATGGAGGAATAGGCCATCAGGCGCTTGATGTTGCGCTGGCCGATGGCCGCGAAAGCGCCAAGGATCATGGAGGCGATTGCAATGAAGACAATGATCTGTTGCCAGTCGCTGGCAATCGGCTCGAACGCCCCCATGGTGACACGCACCAGAAGCGCCATGGCGGCCATTTTGGGGGCGGCGGCGAAGAAGGCTGTCACCGGGGTTGGCGCGCCTTCATAAACGTCCGGTGTCCACATGTGGAACGGCACGGCAGAGATCTTGAAGGCGAGCCCCGCAAGCACGAAGACCAGACCGAAGACCAGACCGAGCTGTCGCTCCGCGCCTGTCAGCGTTGCGGCAATGACGTCGAAGCCGGTGTTGCCGGTGTAGCCGTAGACCAGCGAAATGCCGTAAAGCATCATGCCCGAAGAGAGCGCGCCCAGAACAAAGTATTTCAGGCCCGCCTCGGTAGAGCGTGCGCTGTCGCGGTTGATGGCGGCAACGACATAGAGTGCGAGCGACTGAAGCTCGAGGCCGAGATAGAGCGCGATCATGTCATTGGCCGAGATCATCAGCATCATGCCAAGCGTGGCCAGCATGATGAGAACCGGGAACTCGAACTTGTCGAACTTCTCCGCCTTGGCAAAACCGACCGACATGACGAGCGTCACAACGGAACCGACCAGCGTCAGGATCTTCATGAAGCGCGCGAACGCATCGCTCACAAAGGCACCGCCAAAGGCGCGGCCATCGGCCGGGAAGATCACCATAAGCGCGATTACGGCAACCAGAAGCGCGACCGCGAGGCCGGTAACGGTGGAATTGGCGCGGGGGCCGGAAAAGACACCGACCATCAGGAGCGCCATGGCGCCCATCGCCAGCACCAACTCCGGCGTTGCAAGGATCAGGCTTATCGTCAGATCAGGCGTCATTCGCTTTCAATCCGTTTACTGCGCGGCAGCCGTTGCCGCTTCCCGTGCCATGTCGGCCGACAGGGAGACATTGTTCACAAGTGCTTCGACCGAAACCGCCGTCGCATCGAGGATCGGTGCCGGGTAGACACCGAAGAAGATGACCAGAACCACCAGCGGGTAGAGGATCAGCTTCTCGCGTGCGGAGAGGTCGAGCATGCCCTTCAGGCTCTCCTTGGTCAGCGAGCCGAACACAACCCGGCGATAGAGCCAGAGCGCATAGCCAGCCGACAGGATGACACCGGTTGTCGCGAAGAGCGCAACCCAGGTGTTGACCTTGAACACCGACAGAAGCGTCAGGAACTCGCCGACGAAGCCGCTGGTGCCCGGCAGGCCAACATTTGCCATGGTGAAGATCATGAACACGGTGGCATATTTGGGCATGTTGTTGACCAGGCCGCCATAGGCCGCGATCTCGCGTGTGTGCATGCGGTCATAGATGACGCCGACACACAGGAAGAGCGCGCCCGAGACAAGCCCGTGCGAGAGCATCTGGAAGATCGCTCCCTGCACGCCCTGCTCGTTGATCGCGAAAATGCCCATGGTGACGAAACCCATATGGGCGACCGAGGAATAGGCGATCAGCTTCTTGATGTCCTCCTGCATCAGCGCCACCAGCGATGTGTAGACGATGGCGATGACAGACAGGGTGAAGACAAGCGGTGCCAAATCGATGGACGCGACCGGGAACATGGGCAGCGAGAAGCGCAGGAAGCCGTAACCGCCCATCTTCAACAGGATGCCTGCAAGGATGACCGAGCCTGCCGTCGGCGCCTCCACGTGCGCGTCGGGCAACCAGGTGTGGACCGGCCACATGGGCATCTTCACCGCGAAGGACGCGAAGAAGGCAACCCATAGCCAGTATTGCATACCTTCGGGGAAGACATGGGTCAGAAGCGTCGGGATGTCCGTCGTTCCGGCCTGCCAGTACATCGCCATCATGGCAAGCAACATCAGCACGGAGCCAAGCAGCGTGTAGAGGAAGAACTTGAAGCTCGCATAGACGCGCCGCTTGCCGCCCCACACGCCGATGATGATGAACATCGGAATGAGGCCCGCCTCGAAGAACACGTAGAAGAGCACGATGTCGAGCGCGCAGAACACACCGATCATAAGCGTTTCCAGAATCAGGAACGCGATCATGTATTCCTTGACCCGATGGTCCACCGCTTCCCAACTCGCCAGAACGCACAGCGGCATCAGGAAAGTGGTCAGAATGACGAACAGCATGGAGATGCCGTCGACACCCATGTGATAGGAAATGCCGGAGCCCAGCCATTCCTGCTTTTCCACCATCTGGAAGCCGGGTGTCGACGCATCGAACCCGATCCAGATGAAGAGCGACAGGACGAAGGTGAAAACCGTCGTCAGAAGCGCGACATTGCGAATGTTGCGGCGCGCACCGGCACCGTCCTCCCGGATCAGGAGGATGAGAAGCGCACCCACCAGCGGCAGGAAGGTGACCGTGGAAAGAATTGGCCAGTCGGTCATGGCTTAGAACGTGCCTCCAAGCATCATCCAGGTAACGAGGGCAGCAACGCCGATGAGCATGGCGAAGGCGTAGTGATAGAGATAGCCGCTCTGCAGCTTGACGATCCGGTTGGTCACATCAACCACACGGGCCGAAATGCCATCCGGGCCGAGACCGTCGATGACCATGCCGTCGCCCTTCTTCCACAGGAAGTGGCCGAGGCGCTTGGCCGGGCGAACGAACAGGAAGTCATAGAGTTCGTCGAAATACCACTTGTTGAGCAGGAAGGTGTAAAGCCCGCTGAACTGTCTGGCCAACTGCTTGGGTCGTTCCGGAGATCGGATGTAATAAACCCAGGCAACATAAAGGCCAAGAAGCATCGCGACGAACGGAGCAAGCTTCACCCAGACCGGCACGTGGTGGAATTCTTCCAGCATGTGGTTGTCCGGCAATGTGAAGAGCGCGCCCTTCCAAAAATGCGCGTAGTCATGGCCGACAAAGAACTCACTGAAGGCAACGCCTGCGAACAGCGCACCGGCAGCCAGGATGAACAGCGGCACGAGCATGACCAGCGGCGATTCATGCACATGGTGCATCACATCAGCGGAAGCGCGCGGCTTGCCGTGGAAGGTCATGAAGATCAGACGCCACGAATAGAAGCTCGTGAAGACGGCAGCCACGGTGAGCATGATAAAGGAGAACATGGCGAAGTAGTTCTCGGCGGCGAATGCGCCTTCGATGATCGCATCCTTGGAGAAGAAACCTGCCGTACCGATGACGGTCATCGGAATGCCAACACCCGTGAGTGCGATCGTGCCGATGATCATCATCCAGTAGGTCTGCGGGATATGCTTCCGCAAGCCGCCCATCTTGCGCATGTCCTGCTCGTCGGAAACGGCATGGATGACCGAACCGGAGCCCAGGAACAGGAGCGCCTTGAAGAAGGCGTGCGTGAACAGATGGAAGATGGCCGCGCTGTAAAAGCCGGTGCCAAGGGCCACGAACATATAGCCGAGCTGCGAACAGGTCGAATAGGCGATGACGCGCTTGATGTCGTTCTGCACGAGACCGACGGTCGCCGCGAAAAAGGCCGTGAACGCACCGACGAACGTGACGACCGTGAGAGCCGTGTGCGACAATTCGAAGATCGGCGACAGGCGCGCGACCATGAAGACACCTGCCGTCACCATGGTGGCTGCGTGAATGAGGGCAGAAACCGGCGTCGGGCCTTCCATCGCGTCCGGCAGCCATGTGTGCAGCGGCACCTGCGCGGACTTGCCCATGGCGCCCATGAACAGAAGCAGACAGATCGCCGTCAGCGCGCCGCCCTTGTCCAGCGCGTATCCGAGGAAGGTGAGAACCGGCTCGCCTGCCTCTGCGCCTTCAGCGGGCAGATAGGTGGCCGCATTTGCGAAGATCGTGCTGAAGTTCACCGAACCGAACAGCATGTAAACGCCGAAGATGCCGAGCAGAAAGCCGAAATCGCCGACACGGTTGACGATGAATGCCTTCATGGCTGCGGCATTGGCCGAAGGCTTCTTGAACCAGAAGCCGATCAGGAGATAGGAGGCCAGTCCCACACCTTCCCAGCCGAAGAACATCTGAACCAGATTGTCCGATGTCACCAGCATCAGCATGGCGAAGGTGAAGAGCGACAGATAGGCGAAGAAGCGCGGCCGATGCGGATCGTGGTGCATGTAGCCGATCGAATAGATGTGAACCAGCGCCGAAACCGTGTTGACCACGATCAGCATGACAGCGGTCAGCGTGTCGACGCGGATCGCCCAGGACACATCCAGATTGCCCGAGGTGATGAAGGAAAGGAGCGGCACGGTGAATGCCTCGCCGCTGCCCATGGCGACCGAAAAGAAGGCCACCCAGGACAGAAGCGCGACAATGACCATCAGACCGCTGGTGATCAGCTCGGATCCCTTCGCGCCGATGGAGCGGCCGAACAGCCCGGCAATCAGAAAGCCGATAAGCGGGAGAAATACGATCGCTTGATACATGGCCGTATGCTCAGCCCTTCATCATGTTGATGTCTTCGACGGCGATGGTGCCGCGGTTGCGGAAGAAGACGACGAGAATGGCAAGACCGATCGCGGCTTCCGCCGCCGCGACGGTGAGAACGAATAGTGCGAAAACCTGACCGACGAGATCTCCCAGAACCGAGGAGAAGGCGACGAAGTTCAGATTGACCGCAAGCAGGATCAGCTCGACCGACATCAGGATGATGATGACGTTCTTCCGGTTCAGGAAGATGCCGAACACACCGAGCGTGAACAGGATGGCCGAGACGGTCAGATAGTGTGCGATGCCGATTTCCAGCATGATCAGAGTCCCTCGCCCGTTTCGACTTTCTTGATCTCGATCGCCGTTTCAGGGGTGCGCGCCACCTGAGCCGAGATGTTCTGCCGCTTCACGTTTTCCTTGTGGCGCAGCGTCAGCACGATGGCGCCGATCATGGCGACCAGGAGCACCATGCCGGCGATCTGGAAGAAATGCATGTAATCCGTGTAGAGAATGTCGCCGAGGGCTGCCGTGTTGTGGCGCACATCGATCGGCGGTGTGGGCTGGGCAACCTCGCCCGATAGTTCGGGCGCGAAGGCATAGCCCCCCAGAACGATGACAAGCTCGGCGGCAAGGATGATGCCAACCAGCGCACCGACCGGCGCGTATTGCAGCGCTCCGCGCTTCAATTCGGCGAAATCCACATCCAGCATCATGACGACGAACAGGAAGAGCACGGCGACCGCGCCCACATAGACGACAAGCATGATGAAGGCGAGGAACTCCGCGCCTGTCAGAAGGAAGAGACCGGCCGAGTTGAAGAACGCGACGATCAGAAAGAGCACCGAATGCACGGGGTTGCGTGCCGCGATGACCATGAAGGCCGCCGCCACGGTGAGAAAGGCGAACAGATAAAAGAAAATCGCCTCAAGTCCTGTCAGCATGGTTCCCTCGGTACCTAGCCTGCCACGGCAAACGCCATGGCTTTTCAAAAAACCCGGCGCGCCGGGCATTCACGATGCTTCGTTTAGACGGGTGCCCTGCCCCCGTCCACAGGTCAAACCGTCACCGGTAAGGCGCATCCAACGCGATGTTGCGCGCCAGTTCCCGCTCCCAGCGATCGCCATTGGCGAGCAGCTTGTCCTTGTCGTAGTAAAGTTCCTCGCGCGTTTCCGTCGCGAACTCGAAATTCGGCCCCTCGACGATGGCGTCCACCGGGCAGGCTTCCTGGCAGAAGCCGCAATAGATGCACTTCACCATGTCGATGTCGTAACGCACCGTGCGGCGCGTGCCGTCATTGCGGCGGGGCCCCGCCTCGATGGTTATGGCCTGGGCCGGGCAGATCGCCTCGCACAGCTTGCATGCAATGCAGCGCTCTTCGCCATTGGGATAGCGACGCAGCGCATGCTCGCCACGGAAGCGCGGGCTGACCGGGCCTTTTTCATGCGGATAGTTGAGCGTGTATTTCGGCGCAAAGAACTGCCGCATGGACAGGATGACAGCCCCGACGAACTCTTTGAGAAGCAGCGATTTCGCCGCCTGTGCAAGCGCACTCATCGATTTTCTCCGAAGCGGTTTTCAGGGATGAAAAAGGTCATGGTCATGCCATCCCCGTGAATTTCAGGAAGGCCGCGGTGGCAACGACCATGAAGAGCGACAGCGGCAGGAACACTTTCCAGCCAAGACGCATCAACTGGTCGTAGCGGTAGCGCGGCACGAAAGCCTTCACCAGCGCGAACATGAAGAAGACCATGCACATCTTCAACACGAACCAGATCACGCCCGGCACCCAAGTAAAGGGTGCAAAATCCAGCGGCGGCAACCAGCCACCCAGGAACAGGATGGTGGTGAGCGCGCACATAAGAACGATGGCCACATACTCGCCGAGGAAGAAGAGCAGGAACGGCGTCGAGGAATACTCGATCATGTGACCGGCCACGAGCTCGGATTCGGCTTCCACCAGATCGAAGGGCGGGCGGTTCGTCTCAGCGAGCGCCGAAATGAAGAACACGATGAACATCGGGAACAGCGCGAGCCAGTTCCAGTCGAGGAACGTGTTGGGAAGGCCAAGCATGGTGCCAAGGCCGTCGCCCTGTGCAAGCACGATATCGGTCAGGTTCAGCGAGCCGACCGTCAGCAGGACGGTGACAATCACGAAGCCGATGGAGACTTCATAGGAGACCATCTGTGCCGCCGAACGCAGCGCACCGAGGAACGGATATTTCGAGTTGGAGGCCCAGCCGCCCATGATCACGCCATAGACTTCCAGCGACGCGATGGCGAACACATAGAGAATGCCGATGTTCACATTGGCAATCGCCCAGCCCTCGTTGACCGGGATCACCGCCCATGCGGCAATCGCCAGAACCGAGGCGACGACCGGCGCGAGCAGGAACACGCCCTTGTTGGCGCCCGACGGGATCACCGGCTCCTTGAAGACGAACTTGAAGAGGTCCGCAAATGCCTGGAACAGGCCCCATGGACCCACCACGTTCGGACCACGACGGCGCTGCACGGCGGCCCAGATCTTGCGGTCGGCATAAAGGATATAGGCGACGAAGATCAGGAGGATGACGATCATCGCCACCGACTGCAGAAGGATCAGAAGCCCCGGAAGGACGTAGGTTGAAAAGAAAGTATCCATTCGTCTCTACTCGGCCGCCTGTTTTACGTCGCCGCGCGCCAGTGCCGAACATTCAGCCATCACGGCCGAGGCACGGGCGATCGGGTTGGTGAGATAGAAATCCTTCACCGGCGAGGTGAAAGGAGCCTTGGTGAGCCGCCCGCCAAGCTTGGCAAGCTTTTCGACATCGCCGGCATCGGCTGGCGTAACCGTGTCGATGGCCGCGAGATGCGGGAATTCGGCATAGAGCGCCGCGCGCAGGGCGGCCAGCGAATCGAACGGAAGCTTGTGGCCCAGCACATCGGACAGCGCCCGCAGGATCGCCCAGTCTTCCTTGGCCTCGCCCGGCGCAAAGCCGGCCCGGTTGGTCATCTGCACCCGGCCCTCGGTGTTCACATAGGTGCCGGACTTCTCCGTATAGGTGGCTGCCGGCAGGATGACATCGGCGCGGTGTGCGCCGGCATCGCCATGGGTGCCGATATAGACGGTAAAGGCGTCGCCGATCGCGTTCATGTCGATCTCGTCGGCACCGAGCAGGAAGAGCACGTCCATCGCGCCCATCATGCCCTTTGCATCATTGCCGCCCTTCCCAGGCACGAAGCCGAGGTCGAGACCGCCGACGCGGCTTGCTGCGGTGTGCAGAACGGCGAAACCATTCCATTCGGCAGATACTGCTTTGACCGAGCCGGCAAGCTTTGCCGCAAGGCCGAGGATCGCCGCCCCGTCGGAGCGGGCGAGAGCCCCCTGCCCCACAATGATCATCGGGCGCTTGGCCTTCTTCAGGACCGAAGCAAACTTGCCCTTGCCCTCGGCAAGCTCCTTCAGCGTGTCGGCGCCTGAACCGAGCATATCGTAGTCGTAGCGCAGATCGCCCATCTCGCCGATGACACCGATGGGGAAGTCGCCCATGCGCCAGCGCTTGCGGATGCGGGCATTGAGCACGGAAGCCTCGAAGCGCGGATTGGCGCCGATGATCAAAAGCGCGTCCGCATCCTCGATGCCCTCGATGGTCGGGTTGAAGAGATAGCCAGCACGGCCGAGCGCCGGGTCGAGTGCCGCCCCGTCCTGACGGCAATCATAATTTGCCGAGCCGAGCGACTGCATCAGCGACTTCAGCGCGTACATTTCCTCGACAGATGCCAGATCGCCGGCAATCGCGCCGATCTTTTCTGGCTTAGCCTTGCCGACCGCCTTGGCGATGGCCTCAAACGCCTCGGGCCAGGTGGCCGGCTGCAGGCGCTTGCCCTTGCGCACATAGGGGCGGTCGAGACGTTGTGTTCTGAGGCCATCCCACACGAAGCGGGATTTGTCGGAAATCCATTCCTCGTTCACCGCCTCGTTGATGCGCGGCAGGATGCGCATGACTTCGCGGCCGCGCGTATCAACGCGGATGGCCGAACCGACCGCATCCATCACGTCGATGGACTGGGTCTTGCTGAGCTCCCACGGACGCGCCTGGAACGCATAGGGGCGCGAGGTCAGCGCGCCCACCGGGCAAAGGTCGATCACATTGCCCTGAAGCTCGGACGTCATCGCCTCTTCGAGATAGGTGGTGATCTCGGCATCCTCGCCGCGGCCGATCAGGCCGAGCTCGGAAATGCCCGCCACCTCGGTGGTGAAGCGGACGCAGCGCGTGCAGTGGATGCAGCGCGTCATGATCGTCTTGACGAGCGGGCCGATATATTTGTCTTCGACGGCGCGCTTGTTTTCCTTGTAGCGGGACGAATCCACGCCAAAGGCCATCGCCTGATCCTGCAGGTCGCACTCGCCGCCCTGATCGCAGATCGGGCAATCGAGCGGATGGTTGATGAGCAGGAACTCCATCACGCCTTCGCGGGCCTTCTTGACCATCGGCGTGTTGGTGAAGATTTCCGGCGCCTCGCCATTGGGTCCGGGGCGCAGATCGCGCACGCCCATGGCGCAGGATGCGGCCGGCTTGGGTGGCCCGCCCTTCACTTCCACCAGACACATGCGGCAATTGCCGGCGATCGACAGACGCTCATGGAAACAGAAGCGCGGCACCTCCGCGCCCGCCTCCTCGGCGGCCTGCAGCAGCGTGTAGTGATCGGGTACCTCGATCTCCGTGCCGTCGACTTTCAATTTTGCCATGGTCGCTGTCCGCTTACCTCTCGCCCCTTCCGGAGCAAACCTTCACTTTTATTCCGCTGCCACCAGCGCCGGCCGGGCCCGATGCGCATTGCGGGTGAACTCGTCGATGCGCCGCTCGATTTCCGGGCGGAAATGGCGCACGAGGCCCTGGATCGGCCAGGCGGCCGCATCGCCAAGGGCGCAAATCGTGTGGCCTTCCACCTGCTTGGTCACATCGAGCAACATGTCGATTTCGTGCTTTTGCGCCTGGCCGACGACCAGACGCTCCATCACGCGCCACATCCAGCCCGTGCCCTCGCGGCACGGCGTGCACTGGCCGCAGCTCTCGTGCTTATAGAAATAGGAAAGCCGCGCAATCGCCTTCACGATGTCGGTGGATTTGTCCATCACGATCACGGCGGCGGTGCCGAGACCGGACTTCAACTCGCGCAGGCTGTCGAAGTCCATCGGCGTGTCGATGATCTCACTGGCCGGCACCAATGGCACCGAAGAGCCGCCGGGAATCACCGCTAGAAGATTGTCCCAGCCACCCCGAACGCCGCCGCAATGGCGCTCGATCAGCTCGCGGAAGGGGATCGACATTTCCTCTTCCACCGTGCACGGGTTTTCCACGTGGCCGGAGATGCAAAAGAGCTTCGTGCCCTTGTTGTTCTCGCGCCCGAAGGAGGAGAACCACGACGCGCCGCGGCGCAGAATGGTCGGCGCAACGGCGATGGATTCGACGTTGTTCACGGTGGTCGGGCAGCCATAGAGGCCCACATTCGCAGGGAATGGCGGCTTGAGGCGCGGCTGGCCCTTCTTGCCTTCGAGGCTCTCCAGAAGTGCCGTTTCCTCACCGCAGATATAAGCACCGGCGCCGTGATGGACGAAAACGTCCATATCCCAGCCGCATTTGTTGTTCTTGCCGAGCAGCCCCGCCTCATAGCATTCGGCGATGGCGCGTTCGAGCGCCTCGCGCTCACGTATGAACTCACCGCGCACATAGATGTAAGCCGCATGCGCGCCCATGGCAAAACCGGCAATCAGGCATCCCTCGACCAGCGTGTGCGGGTCGTGGCGCATGATGTCTCGGTCCTTGCAGGTGCCAGGCTCCGATTCGTCGGCATTGACGACAAGATAATGCGGGCGGTCGCCCGGCTCTTTCGGCATGAACGACCATTTGAGACCGGTCGGGAAGCCGGCGCCACCACGCCCGCGCAGGCCCGACGCCTTCATCTCATTGATGATCCAATCACGACCCTTGTCGATCAGCCCCTTGGTGTTGTCCCACAGGCCGCGCGACTGCGCGCCCTTCAGGGAACGGTCGAACTGGCCGTAAATATTGGTGAAGATGCGGTCTTTATCCTGGAGCATGGCTCAGTCCCTCACCTCGGCTTCTTGCCGAAAACTTTGATGTATTCGGCTTCGCCGCCCTTGGCGAGCGCCTTGGCCTGTTTGACCCAGTCCTCGCGCTCGATGCGGCCGTGAAAACTCAGATAACCGTCGACCCATTCGCGCTCGGCCTTCTTCCACTTCGAAACCTGCTCGAAGGTGAAGATGCCCAGATCATGCAGAATGCCCTCGATCTTCGGGCCGACGCCGGAAATCATCTTGAGGTCGTCGGGCTCTGCCGGACGCTCGATGCCGGCCGGACGGTTTTTGTCGTCAAGCGCGGGCTTGGCCGGCTTTGCCGTTTTTCCGGCCACAGATGCTTTGGATGCGGTGGCGGATTTGGGCGAGGTGCCCGGCTTTTTCTTCGGAGCAGCGTTGGCGGAAACAGCGGCGGCTGCCGACGTCTTGCCATTGTCCGCCTTGACCGGTGACGGCGACTTGATTGCCGGATCGGTTTCGGTGGCAGACGTGTCGGGCTTGGCCGCGCGTGACGGCGGCACCTCGGTGCCTGCGGTAGCCTTTTTCCGGCTACCGGGCTTGCCCTTTGTCTTGCCCATAACGGCCTTCTCGTCGGTCAGCGCCGTCAGGCCGCTCGCCGGGGCCGAATAGATGCGATCGATCTGCGGACCGGGCTTGATCGTGTCGCCCTTGCCAGCCTCGAATGCATCGATGATTTCTTCCAGACGCTCGGGCGTCAGATCTTCATAGGTGTCCTTGAAGATCATGACCATCGGCGCGTTCACACAGGCGCCCTGACACTCCACCTCTTCCCACGACAGCGTGCCGTCGGCATTGGGGTGGAAGGGTTCGGGATTGATTTTCTTCTTGCACAGATCGATCAGTTCGCCGGAACCGCGCAGCATGCAGGGCGTGGTGCCGCACACCTGAATGTGGGCGCGGGTGCCAACGGGCGCAAGCTGGAACTGGGTGTAGAAGGTCGCCACTTCCAGAACGCGGATCAACGGCATGTCCAGCATTTCTGCCACATGCTCGATGGCCGCGCGCGTGACCCAGCCTTCCTGCTCCTGCGCAAGCATCAGAAGCGGGATCACCGCCGACTGTTTGCGGTCTTTCGGGTATTTGCCCAGCCAGCGCTTCACCTCCCCGTTCATGACACGGGAAAAAGCGAAGCTCTGCGGCTGGACGGCTTCGTCTGCGAGACGGCGGACTGACATTTATCTGTCTACCTCACCAAACACGATGTCGAGGGAGCCAAGCACGGCAGCGACGTCAGCCAGAAGATGGCCGCGGCACAGGAAATCCATGGCCTGGAGATGAGCAAAGCCTGGCGCGCGCAGCTTGCAGCGATAAGGCTTGTTGGTCCCGTCGGAGACGAGATAGACGCCGAATTCGCCCTTGGGCGCCTCCACACAGGCATAAACCTCGCCTTCGGGGACGTGGTAGCCTTCGGTGTAGAGTTTGAAGTGATGGATCAGCGCTTCCATTGACCGCTTCATCTCGCCACGCTTGGGCGGGACGATCTTGCCGTCAGTGTTGGAGACCGGGCCGACACGCTCCTTGCCAAGAAGACGATCAACACACTGGCGCATGATCTTCGCCGACTGGCGCATCTCTTCCATACGGATGAGATAGCGATCATAGCAGTCGCCATTCTTGCCGATCGGAATGTCGAATTCCATCTGCGGGTAGCATTCATAGGGCTGGCTCTTGCGCAGATCCCATGCCGCACCCGAACCACGCACCATGACGCCCGAAAAGCCCCAGGCCCATGCGTCTTCCAGCGTGACAACGCCGATATCGACATTGCGCTGCTTGAAGATGCGGTTGCCGGTCAGGAGATTGTCAAGATCGTCCACCGTCTTGTGAAAGGGCTCGATCCAGTTGCCGATGTCCTCGACGAGCTGGTCTGGAATGTCCTGATGGACACCGCCGGGGCGGAAATAGGCCGCGTGCATACGCGCGCCACACGCCCGCTCATAAAAGACCATCAGCTTTTCGCGCTCTTCAAAGCCCCAGAGCGGCGGCGTGAGCGCACCCACGTCCATCGCCTGCGTGGTGATGTTGAGCAGGTGGTTGAGGATGCGTCCAATCTCTGAGAAGAGCACGCGGATCAGCTGACCACGGATCGGAACGTCGATGCCGATCAGACGCTCGACGGCCAACGCGAAAGCGTGTTCCTGGTTCATCGGCGCGACATAGTCGAGCCGGTCGAAATAAGGCACGGCCTGCAGATAGGTCTTGTGCTCGATCAACTTTTCGGTGCCGCGGTGGAGAAGCCCGATATGCGGATCAACACGCTCGACCACCTCGCCGTCGAGTTCCAGCACGAGGCGCAGAACGCCATGCGCCGCCGGATGCTGCGGACCGAAGTTGATATTGAAATTGCGTACGGAGTGTTCGGTCATTTGGCGCCGCCCTGCTCTTTCGCCTTTTCATCGCCGGGTAGCACGTATTCCGTGCCTTCCCAGGGCGAAAGGAAATCGAAATTGCGGAATTCCTGTCGCAGCTCGACGGGCTCGTAGACGACACGTTTAAGATTGTCGTCGTAGCGCACCTCGACAAAGCCGGTCAGCGGAAAATCCTTGCGCAGCGGATGCCCTTCAAAACCGTAATCGGTGAGGATGCGCCGCAGGTCGGGGTGCCCGGTGAACAGAACGCCGTACATGTCGTAAATTTCGCGCTCGAACCAGTCGGCCGCCGGAAACACTTCGATGGCCGAAGGTACGGGCGTGTCCTCGTCCGTCGACAGTTTCACGCGGACTCGCTGATTCTGGCGTGGCGACAGGAGATGATAGACCACCTCGAACCGTTTTTGGCGCGAGGGATAGTCCGCGCCCGAAATGTCGACGAAAGCGAAGAACTGACACTGAACGTCGTTCTTCAAAAAGTTGAGAACATCAACGATGTCACCCGGCTCGACCAGGAAGGTCAATTCGCCATAAGCAATGACCGCATCCTGAATCTGCGCATCGAGCTTTTCCGTGACGTAGGCCGCCAGGTCCTTCAGCGCTTCGCTCATATCCGCCTCTAACGTTCGATCGTGCCTGTGCGGCGGATCTTCTTCTGCAGAAGAAGAATGCCGTACAGCAGCGCTTCCGCCGTGGGCGGGCAGCCGGGCACATAAATGTCGACAGGCACGACGCGATCGCAGCCGCGCACCACCGAATAGGAATAGTGATAATAACCGCCGCCATTGGCACATGAGCCCATGGAGATGACATAACGCGGTTCGGGCATCTGGTCGTAGACCTTGCGCAGCGCGGGTGCCATCTTGTTGGTCAATGTACCGGCGACGATCATTACGTCCGACTGGCGCGGCGAGGCACGCGGCGCGATGCCGAAACGCTCGGCATCATAGCGCGGCATGGAGATGTGCATCATCTCCACGGCGCAGCACGCCAGACCGAAGGTCATCCACATGAGCGAGCCGGTGCGCGCCCAGGTGATCAGCGCTTCCGAAGACGTGACAAGAAAGCCCTTGTCGGACAATTCATTGTTGATTCCCGTATAGAACGGATCGTCCGTACCGACTGGATTTCCAGTGTTCGGATCAATCAAGCCCTTGGGTTGGGGCGCCACGAGCGTGCCGTTGTTCAGTCCCATTCCAGCGCTCCCTTCTTCCATTCATAGATGAACCCGATGGTGAGAATGCCGAGGAACACCATCATAGACCAGAAGCCGAGCCAGCCGATATCGCCGAACGCCACCGCCCACGGGAAGAGGAAAGCCACTTCCAGGTCGAAGATGATGAACAGAATCGCCACCAGATAAAACCGCACATCGAATTTCATGCGTGCATCATCGAATGCGTTGAAGCCGCATTCATATGCGGAGAGCTTCTCCGGATCCGGATTGCGATAGGCCACCAGGAATGGCGCAACCACCAGCGCAAGCGCAACAACCAGCGCAACGCCGATGAAAATAATGATAGGTAGGTATGAACTCAGAAGCTCATTCATGGTCCGACTTTCCGTTGCCCGCCGCGGGCGAGGCTGCGTATCGAGGCCCGAGACCGGGATTCTGCGCCTACAGCCAAGGCAGCAAGGCTAGGCTCATGTTGCAACGCGGCGAGGGTTAGCGCAGGGCGCTTGGCGACGCAAGTCAAACCTTGACCAGATTGAGGCATTGTCGCCCGCTTATGTGCCGTTGTTCACACAATGCGCCCCCGCACCCGTGCCACCACAGCGGAGATAACGCACAAAAACCGCCCGTAAAGTGCCCCGGCTTTCTGTCAGGAGACTTCCCTGTATTGGAACAATCGGGTGGCATCCGTTTGGCCGACTGGCTAGGTCTTCTGCAGAGCCAATGGCGGGGATGAGCGCAAGCCCATGCAAAGAGATCGACTCACACCGGCAGAGGTGCGGCGAATTGCCCTCGGCGCGCAGGGATTTTCCACATCGCTTCCCCGGGGCGCTGTTACGCGTCAACATATCAAGCGTGTGATGGCCCGCACCGGGTTGATGCAGATCGACTCGGTCAATGTGGTGGCCCGTGCGCATCTCATGCCGCTGTATGCGCGCCTCGGGCCCTACCCGGTCGAGGTCCTGCAACGAGCCCAGGCCAACAAGCCGCGCATGTTGTTTGAATACTGGGCGCACGAGGCCTCGCTCCTGCCGGTCGAACTCCAGCCCCTTTTGCGCTGGCGAATGGAGCGCGCGCAATGCGGTGAAGGTGTCTACAAGGGGCTCGTCCACTTCGCCCGGGAAAAGCGAGACCTTGTCGAGCACCTATACAAAGAAGTCGAGAACCGGGGACCGATTGCTGCTTCCGACTTCGACGGGGAAAGGGGAAGCGGTGGCTGGTGGGGCTGGAGCGAGACCAAGAAAGCGCTCGAGTGGCTTTTCTGGTGCGGCCGTATCACCACCCATTCTCGCCGACCAAGCTTTGAGCGTCTCTACGATCTCCCTGAGCGTGTGCTGCCGCGCGATGTTTTCGATGCCCCCACTCCACGAGAAGATGACGCACAGCGTTCGCTGGTTAACATAGCGGCGCGCGCGCTTGGCGTTGCCAGCGAGCCGGACATCAGGGACTATTTCCGGCTTAAACCCGATGCATCCAAGGCGCGTGTCGCCGAGCTCGTCGAGGATGGTGTCTTGTATCCCGTGGCGATCCGCGGCTGGCGCCACGCCGCATACCTTCACAAGGACGCGCAACTGCCGCGACGCATCGACCGGGCTGCGCTGCTCGCTCCCTTCGATCCGGTCGTGTGGGAGCGCGACCGAGCCGAACGCATCTTCAATTTTCGCTATCGGATCGAAATCTATACCCCCGCTCACAAGCGCGAGCACGGCTATTACGTTCTGCCCTTTCTGCTGGGGGATCGCATTGCGGCGCGTGTGGATCTCAAAGCGGACCGGGCAAAGCGGACACTGCTTGTTCAGTCGAGCCATGCGGAACCCAATGCGCCCGCTCATACAGCGGAAGCCCTGCGTCAGGAGCTCGAGCGTTTCGCTTCCTGGCTCGACCTGGAAGCGATTCTCGTCATGCCGCGCGGAAATCTGGCGCTGGAACTAAGGAATGCCGGCTGAAAATGCTTTGGTTGACGCAGCGCTGACCTCCGACCACCCCCTTTCTACGGTGCTTTTTGCAACCATTTCTCGATTTACTCTGACAGTTACAAAACTTTTCGATATTTTTTTACAACCTGTGCTTTTTGAGAAAAATGTCTTCTTTTTCTAAATCAAAACTGCTTTGACGAAACTTCGATCCGAATTTTGCAATCTTAAGGTGATATTCCCGATCAAGACAGATCAGGAGAAACCCCACGAAACCCGCACTCCCAAAATTCAGCAACAAAATACAAACCTAAATTGTATAACCCTGAGTTGCTTTAAAGAAATAAAGCCCCTGCAAATCACTGGTTGTTTAAAAAAAAATCACAACCAATCAAACGCAATCTACAGTATTCAAGACAATCTCTCGCGTTTAATCTTTGTTTATTTCTGCACATCAATCCTGTTTTACGGGCTTGGGAGCACTGGAAATGAACAGAAGATATTTCGTAAAATTCCTCCAGCGATCAGATGGTACAGCAGCGATAGAGTTCGCCATTATCGCGCCGGTGTTTTTCCTCACCGTTTTTTCGATGATTGCATACGGAATCTATCTAAGCGCCGCTCATTCCGTACAGCAGATAAGCGCTGACGCCGCCCGTGTCGCAGTCGCGGGTCTTTCCGAGACAGAACGACAAACACTGGCACGTGACTTCATCCAGCGATCGATGATCGATCATCCCTTCATGGACGCGCAGAAGTTTGACATTCAAGTAGCGGATGATACGGGCAATCCGAACCAGTTTACCGTTTCCGTGAAATATGATGCCGACGACCTTCCGATCTGGTCACTGTATTCTTACGCAATGCCTGACAAGGAGATCGTAGGGTACTCGACGATCCGGCTTGGAGGGCTCTGACATGCCCAGAACCCGTTCTGCGCTTATCAGCAGATTCTCCAAGGATCGCCGGGCAAATGTTGCAACACTCTTCGCGCTGTTCGCGCCCGTCATGATTGGCTGCGTGGCGTTGGCCGTCGACTACGGCAACCTCACACTACAAGATAGAAAACTTCAGAAGACGGCTGATCTCGCCTCGATCGTTGCTGCTGCTGATATCGCCAGAGCCGAAACAGCAGTCTCCGAGTTTTTCTCACTCAACAACCAAGAGATCGCCGTCGAGACGGATGAAGGCCTCCTGCTTGATGGCCGTTATTTGTCTACTGACGAGTATATCGATCAGGAGAAGCGGGGCGTCGCGCATCTTGTCCGCGGCCGCTACTATCCTGATCCTTCTATTTCCACCAATCTACGTTTTGTGGAAACTGAAACCTCCGCTGATGCCGCAAGGGTGACAATCAGAAAACGGGGCGACCTCTATTTCGGTGCCATGTTCGCAGATCCACCTGAATTGTCAGCAGTCGGCACCGCGTCCGCGGAAAAACTCGCGGGTTTCTCTGTGGGTTCCCGTCTTGCAAGTCTCAACCACGGCATATTGAACGGCCTGCTTGGCGGTCTGCTCGGCACGACAATCTCGCTGAAAGCGATGGACTATGAGGGATTGCTCGACACCGAAATCGATGTCCTGTCCTTCATGGATTCCCTGGCTACACGCCTCGATCTGACCGGACTGACGTACAGCCAGATCCTCGAGACCGACCTTAGCCTGCCTCAATTCTTGTCGGCGATGCGGTTGACGCGAGGCGTCCCACCGACAGTCCAGAGTGTCCTCAGGACGCTGGAGACGGCAACCTCGAAGAACAGCAGCACCTTCAAACCGGAACAGATTCTGAATCTCGATACAATTGGTCCGCTCAGCGTTTCCTCGAACGCTCCCTGGGAGATGAGGGTTGCGGCACTTGAATTGATTACGATGGCTGCTGCCCTGTCCAACGGCGACAATCAGGTTGCGGTCGACACCGGCTTGAACCTCTCTCCCCTCACAAATCTTTCTGTCAAGCTGGCGATCGGTGAACCGCCCGTCGGCACGCCCAGCCACGCGCTGGCACCCATCGGCACGGCCGTGCGCACGGCGCAAACTCGTTTGAAGGTCTCATTTGAAGTCGGAATCGATCTGGTGGTCCTGAAAACGAAGCTACGCATCCCGCTCTACGTGGAAGTGGCGCATGCGGAGGCACGTCTTGCTGACATTCAATGCAGTCCCTCACACCCGAACAGAGGTAGCGTCTCCGTTGATGCGATGCCGGGTCTGCTGGAAATCGCCCTCGGGGAGGTCGATGATCGTGCTTTGTCGACCTTCTCGGATCAAGTTCGCGTCGCGCCCGCCAAGATGATCGACGTCGGAGGTTTGTTGAGCGTATCCGTAAACGGCAGGGCGCATGTTGAAACGCAGAACATGCAGACAACCCGGCTGCGTTTTTCGAGTTCAGATATCCAGCAGGCGCGCATCCACAGCGTATCGACGCGCGATGTTCTGGGCTCGACAACCACGTCATTGCTCGACAACCTCCATCTCGACGTAGAGGTTCTGGGTGGGTCGCTTCTCGGCGGAACGCTTCTTAACAGCGCGCTTGTGAAAGGCACCGTCAAATCGCTCCTCCTTAGCCTGTCTGAACCGATCGACGAGCTCCTCTACAATGTGCTGGCCTTGGCCGGCGTGAAGATCGGCGAAGCCGATGTAAGGGTCACCGGCGTCAGCTGCCAACGCCCGGTGCTCGTACAATAGCTCCCAAGCAGAATGTGCAGCCACCTGCCCCGCAATCCAGGTTGCGGGGCTTTTTTTGCCTGTTTGAGACTTCGCTCATGGCAGGGGCAGTCTCAACTCCGATTGGTGTCTTCCACGTCCAAAAGATGTAAGATCACGTGTCCAGCCGCATGGGATGTCGGACACATGCAACCTGCGGCGAGGCGGAGGAAGACATGAAGCCCTTTGCGCTTCTTGTCGCGCTGATCGGCCGGTGGCCGTTAGCCGCTTTTGCGCATTCCTGGCACAGCCTGATGAGCGCAATCGATCAGACGATGCAGACAGCCCCGTTGCCGGAGAGTGGCACGGGACCGGCGATCACGACGCATCGATGTCCAACCTCGCGGAAACAAGGCCCTGCTCGGCCTGTAGCCTCTGACAGCATGTTTTGATGTGCTTGAAAAACAAAAAAGCGGGCCTCGGCCCGCTTCCTTCGTTTCCGAGAGCCAACTGGGTGCCGGTACCTTCATGGTCACCGCAGGGTCGTTCGGATCGAATACAACGGAACACCGGGAGACCTCACCGCACATCTTGCAGGACATCCCGCACCGGTCCAACCGCCGCTCGATATCATATGGTGTCTCAAAGCATGCAATGCAAGAGCGGGACTAACAAAGGGCCGAATGCCACCGGATATGCACTGCAAAGGCAAACCGGAAATGCGATTTATGCGGATTTCCAACCTGCCCCCTAATCGTGAAACTCCGACCGGTTGCGACCAAGATCTTTGGCGCGGTAGAGCGCCTTGTCGGCCTCTTCCAAGAGTGCTTCGACATTCGCTGAACCATCATCGGACGACGCCAGACCAACGCTCACCGTTACACTGATCGAGACCTCGTCTTCTGGCGTCACATGAGTGTTCGCAAAAGCGCGTCGTATCCGTTCGGCCACTTCAAGCGCCTGCTCTCGGGTACATTTGGGAATGACGATGGCGAATTCTTCCCCCCCTACCCGACCAAGGATATCGCCGGAACGCAGACACGCCGAGATCTTTGCAGCCGCAATCGAAATCACCTGATCGCCCGTTGCATGACCGAAACGATCATTGATCGATTTGAAGTGATCGATATCCAACATGAGCGCCGAATATGGATGGTTCTGCTTGGCGCAGTAACGGGCAAGCTTCTGCGCTTCTTCACCAAACGCACGCCGGTTGAGGAGATGTGACAAGGGATCGTGCCGCGCAAGATGAGACAGTTGTGCAATCAAGTTCTTTTGCTTCGCCATGGCGCTGGCGAGCATCAGGGGCGCCAGTGCAATCAGGCTTACCCCCAGACGCATGGATATCAACGCGCCCTCCGCCGAATGGTCGGCCACTTGTTCGAACAGATTGGCCGAATGGGCAGTCAAGCTCCAGAAGCTGAACGCCGATGTCAAAAGGACCGTCACGAAGCGCGGATAGACAATCGCAGCCCACAGAAGAGCCGGCACAGGAAACGCCAGAGCTCCAGGCCCGCCGATCTGAAAACTCGCGAAGCAACTGAGAACGAGACAAAGAGCCGGCAGGGCGAGATAGGCCAGCCGCTTGAGCGAGAAACCACGCGGAAATGAAATCGGGCGAGCTGTCAGAATGATCGGCAGAATGGCGACATAGTTCGCAAACTCCGTGACGAACCAGAATGTCCAGCCACCAACAGCGCTGCCATCAAATAACACAGGATGGGCAATTGCCCCGACAAAGCCAGCCAGGCAAGCACCAAAGCCGATAGCAGCAATAAGCTGCGGAACCGACTCCGGCGTCTGAAGCCGGATAGCCTCCCGGAAATACCTACGCAGAACAGCGTATGCTCCTCCGACGCCGGCCAGATTGGCCCCCGTCAGGAGCAGCGCCTTTCCCAAGGCCGAACCGGTCACCAGATCAGCAACGATGAAGCCGATCGCCGCCGCCAGCCAGCCCAAGGGAGTTGCTGTTTTTGGAAACCGCAGAAGCAAGCCCAGCATCACGGCATTGGCGGGCCACACGTTCGCAAGAAAATCGAGCGGACGAGTGTAAATGCCAAAAAGGCAGGTGCCAAACAAAACCACACCAAGAAAAACTGCAGCTTGGACCGTCGCCAAGAATGAACCCTTGCGTGTTCCTTTGTGGGCTTCAATATTTGTCAGCACGGCTACCGGCCCCCAACACATTGAAGTGGCAGTTTAGAATTGAATGATATCGCGGAGGTTAAGAGAAAGAGCAGAACGCGATTCTCGACACTCACGGAGCAATGGTTAACACGCCCGTGCAGGGACCATTAAAGTCCCTGCGTTAATCTCCTTGTCATGAGCCCGATTAAGCTGTTCTCGTGTCTGGTGCGCGTTGCGCTTTTGCTTTCACCGGCAGCCGCCGCCGTGATCATGTTCGTTTATCTTCTAGGGGTGGCTGAGCGGACCGATGAACCACAGGCCGTGGACCCTCTTCAAACAGCAACGATCCGTTGACCACACCGCTTCCTGCTTGCGTCGATGCTGTCGAGTACGCACATGCCCTCTCAGCAGATGCGATCGGACAAGCCGCAACACGGTCCGCGTAATATTCACGCTTCGCAAACAAAGAGTTTCGTGGAACCTAGGTGTGAGCTGGATTGTTCTTCCAGGCGCCACTTCATCAAAATTGAGAGAAGTGGCGCGAGTGACGGGGCTCGAACCCGCGACCTCCGGCGTGACAGGCCGGCACTCTAACCAACTGAGCTACACCCGCGCTTGAGGCGTTGCGCCGAAGCAGCAACGCGTCGATGAGCGCTGAATTAGGTGGTTCTTGATGTGGTGTCAAGCAGCCAATCTGCAGTTTGTGAAACTTTCTTGATGTTGTTCCAATATGCGTTGGAGAAGCGGTTTTTTGCTTGCGATCCATCGCCGAACCGCCTAAACGATCCGCTTGGAAAGGGCGATTAGCTCAGTTGGTAGAGCGCTTCGTTTACACCGAAGATGTCGGCAGTTCGAGCCTGTCATCGCCCACCATTCCTTTCTCAATTTACGCGTTTTGCCGCTGCCTCGCCCGGCAAGGTGCCTTGATGCACCGCGCACTCGTCCCCTCTCCTGCGGAGTAGGTAGGTGCCCGATATCCGCAAGTCCCGCAGAGACGACCTCGTCGATCTGATCGAGATCTGGCGGCGGTCGGTTCGCGCCACGCATCACTTTCTTTCCGAGTCGGACTTTCGCATGATCGAGGCTGATGTCGCCGGCACCTATCTTCCGCGCGCCAAACTCTGGGTCGCGGTCGACGATCGGGATTTACCTCTCGCTTTCATGGGGCTTTGCGACGGCCATATCGACAGTCTGTTCGTGGATCCGGATTCGCGCGGCCGGGGGCTTGGGAGGCGTCTTGTCGCCCATGCGTTTGGCATTGCCGGAAGGCATATAACCCTGGATGTCCACGAGCAGAACGAGCAGGCGCTCGGCTTTTATCGAAAGATGGGCTTCATTGTTGAAGCCCGTTCGCCGAGGGATGGCTCCGGTCGCCCCTATCCGCTTCTGCATATGTGTCTTGAGGCCAGAAACGCTGCGTTCCCCAAAGGTGAGATAGGCGGCTCTAGAACAGGATCGGCCTTGAATGATGCGAGCTTCGCACCGGCAGGTGCGGCAAAAGAAAAGCCGGGCTGAAACCCGGCTTTTCTTGCATTCCGTTAAGGGCGCGATCAGCTGTTGACCGCGTCCTTGAGGCCCTTGCCGGCCGAGAATTTCGGCACGTTGCGAGCCGGGATCTGAACCGTGGCACCGGTCTGCGGGTTGCGGCCCGTGGAGGCTTCACGCCGCGAGACAGAGAAGTTGCCGAAGCCGACGAGGCGCACGTCCCCACCCTTCTTGAGTTCGCCTTCGATGACGGAGAAAACCGCATCGACCGCGGACTGGGCGTCGCCTTTGGAGAGGCCTGCCTCTTCTGCGACTGCGGATACGAGCTCGTTCTTGTTCATGTAATTACCCCTTCCTGATAAGGACCAAGTGATGCGACTCACTCGGCTCGAGGCAGTCTAGGGAGAACAGTTGCCGCCACCAAGCACGAAATGCTTTCAGGCACTCTAAAACCCACGTTTTCTGCGGTTTTCGACAGAAAAGCCGGACAAAATGCCCGGCTTCTGACGATTCCGCCGAAAATACGGCTTGAAAATGCCCCAATCCCTTGCGCCGCACCGGTTACACACTCTTGCACAACCGGTGCGGCGGAACGGAATCAGTGAGCGATTGTCTGCCCTTCGGTATCGCCAGAAGAGACCTTTCCGGCCGCCTCTACCGGCTCCACCCATTCGATCGGCTCGGGCATCCGCGTGAGGGCATGTTCCAGAACCTCGCCGACACGGCTGACGGGAACAATCTCGAGACCGTTCTTCACGTTCTCGGGAATGTCCGCCAGATCCTTGGCGTTCTCTTCGGGAATGAGCACCTTCTTGATGCCGCCGCGCAGGGCAGCAAGGAGCTTCTCCTTGAGACCACCGATAGGCAGCACGCGGCCACGCAGGGTAATCTCGCCGGTCATGGCGATATCCTTGCGAACCGGAATGCCGGTCATAATCGAAACGATGGACGTGGCCATTGCCACACCGGCGGAAGGACCATCCTTTGGCGTGGCACCTTCCGGCACGTGCACGTGGATGTCCTTCTTGTCGAAGACAGGTGGCTCGATGCCGAAATCGACAGCGCGGGAGCGGACGTAGGACGCCGCAGCGGAGATCGATTCCTTCATCACATCGCGCAGATTGCCGGTAACGGTCATCTTGCCCTTTCCGGGCATCATGACGCCTTCGATGGTGAGAAGCTCGCCACCGACTTCCGTCCAGGCAAGACCCGTCACGACACCCACCTGGTCCTCGCCTTCGGCCTGCCCGAAGCGATAACGCTGGACGCCCAGATAGTCAGACAGATTGTCTTCGGTCACTTCGACCTTGTCCTTGCCGCCATCTTTCTTGGCGTTTCGCAGGATCTCCGTCACCGCCTTGCGGGCAAGCTTCATCAGCTCACGCTCAAGGTTACGGACACCCGCCTCACGCGTGTAGGTGCGAATGATCTGCTGGAGCGCGCCATCGGTCACGGAGAACTCGTGCTCTTCCAGCGCATGCTCGCGCACGGCCTTCGGCAGGAGGTGCCGCTTGGCGATCTCCACCTTCTCATCCTCGGTGTAACCGGCAATGCGGATGATCTCCATGCGATCCATCAGTGCCGGCGGGATGTTGAGCGTGTTGGCCGTGGTGACGAACATCACGCTCGACAGGTCGTATTCCACCTCGAGATAGTGGTCCATGAAGGTCGCGTTCTGCTCGGGGTCGAGAACCTCAAGCAGAGCCGATGACGGATCGCCGCGGAAATCCATGCCCATCTTGTCGATCTCGTCGAGCAGGAAAAGCGGATTGGACTTCTTCGCCTTCTTCATCGACTGGACAACCTTGCCGGGCATCGAACCGATATAGGTGCGGCGATGGCCTCGAATCTCAGCTTCGTCGCGCACGCCGCCGAGCGCCATGCGGACATATTCGCGTCCCGTGGCTTTGGCGATGGACTTGGCGAGCGAGGTCTTGCCCACGCCGGGTGGTCCGACGAGGCAGAGGATCGGGCCCTTCAGCTTCTTCTGACGGCTCTGAACGGCCAGATATTCGACGATCCGCTCTTTGACCTTGTCGAGGCCGAAATGATCCGTGTCGAGCACGTTTTCGGCGAAATCGAGATCGTTCTTGATCTTGCTCGGCTTCTTCCAGGGTATGGACAACAGCCAGTCGAGATAGTTGCGGACAACCGTAGCCTCGGCCGACATGGGCGACATGGTCTTGAGCTTCTTCAGCTCAGCATCGGCCTTTTCGCGCGCTTCCTTGGAAAGCTTGGTCTTGTTGATGCGCTCTTCAAGTTCGGCGGCCTCGTTGCGACCGTCCTCGCCCTCGCCGAGTTCCTTCTGAATGGCCTTCATCTGCTCATTCAGGTAGTATTCGCGCTGGGTCTTCTCCATCTGGCGCTTGACGCGCGAACGGATCCGCTTTTCCACCTGAAGCACGGAAATCTCGGCTTCCATGAAGCCCATGGCCTTCTCAAGCCGCTCGCGCACGGAGAGTGTCGCCAGCATTTCCTGCTTCTCGGGAATCTTGATCGCCAAATGAGAGGCAACCGTATCGGCCAGCTTCGAGTAATCCTCGATCTGGGTCGCAGCGCCCACCACTTCTGGAGAAATTTTCTTGTTGAGCTTTACGTAATTCTCAAAATCGGAAACGACCGAGCGTGCCAACGCCTCGATCTCCACCTGGTCTTCTTCCGGCTCGGGAAGCAGATCGGCGGTCGCCTCGTGGAACTCCTCGCGCTCGGTGAACTGCGAGATGCGCGCGCGCGATGTGCCCTCGACCAGCACCTTAACCGTGCCGTCGGGCAATTTGAGGAGCTGCAGTACATTGGCAAGCGTACCGACATCGTAAATGCCGCTCGGTTCCGGGTCATCATCCGCGGCGTTCATCTGCGTTGCCAGCAGAATCTGACGCTCGGCGCCCATCACCTCTTCAAGCGCCTTGATCGACTTGTCACGGCCCACGAACAGCGGAACGATCATATGCGGGAACACCACAATATCGCGCAGGGGCAATACGGGATAGGCAGTGCCGCCAGCGGTCTTGGGGGTATCAGTCATGTTTCAGCCTTTTCAAACCGCGACCACTCGAGAGCCAGCCGCGGGCTTCAGTCTATCCGGCCAGAGCGTTATCCACCAGAAGCAACCGCATAATTGCGCGATGTCCGTGTGGAAGCCACCCCACCTTTGCTCCTCCCTTAGTTGGAGACATGAACCGAGAAGATCAAGGGCCTAGGCAGGATGCGTGGACCGGACACACAGCCTGCGGCCTCTGGCCGTCCCGAATCGGGGGTGTGGAAGCACAATGACGCCGCAGAAACGCGAACGTCACCGAAGCAAGACTCCGGTGACGCAAATACACACATTCCCAGACGCGGACGATTCGTCAGGCGCTGGCGTTGCCCTTTTCCTGCTCACGCTCGGCATAGATGTAGAGCGGGCGGGCGTTGCCGGCGACAACTTCGTCGGAGATAACGACCTCCTGGACGCCTTCGAGCGCCGGCAGTTCGAACATCGTATCAAGCAGAATGGCTTCCATGATCGAGCGCAGACCACGCGCGCCCGTCTTGCGCTCGATGGCCTTGCGGGCGATAGCGGCGAGCGCGTTTTCATGAAAGGTCAGCTCGACATTTTCCATGTCAAACAAACGCTGATACTGCTTGACGAGCGCGTTCTTCGGCTCGCTGAGAATCTGCACGAGAGCAGCCTCATCCAGATCCTCTAGCGTCGCCAGCACGGGCAGACGGCCGACAAATTCCGGTATCAGACCGAACTTGAGAAGGTCTTCCGGCTCGACCTGACGGAACAGTTCACCCGTCCGACGATCCTCCGGCGAAGCCACTGACGCACCAAAGCCGATGGAGGTCTTGCGGCCGCGGTCGGAGATGATCCTGTCGAGACCGGCGAATGCGCCGCCGCAGATGAAGAGGATGTTCGCCGTGTCCACCTGCAGGAACTCCTGCTGGGGATGCTTGCGTCCGCCCTGAGGCGGAACGGAAGCCACGGTGCCTTCCATGATCTTCAGCAATGCCTGCTGCACGCCCTCACCCGACACGTCACGCGTGATCGAGGGATTGTCGGACTTGCGCGAGATCTTGTCGATCTCATCGATATAGACGATGCCGCGCTGGGCGCGCTCAACATTGTAGTCAGCCGACTGCAGCAGCTTGAGAATGATGTTCTCGACATCCTCGCCAACATAACCGGCCTCGGTCAGTGTCGTCGCATCGGCCATGGTGAACGGCACGTCGATGATGCGCGCCAGCGTCTGAGCGAGCAATGTCTTGCCGCAGCCTGTGGGTCCGATCAGCAGGATGTTCGACTTGGCCAGTTCCACATCCGCATTCTTGGAGGCATGGGCAAGACGTTTGTAATGGTTATGAACCGCAACGGAAAGCACACGCTTTGCGTGGGCCTGACCGATCACGTAGTCATCGAGCACTTCGATGATCTCCTGCGGCGTGGGCACACCCTCGCGCGACTTCACCATCGAGGATTTGTTTTCCTCGCGGATGATATCCATGCACAGCTCGACACACTCATCGCAGATGAAGACGGTCGGTCCCGCAATCAGCTTGCGGACTTCGTGCTGGCTCTTGCCGCAGAAGGAGCAGTACAGCGTGTTCTTGGAGTCCCCGCTGCCGTTGCTGGCCTTGCTCATGTCTTACGTCCTTTCACTACCCACCGGCATGTCGCCCCGTAACCGCCGGGCGGTCATGGTGCCCGAAGACGGAAGTGCCCCCAGACGGTCCACGCTCTGTTTTCGAAACGAAACACAAATCCGAAAACGCGGCAACCTTACCGAGCCCCTTCGCAAACCTTGGCTTTGGAAACTCAATATAGGCTTAACGTAGGCGTTCACACGTCGGCTGCAAACACAAAAATGTGACAGAATTGACGCAATTGGCCGCAAACGCCGGTCCAATTGCGTCCCGCCCGGCTCCAGGCCCGGCCTTCTGTTGATTAAAACCTGACCGGAATCAGGAATCAGAGCTTTTCTCGACCGCATCGCGTGAACTGATCACCCGGTCGATCAGGCCGAATTCCTGCGCCTCGTCAGACGTCATGAAATGATCGCGGTCGAGGGTCTTCTCGATGGTCTCATAGTCCTGCCCCGTGTGCTGGACATAGACCTCGTTCAGACGGCGCTTCAGCTTGATGATGTCCTGGGCATGACGCTCGATGTCGGAGGCCTGTCCCTGGAAACCGCCAGAGGGCTGATGCACCATGATGCGCGCATTGGGCGTGGCAAAACGCATATCCTTGTGGCCGGCGCACAGAAGCAGCGACCCCATGGAGGCGGCCTGACCGATGCAGAGCGTCGAGACCGGAGGCTGGATGAACTGCATCGTATCGTAGATGGCCATCCCCGAGGTCACCACACCGCCCGGCGAATTGATATAAAGCGCGATTTCCTTCTTGGGATTGTCGGCCTCAAGAAACAGAAGCTGGGCGCATACGAGCGAGGCCATGCCATCCTCGATCGGGCCAGTGATAAAGATGATGCGCTCTTTCAGAAGGCGCGAGAAGATGTCGTAAGCCCGTTCACCTCGGTTCGTCTGCTCGACGACCATGGGCACCAGATTCATGGCGGTATCGACGGGATTCGGCATGAATATACCTTTCGGTTGGAAGTCGCACGCCGCAAATCCGGCGCGCGCAAAAGCGGCAGAATCGTTTGGTTCAAGGGGATAAATAGGATGCCCCCTTCCCCTGACGCAAGAGCAAGCGCGTATCAAGATGCTCGGCGGGTGTCGTTTATCTCATTTCGAACGGCGATAGACGCAGGTGGCGCCTCCAGCCAAAATGCGTGTGCTCCTGCGGTAGGCGCAACCGAGGTTCATCACTCTCCAATTCAATGCAGAATGGACACCCGCACCTCCACAGAACCGGAAATGTGGTTGAGGAGCTCCTTTGACGGAATACGCAGCTACGGCTCTGCGCGCAGTGAGACCGTGCACTATGTTGCCGCGAGCAATACACTGAAGCCAATCAGCACTGCCCCCAGACCACGGGTGACCCAGGAGAGAATTCCTTTCCCGTTTGCCGCACGCCCCAGTCCGGCGCCGAAGAGGCAATAGCAGCCGGCAGCAAGGAAGATAAGCAGATAGGCCGGATAGCGGCCAAGCGAGCCCGGATGGCCCGTCCAATAGCCCATTCGAATGGTCCGCGAAAGCGCGAGAGTATTGTTGGGTCCGGGAGAAAAATGCACAGGCAATGATGCCAGGATGAAGGCGAGCCAAAGCTGCGTGGACATGGGTAGCACTCCTGAAGTGCGCGCATATTGGCTCCGACGGGCCTCACATGTCCTTGCGATATAATCTTCTTTAGCGCTCAAATTTGGCATAAACTGCCAACAGGAAAATCAAAATGGCTTACACATGCCAATATCAATGGATTCTATCGATCTACGAATTCTGAGCGCGCTGCAGGCGGACGGGCGTTAAACAAATGTCGAACTTGCAGACCTTGTGGGCCTCTCGCCCTCGCCGTGTCTGAGGCGTGTAAAACGGCTGGAGCGCGAGGGCGTGATCCGTGGCTACCGCGCCATCATCAATCGCCGTTCCGTATCGCTCGGCCTCACCGTTTTCACCGAGATCAAGGTCAACCGCCACAACCGGGCAAACGCTGACGGACTCCAGAAGGCCCTTGAAGCCATCCCCGAGGTGGTGGCTTGCCACATGGCATCCGGCGCGCCGGATTTCATTGCTGAAATCGTGGTGCCGGATCTGGCCGCCTACAAGGTTCTTTTAAGCAACGTCCTGCTGGAACTACCGATGGTGGAGGACATTCGTTCAAACTTTTCCATGCACACCGTGAAGACGGAGGGGCCCTGCCCATCCCGCAAAAATAAAACGGCGCGGACCGAAAGCCCGCGCCGTTCCGATTTCTCAGAAGCTAGCTCGATCAGATCTGGGCCAGCGCCTGCTCCAGATCGGCAATGATGTCTTCCGCATCCTCGATACCGATCGACAGGCGGATCACATCGACGCCTGCACCAGCTGCAGCCTTTTGCTCATCGGAAAGCTGGCGATGCGTGGTGGACGCCGGATGAATGATCAGGGACTTCGTGTCGCCGATATTGGCCAGATGCGAGAAGAGCTCCACGCTCTCCACCACCTTCACACCCGCATCGAAACCGTCCTTCAGGCCAAAGGTGAAGACCGCGCCCGCGCCCTTGGGGGAGTATTTCTTCATGAGGCCGTGATTGGGATCGTCGGGCAGGCCTGGATAGGAAACCCAGGACACCTTGTCGTGCCCCTTCAGCCATTCGGCCACCTTGAGCGCATTGTCGCTGTGGCGCTGCATGCGAAGCGCCAGCGTCTCAATACCGGTGAGAATCTGAAATGCATTGAAGGGCGAGATGGCCGGGCCGAAATCGCGCAGGCCAAGCACGCGGGCAGCAATGGCGAAAGCGAAATTGCCGAAGGTCTCGTGCAGCACCATCCCACCATATTCGGGGCGCGGCTCGGAGAGCATCGGGTATTTGCCCGATTTCGACCAGTCGAACGTTCCGCCATCGACCAGAACGCCGCCGACTGAATTGCCGTGGCCGCCCATGAACTTGGTCAGCGAGTGCAGCACGATATCGGCGCCATGCTCGATCGGGCGCAGCAGATATGGCGAGGCCATCGTGTTGTCGACGATGAAGGGAAGGCCATGCTTGCGGGCGATGTCGCCGATCTTTTCCAGATCCACGAATGTTCCGCCGGGATTGGCAAGACTTTCCACGAAGATCGCCTGCGTATTGTCGTCGATCTGGCTTTCGAAGCTGTCCAGGTTCTCCGGATCGGCCCAGCGCACATGCCAGTCGAAATTCTTGAAGGCGTGGCCGAATTGATTGATCGAGCCGCCATAAAGTTTCTTGGCAGCGATGAAATTCGCGCCAGGCTTCATGATCGTGTGAAAGGTGAGAAGCTGAGCGGCATGGCCGGACGCCGTGGCAAGAGCTGCCGTGCCGCCCTCAAGTGCGGCCACGCGCTCTTCCAGCACGGCCTGCGTCGGGTTCATGATACGGGTGTAGATGTTGCCGAAGGCCTTCAGGCCGAACAGCGAGGCGGCATGGTCCGCATCGTCGAAGACATAGGAGGTTGTCTGGTAGATCGGCGTGGCGCGCGCGCCAGTTGCCGGATCGGGTTGTGCCCCCGCATGCACTGCCAGTGTGTCGAAACCGGGCGTACGCTCACTCATGACTCTTCCTCCAGAAATACCTGTTCGTTTTGTGCATCAATACAGAGCGAGACCACGCAGGAAAAGGCGTTTTGTCCCCGCCGGCAGCCCAAGCTTGGAAAATCAGCGTTGCCGGATGCCGAAACTCTGAAAACCTTTACGCATGATCGGCTTTTTTGAGGAGATGACCCTGCTGTTGACGCCATTCCAGCCGATTTCGCGTGAAAGCCGGGCATATTCAATCTTCGGACAGCGGTCCATCACCACTTGGATGCCCTTTTCTTCCAGTCTTTGGGCCGAGGCGTCATCGCGCACGGTGAGCTGCATCCACACAACCTTCGGGAGCGGATCCATCGCCAGGATCTCATCAGTCACGCCGGGAATGGCAGCGGAGGGGCGGAATATATCCACCATGTCGACGGGTTCCGACAAATCGGCAAGATGCGCCACCACCGGCCGGCCGGCAATCTCCTTGCCTGCCTGCCCAGGATTGACAGGAAATACGGTGTACCCTTTGTCGATCAGATATTTGGTGACGAAGAAGCTCGGTCGAACCTCATTGGCCGACGCGCCGACGATAGCGACCGTTTTCACGGTGTTCAAAATACCGGAGATGTAGGCGTCATCATATTTGTCGTGGTTCATCGTCGCTCCCGGAGTTCGCTTTGTCGGTGCAGTTTTTCACTTCGATTGTCCTTTCACACCAGGTCAATCTCGAAAACTCCACCCACCGCATTGTTGGCGCAAACACAGTTCATGATAGGTGTCTGCTCATCCCAAACAACAGTACACCAGGGGTAGAAAATGTTGAGATACGCAATACTCGCCATCGGAGCGATGGTCGCCGCAAGCCCGGCCGAAGCCATATCCCGTTACACGTCAACTGCCATGAGCTGCGCCGAGGTGCAAGCGAGGATCGCGGCGGAAGGTGCTGCCATCATGCGCTACCAGTCGCGGAACAACCCGAACCTGCCGCGCTATGACCGTTACGTGTCCCATGAAAGGCTTTGTCCCGTGGGGCATATCGGTGCACGGGATACGATACCCACAGCGGACCGCGACTCCTGTCCTGTGCTCCGCTGCAAACCGGAGATGAGGGAGCGACTCTTCCGGCGTCCCTGGATTCGTTCCAACTGACTGGTTTCGTTCCGACTGAATTGTCCCGTATCTTGCAAAGCGGATTGGGGCCACACCCCAATCGCTTGCGCGAAGAAACCGGTATATGTAAGAACAGAAAAAATCCTTTATTTATTTGTGCTTATATAAACTTTTTCCCTCAACTGACCTCAGGCATTGCTTCCCCCGCGCCTCAACGGTGAGCCATTTTCACCGGGATGGCAGCGTGACTTGCAACGTTGTTCGGAAAGGGAAGCTATGCACAAACTTTTGGTCACAATCCTGGGTTCGGTCTTGCTGTTGCCGAACCACAATACATGGGCCACTGGACTGACCTGTCAGCAAATCCAGGAGTCCATTCGGAAACACGGGTCCATCATTCTGCGCTACCCATCCAGAAACGGAGGTCCCATTCAGCGTTATGATCGGTTTGTAGCGAATCTCGACGAATGCCCGGTCGCATTCAACACGCTGAAGGTCCGCCGCGTCCCCGCATTCGATACGAATGCATGCCCCGTCCATATCTGCTGGACCGACGACTGACGAAGAACCTTGGGGCACCCGCAAACGCGGATTGCCTGCCGTAAGCGGCAGGCTTTTCTTATCTGCCCTGCCATTCCGGCGTGCGTTTTTCGATAAAGGCACCGATGCCTTCCTCGGCATCCCGCGCCATCATGTTCTCCACCATCACCCGCACCGTGTAGTCATAGGCCTGCGAGAGCTCCATTTCGGCCTGGGCGTAAAACGCCTCCTTGCCGACCTTGAGCGTCAAAGGTGATTTGGAAGCAATGGTTTGTGCAAAACTCATCGCAGTCTGATTCAAGGCTTCCTGCGGCACCACGCGGTTGATGAGGCCGAAGGAAAGTGCCGTCTGCGCGTCGATCATCTCTCCCGTCAGCAGCATTTCCATGGCGTGTTTGCGCGAAACGTTGCGTGACAGGGCGACCATGGGCGTCGAACAGAACAGACCGATATTGACGCCGGGCGTTGCAAACCGCGCCGACTCACTGGCCACCGCCAGATCGCACGAGGCGACAAGCTGGCAGCCGGCGGCGGTGGCCACCCCGCTCACCTCGGCAATAACAGGCTTTGGATGGCGCACGATGGTCTGCATCAGGCTGGAGCACAACAGCATGGTCTTTTCGAAGAACGCCCTGCCCCGGTCCGCGTCGGCGCGATGCGCCGTCATTTCCTTCAGATCATGACCAGCACAAAACACCTTGCCTTCGGAGCGCAGAACTATGACCCGTATCGCTTCATCGTCGCGGGCGCGTTCAAGAGCACCTTTCAGCGCCTCCATCATGGCGATCGAAAGCGCATTGGCCGGCGGGCTGGCGAGCGTCAGCTGCAGGATGCCGTCAGCCTCGCTCACAGCGACTGGTGCCTGTATCCTCTCCTGAACTGCAGCCGCTTCGGCCATGGTCTTCCTCCCTGTGTGAGATCCGCTGCCACCTTAGTGCCGCTTGTGTTGCTCCGGCAATCCGGCAATTCTCTCATCGATTGGTTGCCTTCGCAAAGCGCCAGTCGGACAAAATGGGGAGGACAAGGTTGATGGATGCCCGCAGCGGTGGACGAACGTTCCAGCCGGTGATGAACGCCGAAGAAGTCAATTCATATCTTCGAGAAGTGTTTCCGCAAGCCTGCAGCGGAGAGGTTCCCGATTATCGCGCCCTCAGCATCTCTCCGGGACGCTGTACGGTCCGGCTGGAAGCCGGATACCAGCACCTGCGCCCCGGCGATACGGTTTCCGGTCCCTCGCTCTTCGCCCTGGCCGACATTGGCGGCTATGTCTGCGCCCTTTCCCATATCGGACGCAGAGCCCTCACCGTCACCACCAATCTCAGCATAAACTTCATGCGCAAGGCAGGCGCGGGTACCGTGGATGGCCGCTGTCGTATCCTGAAGCTGGGGCGGCGCCTGATGGTTTTTGAGGCCGAACTGATCGCGGGTGACAGCGAAGATATCGTCGCCCATGCCACCGGCACCTATTCAATTCCGCCCGCAGATTGATCGGCTTTGCCGGGAAAACCCTTGCCGAAGCGCTCGTTTTAATATGGTATTATAATACCGTATTTTTAATTCATTGTTTTTATTGCATTTTTTTGGGAACTCGTCGAGAAAATCAACTTGACGACATGCCGAACGCTGTATAGGAAATCACCGCTGCATCGTGAACTCGTG
The DNA here is from genome assembly GCF_019891395.1 of Nitratireductor kimnyeongensis. Classification (NCBI taxonomy): domain Bacteria; kingdom Pseudomonadati; phylum Pseudomonadota; class Alphaproteobacteria; order Hyphomicrobiales; family Phyllobacteriaceae; genus Nitratireductor; species Nitratireductor kimnyeongensis. The sequence continues at coordinate 3,352,625 of NZ_CP078143.1, read as the reverse complement.
ATGCATAGGTTTGTGATGACTGTTTCCTTCGTGAAACATCACCTCTCAAACACAAGCAACAAGAAACGCCCAGCCTCATGGCCGGGTTCATGAAAATGGAAAAAGACCCATGAAAACCTTTTCGCAGAAGCCTGCGGAAGTGACGAAGAAGTGGATCCTGATCGACGCCGAAGGCGTTGTCGTCGGCCGTCTCGCTTCCATCGTCGCCAACCGTCTCCGCGGCAAGCACAAGCCAACCTTCACCCCGCATGTTGACGATGGCGACAATGTCATCATCATCAATGCCGACAAGGTTGTGCTGACCGGCAAGAAATACACCGACAAGAAATACTACTGGCACACGGGTCACCCCGGCGGCATCAAGGAGCGCACCGCGCGCCAGCTGCTCGAAGGCCGTTTCCCCGAGCGTCTGCTGGAGAAGGCTGTTGAGCGCATGATCCCGCGTGGACCGCTTGGCCGTCGCCAGATGAAGAATCTGCGCGTCTACGCCGGCGCCGAGCATCCGCACGCCGCCCAGAACCCGGAGACGCTCGACGTCGCCGCCATGAGCAAGAAGAATGTGAGGGCCCAGTAATGGCCGAAATCAATTCCCTCGAAGAGCTGGGTGCGGCAACGGCTGCGCAGACCACCGAGCAGGAAGCTCCGGTCCATGTGCAGAAGCTGGACGCCCAGGGCCGCGCTTATGCCACCGGCAAGCGCAAGAACGCCATCGCCCGCGTGTGGGTCAAGCCGGGCTCCGGCAAGATCACCGTCAACGGCAAGGAGTTCCAGGCATATTTCGCACGCCCGGTCCTGCAGATGATCCTGCAGCAGCCGATCGTCGCTGCCGACCGCAACGGCCAGTACGACATCGTCGCAACCGTCGTTGGCGGCGGGCTGTCCGGCCAGGCCGGCGCCGTTCGTCACGGCATCTCCAAGGCGCTGACCCATTATGAGCCGACGCTGCGCGGCGTACTCAAGAAGGGTGGCTTCCTGACCCGCGACAGCCGCGTGGTCGAGCGTAAGAAGTACGGCCGCGCCAAGGCTCGCCGCTCGTTCCAGTTCTCCAAGCGCTAAGCTTCCAGAACTGCCAGACACGAAAAAGCGGGCCCTCGGGTCCGCTTTTTTCTTGCGCAGATTCTGGCTTCCCCCTACCCATCTGGATCAACACAGGAGGAGCGCCATGCCGTCGAATTCGATCGACCACGCTTTCACCGCCCGCAGCCTCACCGGTGCGGCCAGCGCCCCCACCTATGCGGGGGCGCTCTCCTTTATGCGCCGCAAATTCACCAAATCGCTGAAAGGTGCCGACGCCGTGGTCTGGGGCATCCCGTTCGATGCAGCCGTCTCCAACCGGCCGGGCGCGCGCTTCGGTCCGCAGGCGATCCGCCGTGCCTCGGCGATCTTCGACAACGATCCTCAATATCCGTTCGGCGCGGATCTGTTCGAAGGATTGTCCGTCATTGATTACGGCGACTGCCTGCTCGATTACGGCAACCACCAGAAGACGCCGGCGACCATCGAACGCGAAGCGGCAAAGATTCTCAAATCCGATGTGTTTCTACTGTCGCTGGGTGGCGACCATTTTGTCACGTGGCCCCTCCTGAAGGCCCATGCGGCAAAATACGGCCCCCTCGCCCTCGTTCAGTTCGACGCGCATCAGGACACCTGGTACGACGACGGCAAGCGGATCGACCATGGCTCCTTCGTTGGCCGCGCGGTGCGCGATCGGGTCATCGATCCGGCCGCCTCCATCCAGGTCGGTATCCGCACCCACGCGCCGGAGGATTGCGGCATCGCGATCCTGCATGGCTATGACGTGGAAGAGATGAAGGCCGGGGAGATCGCCGAGGCCATTCTTGCCCGTGTGGGCACCCGCCCCGCCTATATCACCTTCGACATCGACTGCCTCGACCCGGCCTTTGCACCGGGCACCGGAACGCCGGTGGCCGGCGGCCCTTCCAGCGCCAAGATGCTGTCGGTGTTGCGCCAGCTCGGCGCGCTGGAGGTCGTCGGTGCGGACATCGTTGAGGTTGCTCCTGCCTATGACCACGCCGATGTGACGGCCATCGCCGGTGCGACCATCGCCATGCACTATCTCGGCCTTCTCGCGGCGCGAAAGCGACGATAAGAGCTGAAGCATCGATTCAGGCGCTTTACGGATTGATTCCGAACATGCGTGCAACCAGTTGAAATACGACTCTTTTCCAGGATTGACATAATGACGGCGAAAATCTTCATCGACGGCGAACACGGCACCACCGGCCTGCAGATCAGGACGCGGCTGGCCGAGCGCCGCGACATCGAAGTGATCTCCATCCCCGCCGACAAGCGCAAGGATCCGGCAGCACGTGCAGAATTTCTCAACGCCGCCGATATCGCCATCCTGTGTCTGCCGGACGACGCCGCGCGCGAAAGCGTTTCTCTGATCGAGAATGACACGACGCGCGTGATCGACGCCTCCACAGCCCATCGCGTCGCGGAGGGCTGGACCTATGGTTTCGCCGAGATGGACAAGACGCAGAGCGATGCAATTCGCAATGCAAAACGTGTTGCCAATCCGGGCTGTTGGCCGCAGGGCTCCATTGCCTTTCTGCGTCCGCTGATCGGCGCAGGGCTTCTGCCCGCCGATTTGCCGGTCACCGTCAACGGTATTTCGGGATATTCGGGCGGCGGCCGGACCATGATTGAAGAGTACGAGGCCAAGGGCGGTGAAGCACCGAATTTCATGCCTTACGGGCTCACGCTCAACCACAAGCACCTGCCAGAGCTGCAAACCTATGCAGGGCTTGCAGGCACACCGCTGATGCAACCGGCGGTCGGAAATTTTGCACAGGGTATGCTGACCGCCCTGCCCCTGCAGCTTGGTAAACTCGACCGTGTGCCCTCCGGCGCCGAGCTACACGCGGTACTCGCGGATCACTTCGGCTCGATAGAGAATGGCGTGGTGAAGGTTGCGCCGCTCGCGGCGATCGAACGGACGCCGGACATCGATCCCGAGGTCCACAACGACACAAACGCGATGACGCTTCATGTCTTCACCAATGACGCCCGCGCGCAGGCGCTCCTCATTGCTGTCTACGACAATCTCGGCAAGGGCGCGTCAGGGGCGGCGGTTCAGAACATGGACCTGATGCTGGAGGGGCTCTGAGCTTCGTCTCAGGAAAAAAATGAAGGCGCGCTCTGAAGGACGCGCCTTTTTTCTTTGGTGATTTGCCTGAAATTATACAGCGGCGTAGACCTCGTCCTCGTCACGGCTGTGGCGTGACCGCTCAGGCAGAGGATAAGGCCCCTTGGTCGCACGCCAGTGAGCGCAGGCGAAGAAGAGCACGACAAGCGCCATACCCTGATGGGTAAGCGCCACATCAATGGGCACGACCATGATGAGAGTCATTATCCCAACGGTCGCCTGAGCCAACACGAGAACCCCGAAAAGGATGGTGCGGCGCGCATGTGGCGTTCCGGGCTCCCGGCGCATCACGAACACGATCTGCCAAACGGCAAGGATCAGAAGCGCATAGGCACCGAGCCTGTGCACGAATTGCACCATTTTCGGGTTCTCGAAGAAATTGATCCAGGCCGGCGTCTGTGCAAACAGCCCTCCTGGGATCAACGCACCATCCATCAGCGGCCAGGTGTTGTAGGTCATCCCGGCGCGCAGGCCGGCCACGAGGCCGCCGAGATAGATCTGGAACAGAACCGCAATCACCATCCAGCCGGCGAAGCGGCGAACACCTTCTTCGGCCTTGCCGGTTGAATGCGGTGCAAGGCCGCGTGCAACGAGAGCGGTGGCAGCGAAGATCAGACAGGCGATGGTGAGGTGCGTGGCAAGCCGATACTGGCTCACATCGACCCGATCGACAAGCCCGGAAGCGACCATCCACCAGCCGACCGCGCCCTGCAGCCCCCCCAGTGCCAGTATGCCCAGAAGCTTCGGTTTCACGCTGCTCTCAAGGCGGCCCGTAAGCCAGAAAAAGGCGAGCGGAAGTGCAAACACGAATCCGACACCGCGGGCGAGAAGCCGGTGCGCCCACTCCCACCAGAAGATGGTTTTGAACGCATCAAGGCTCATACCCTTGTTGACCTGCTGGTATTCGGGAATCTGGCGGTACTTCTCCAGTTCCTCCTGCCATTCGGCCTCACTCAGCGGCGGGATGACGCCGTGAATGGGCTTCCACTCAGTAATAGAGAGGCCTGATTCCGTGAGCCGCGTCGCCCCCCCGACGATCACCAGGGCGAACAAGGTCAAAAGCACGAAGTAAAGCCAGAAGCGCACGAATTTGCGGTTGCGCAGAAGGGTCTCCTGCGAGACATCTGCCCTTACAGCATTGGAAGCGGTCATATCCACAGCGTCAGCCATCGTCATTCCGGAAGTTGACTGTTGGTGAACCAAAGCCCTCCGACTTGCAAGCCGAAGTGGCACCTGCGCGACAAGCCGTCGCGCTGGGGACGCTGCGTGATTGCATCGCCTCTCCCCGCGCTCTATGAAGCACACAAAAGGTGTTTTTCATGCCCGTACGTCTGCGCAAATTCATTGGCATGGTCGCGCTTGTGGCGCTTGTGGCCATCTACGCCATCCTGTCGACCGCGATCGCTGTCGCCCAATTGGCTGAATCCGGCCCCCTCGTTCACCTGGCCTATTTCTTCCTGACAGGCCTCCTGTGGATCATCCCGGCGATGTTCATCATCCGCTGGATGATCGGCAAGCCCCAGCCCGACGCCTGATCCGTCGATCATTCTTTCACCTTTTGTCGCTAAAAGGAATCGGCGCTGCCGGAAGGGGCGGCTTCGATGACTGCGATGGAAGATGACGTTGTCTAACCAGCCAGAACGCGTTTCTCCCGCCGGCGTAAGCGGCGAGAACAGTCTCAGCGTCGATGTTTGCGATGCCGATGCTGTGGCTCTGCAGCGCTATCGTGAGGACTGTGCCGAGGCCGGCTTCATGCCCGCCCAGAGCCCCGACTGGGTGTCCGCCTGGACCAGACACGCACCTCATCCATCGATCATTGTGCGCCTTTGCGACGGACAGGCGCATCTCATGAGCCTGGCGCTGGAAGTCGTTGAACAAGGCCGCTTCCGGATCGCCCGATTTATCAGCAACCGGCACGCCAACGGCAATTTCCCGGCATTGGACTTGCGGGTGCGTGATGGTCTTCCCGAAACGTATCTAACCAAACTTCGCGATGGCATCCGGCAGGCCCGGCCAGAGATTGACGCGCTGGTTCTCGAACGGCAACTGCGCCAGTGCAATGGTCAGGAAAACCCCCTGCTGGGCTGGCCGCATGGTGACAGTCCCAATGTCTCGCTTGCGGTCAATCTCGACGGTGGTTTTGACGCCGTGCTCGCGCGCTCCAGCGGCAAACGGAAGCGAAAGCAGCATCGTTCGCAGGCCCGCAAGCTGGAGGCAGCCGGGAAGGTCGAGCGCCGTCTCGCACGGTCGCGCGCCGAAGCCGAAGAGATGCTGAACGCCTTCTTCGACATGAAGGCGCACCGGTTTTCCCAGATGGGTATTCAGGATGTTTTTGCACCTGATGCGGTGAAGAACGCATTTCGCACATTGTTCGGTGACGCGGCTGAAACAAAGGAGACGAACTTTGTGCTTCACGGGCTTGAAGTGGCGGGGAAGCTTCGTGCCGTGACAGGTTCAAGCCGGATTGGAGATCGCCTGATTTGCGAGTTTAGCTCCATCGCGGATGATGATTTGACTGATGCGAGCCCTGGCCGTTTTCTCTTCTACCAGAACATCGAGGAAGCGTGCTCGGAAGGGCTAAAAATCTATGATTTCAGCGTTGGCGACGAATATTACAAACGCCTGTGGTGCGATGTGGAAACCATCCAGTTCGACACATTCGTGCCGCTCACCGGAAAAGGCCGCATTCTGGCTTTTGGGTTGTCTGCCGCCGCGCGCGCCAAACATGTGATCAACAACGATCCGCGTCTGTGGCGCGTTGCGAAGGCCTTGCGTCGCCGGCTCGGCTCAGCGCATGGCTGAGCTGAGCCTCGGAGATCAGGCCGCGTCACGTCCAGGCGGCGCCGGCGGCATGCTGTAGCCAACAGGCGAAACGAGTATCGGTGCGTCGACACCGCTGTCCCGGAGCTCGTCAAGCATTTCCAGAACGAGTTCCCCCTCTTCCGGATCGATCATGCTGACAAGCACTTCCGTATCAGAGGAGAGAAGACGACGGATTGCCTGCGCATCCGTCGGACCGCATTCGACAATCACCACATCATACGCAGCCGACAAAGACTCCATAATGATGGGCAGCCGGTCCGCCGCACGCATGGCGCGTTGCGGGTCAGCCGTGCCGACGGGAATGATATGACACTCCGAAAAGAGGTCATTGTGGATTACATCGGCAAACTGCGCTTCGGAGGCGAGAAGGTTGGTGATGCCGGCATAGGCTGTGCTTTCGAGCATGGGCAGAGAGGCTGCACCCGATGCGGTCAGATCGAGAAGCAGAACGCGCAGGCCGGAATCGCCCACATCCCGCGCGACCAGAACCGATGCCGCAGCGGCTTCGTCACCCTCCGGCGAGATGAAGAGGGCGCGGGTGGCGCCCCCGGTCACAAGCCGTTCAGATGCCTGCTCGATGTTGATTTCACCGAAGCGTGCCACGGGTGCCAGCTCACGCTGTTCCTCCGGCTCAGGAATGGGGGCCGAGACCATTTTCCGTGCAGGAACGGATGTCCCAACCCCGGAAATGGGGACCCCGACATCAACCAAGGGCTCAGCACGCGGCATCCGTGCGGTCGCGGGCACCGGAGCGGCAACACCGGCGGTCGGACGCATGGCACAACCGCTGAACAGTTCCTGCAGCAGCGTGATGATGGCCATGATCAGGAGCGAGGCAACAAAGGCGGCCACAGTGATTGGCATGATCTTGGGAAAATATGGCTCGCTTGGTGTGATGGCACGCGAGAAGATGCGCACATCCGCAGGCAGATAGTTGCGGTCGCTGCGAGAGGCCGCTTCGCGATAGCGCGTCAGATAGGATTCCAGCAATTCGCGCTGGGCGGCTGCTTCCCGCTCCAAAGCGCGCAGTTCGACCTGTTCTTCTTCTGCAATCGCTGATGCGGCTTTCAGGCGGTTGAGTTCCGCCGTCAATTCTTCTTCGCGCCGTTGGGCAGTCGCGGCTTCGGCCTCGAAGCCGGCGAGCACCTTGTTGGCTTCGCTCCTGATCTGTGTATCGAGATCTGCGAGCTGTGAACGCAGAGCGCGGATCCGTGGATGATTGCCAAGGAGCGTTGTCGAAAGATCGGCGATCTGTGCGTTGAGTTCCACCTGGCGTTCACGCAAGCGCTGAATGAGGGGCGATGCCATGACTTCTGGCAGAGTTTCCACGGCGGCACCGCTTTGCAGCGCGCTACGCACGGACTCGGCCTGGGCCGTCGCTGCTGAGCGATTGGCGCGAGTGCGAGACAGCTCGCTCGACAGTTCGGCAAGCTGCTGCGTGGCCAGAACGGTGTTGTTCTGACCAAGCAAAAGGTCAGACTGCGCGCGGTATTCGGCCACACGGGCTTCGGCTTCCTTCACACGCTCACGGAGATCTTCGATTTCCGGTTCAAGCCACTGCGTTGCACTGGTGTTCGATTGAAATTTCGCCTCGCTTTGCATCGCGACATAGGCGTCGGCCACGGCGTTTGGAATTTCAGCCGCAAGCTTTGGATCCTCGGAAGAAAATTCAATAACGATTACGCGCGAATTCTCCACACGGTAGACGGTGAGGCGCTCCCGGAACGCGCGCAGAACCTTTTCTTCCTGTGTCCCTTCGACAGGAGCGCTCTTCAGACCCGCCATCACAAGCAGGCCGGACAGGAAAGAGCCGCCGCCGCCGGCAAACTCTCCCCGATTGGCGAGATTGTACTTCTCCGCCACACTCGTGAGGATCTCAGTGGATGTGATCAGTTCGACCTGGCTTGCCACGCCTTCCCCGTCGAGGATCGGGCGGTCCCCGTCATTAACGCCCTGCGGGCGGGTGTAGACGGATTCGCGGGTCTCGATCAGCAGCCGCGTCTGGGCTCGATATTGTGGTGTGACGGTGTAGGTGACGGCAAAAACCAGTCCCGTGATGACAAGCGCGGCGAAGAGAATGCGTGGCCATTTACGCCGAACACCGGCAAACAGCTGACCGAGGTCGACATCCACGTCACCATGCGCGATCTGATCGCTCTTCATCCAGTTGGCTCCCAATCTGCTCGCAGCCAAGGTAAACGGGCATAGTAACCAGCCGGTTAAAGCTTCACGTTGGCCGTTGGAGGAAAAACCACATGCCCGTTATTGAGACATAAGCCGCGGCTTTACCCGACATTAACCCTAACGGATGGATAAAACGAGCATGGTACCTGCTCTGGCCGCCCTCTCGAAAGCGGCTGCGAGGCGGGACTGGATGACGTCAGAGGTTTGCAGTCGGTCATGATGAAAACAGCCAAACTCCTCCCTGTGCTGGCAGCACTCGTTCTTGCGGCGGGCTGTTCAGGGTACCGCCCTGCGCCTGCGGCTTTCCACGAAGCGCTCTATCAGCCCTACGTGCTCGACGCGGGAGATTCACTGCGGGTGACTGTTTTTGACCAGGACAATCTTACCAACACCTACAATGTTGACCAGGCGGGTTACATCGCCTTCCCGCTCATTGGCTCGGTTCCTGCGCGTGGCAAGACCTCCAAACAGGTGGAGCAGTCGATTGCCAGCATGCTGAGACAGGGCTATCTGCGCGATCCCGATGTATCGGTCGAGATCGATCGATACCGCCCGATATTCGTAATGGGTGAAGTGGGCTCTCCAGGCCAATACTCTTATGTCCCGGGGATGACGGTTCAAAAGGCTGTCGCTGCAGCCGGCGGTTTCAGCGCGCGCGCCAATCAGGGCAATGTCGACATAACGCGTGACATCAACGGCAAGGTCTTGACCGGACGTGTCGTCACCTCCGATCCGCTTCTTCCCGGTGACACGGTCTATGTCCGCGAACGCCTGTTCTGACGCGTATCCACCAACAAGGAACGAGGCCTTGCCCTCTCGCGAAAAACTGAGGATCGTTCACTGCTTTCGTTCCCCCGTTGGCGGAATATTTCGCCACGTTCGCGATCTTTGCGATGCGCAGCGTTCTGCTGGCCATGAGGTCGGAATTATCTGCGACTCCACCACGGGTGGAAGCTATGAAGCAAGTCTCATTGCCGAGCTTGAGCCGCGCCTCTCGCTGGGGGTAAAGCGCACTCCCATGCAGCGCCATATCGGACTGGGGGATCTTACGGCCGCGCGACGTGCGTATGGCGTCGTGCGAGAAATGCGCCCCGACGTGCTGCACGGGCATGGAGCCAAGGGGGGAGTCTATGCACGTGTGTTCGGCACGCTGATGCGAATGTCAGGCCAAAGGCCTGCGCGGATCTATTCTCCGCACGGGGGAAGCCTGCATTATGCAGCGGAGACCGCCACAGGTCGTTTTTTCTTTTCAATCGAACGAATGATGGATCGACTGACCGACCACATTCTATTCGTGTCGGAGTATGAGCGACGTACATTCGAGCAAAAGGTCGGTGTGCCGCGCGCACCCTGCACACTGGTCTACAACGGGCTGACCGCAGACGAGTTCGAGCCTGTTCAAACCCTCTCTGACGCCGCCGATTTTCTCTATATCGGTATGATGCGTGACCTCAAGGGGCCGGATCTTTTCATCGACGCATTGGCACTGACGGAGAATTCACTGGACCGCAAGCTCAACGCCGTAATGGTCGGTGATGGCGACGGCCTTGATCGTTACAAGGGTCAAGCGGTTCAGCTCGGTTTCGGTGATCGCATTCGCTTCCTGCCAGCGAGGCCTGCGCGCGAGGCGTTTTCGCTGGCCAGAATGATGGTTGTTCCCTCACGCGCCGAAGCCATGCCCTATATCGTGTTGGAGGCACTGGCTGCCGGACGCACGCTGATCGCCAGCGCAGTCGGCGGGATTCCCGAAATTCTCGGGGAGGATTCCCCTGCCCTCACCTGGCCCGACGCCGAGGCAATAGCCCAAAAAATGCAGATGGCGCTGGCCGACGAAAAAGCGTTCCGGGCGCTGATGCCGGGAACGGTCGATCTGCGGATGCGCTTCGGTGCTGACGTCATGGCCGCCACCATCGAGAAGGCATACCGGGCCAGCTTGGACACCAAACGTTAAGCACAATTACGAGCAGTTTCGGCCCCACCGCGCCTGAAACATATTCTTAGCCCCTGGCTCCTAACGTAGGGTCGCAAACGTCAGGGGGCATTGCCAGTTCATGAACCAGATTGACCCGAAACGGCTTCAGATTTCGAAGGCGCCGAAACAATCGGGCATGCTGAAGGCCGGTGATGAGCAGAGCAAGCTCAACCCCATCGCCTGGCAGGTCGCACAACAATACAAGCGCGAAACCATGTCACCAGTCATGGTTCTGGGTGTCATGCGCCTGGTCGAACTGACGATGTTGCTTGCGACCGGCTTTGTTCTCTATGCGATTTACGTGGGCTTTTCGCCACTGCTCTTCTGGCACTACATGACCGTTATCGGGGCGGGTTCCCTTCTCATGGTGGTTCTGTGCGAATTTACCGGTGGCTACCAGATGCGCGCACTGCGCAACCCCACCGGCGCTATGGGACGGGTTTTCATTGCCTGGATGGCGACATTCGCGGCGCTGGCTTTGACAGGCTTCTTCCTGAAAATCTCCGATAGTTTTTCGCGATTCTGGCTCGGATCCTGGTTTATCTGTGGTTTCACAGCACTTCTGGTCCTGCGCATCACCATGTCGCAGCTCCTGCGCCGTTGGGCGCGCAATGGAACGATCGAACGGCGCGCGGTTATCGTCGGCGGGGGCGCCAATGCCGAACAACTTATCCGCTCCATCGAGCAACAGCCCTACAATGACATCCGCATTTGCGGGCTGTTCGACGATCGCGACGACCTGCGTTCACCGCCCGTTGTTGCCGGCTATCCGAAGCTCGGCACGATCACCGAACTCGTTGAGTTCACCCGCATTGCCCGCATCGACATGCTGATTGTGGCATTGCCGATTTCGGCGGAGAAGCGTGTGCTGTCGCTTCTGTCAAAACTCTGGGTTCTGCCGGTCGACATCCGGCTCTCGGCTCATGCAAACCATCTGCGGTTTCGCCCGCGCGCCTACTCCTATATCGGCTCGGTGCCGATGCTGGATATTTTCGACCGCCCCATCAACGACTGGGATTCGGTCGCCAAGAGAGGCTTCGATATCGTTTTCAGCCTGCTCGGCATTCTTGTTTTCTCGCCGATCATGATCGCCACTGCCATGGCCATCAAGCTCGACAGCAAGGGGCCTGTGCTGTTCAGGCAAAAGCGTCACGGCTTTAACAATGAATCCATCGAGGTGTTGAAGTTTCGCTCCATGTATGTGGATCAGTGCGATCCGACAGCGAAGAACGCCGTGACAAAGAATGATCCTCGCGTCACTCGCGTCGGCCGCTTTATCCGCAAGACATCCATCGATGAACTGCCGCAATTCTTCAATGCGCTTTTCGGCAGCCTGTCCCTCGTGGGTCCGCGGCCTCACGCTCTGGCCGCCCAGGCCCACGATCGGCTCTATGAAGAAGTCGTTGATGGCTACTTTGCCCGGCACAAGGTGAAGCCCGGTGTTACCGGCTGGGCTCAGATCAATGGCTGGCGTGGTGAGGTGGATTCGGATGAGAAAATCCGCAAACGCACGGAATACGATCTCTACTACATCGAAAACTGGTCGCTCTGGCTCGACCTGAAGATCCTGTTCCTGACGCCAATCAGCCTGTTCAATACGGAAAACGCCTATTGAGCCTGCTCACCTACGATAGAGAGCCGCCCGGGCTTGCCCGCGCCGCCATAGATGCCAAGCTGGTTTCGCTCATGAAACTGGCGGCGATCGGTCTTGGCGTTTTCCTGTCGGGATTCGTTATTCGTGAGCCCGCTCCCTATGAGCTCTACATGGTGGGCCTGATCGCGATCTGGGCACTCGCGGGCTTGCGGATATCGCGACGCATCGCGCCGCTTCTGGCGTTGCTCGTGGCTTTCAATATCGGCGGTCTCATCTCACTGTCCCAGCTCGCAGACCTCGGCACGATTCCGCTTTACATCGCGGTGTCTCTCTTCCTTGCGCTCACATCCGTATTCTTCGCAGCGATCATCGAGGCGGAGTCCGACCTCCTTTCGGTTGTCTTCCGCGCCTGGGTGGCCGCTGCCGCAGCCACGGCGCTCTTCGGTATCTTGGGATATTTCAACGCCTTTCCCGGCGCAGCGATGTTCACCAAGTTCGGGCGGGCCGCGGGTGTCTTCGAAGATCCGAACGTCTTCGGCCCGTTCCTTACGCTGCCGGCAATATATCTGCTTTACCTGATCCTGACCGCTCCGGCACGCACCGCTCTTTTCTCCGCGCCGCTGCTCTTGATCATAACGGGCGGCATCTTCTTCTCTTTTTCGCGTGGTGCCTGGGGCCTTCTTGTCATGACGGCAGGTCTTCTCGTTCTTGCCGTCTTTCTCAATGCCGGTACAGCCAGTGCACGGCTGCGAATTGCCGTAACGGCGCTGCTTGCAGTTGCCGGCATCGCACTCGCTCTCATTCTTGCATTACAAATTCCCGCGGTCTCGGACCTCTTTACGCAGCGCGCGCAACTCGTGCAGGATTATGACAGCGCCCGGCTTGGCCGCTTTGCCCGTTTCGGAATTGGTTTCGGGTGGGCGACCGAACACCCTCTCGGCATTGGGCCCCTGCAATTCGGCCAGATTCTCGGTGAGGACACCCACAATATCTGGCTCAAGGCGTTGCTCGATTATTCCTGGCTGGGTTTTGCGGCGTATCTGACGTTGATCCTGTGGACGGTGACAGCGGGCTTCCGCATTCTGTTCCGTCGCCGACCGTGGCAGCCATATCTGATCTGCGTCTACATTGTCTTCGTTGGTCATGTGGCCCTGGGAACCGTGATCGATACCGACCACTGGCGCCATTTCTACCTGCTCCTCGGCCTCCTCTGGGGCATGATAGCGTTGGAACAGAAATGGATGGCGCGGCGCCTGTAAGTCGACACAAGACCGGCAAAAGAGTCTCGGGACCAGAGGCCAAACCTCTTTCCCGACCTAATTGGCGTCCTGCGAGCCCACCGGTTCTTCGCTTCGCGTGATGGTGAGATGAACGCCCTCATCACGCCGCAGTTCCAGAAGCGCGCCCACCCGACACCATTTGCCGCCGAAGCAAGGCACAGCCCATTCACTGAGAAGACTGTACTGCTCCTCCTGCGCGGTGAAGCCATCATCTGGCCGTGAGACACGCACAGCCTTGAGCGCGTAGGAGAACCAGGAATCGAACAGCACGGCCATGCTGTCCATGATACGGCCCACTTCCTGCGAATAGTCCCATTTCCTTCTCCACGCTACGCGGCATTCCCCGCTTGGTGCCGCGTCGGTGGCGAATGTCAGTTCGACATAAGGAGGTGCCCCCTCGGCAAAGTCGCGTGCTTCATCCCCAGTCCTGGAGAGCACCACCGCTTTCGTTTCAGAGCCGGTCTCAAAGCCGAGAGCATGCAGGCTCGATGAGACGATCTGATAGCCTTCGGGCATCAGTCGCTTAGGCAGATCCTTCGTCACTGGTTGAGCAAGGCACGCTGCTCTGGCAGCTTCGAACACGTTGAGGACGCCGCGAAGGTCCGACCAGTTTTTATGCGCGAAGACGATGCGCTCCGGCTCCGCTGAAACGGTGGATAAAGCGCCCAACGAACAGAACGCTGACAGGCACGCGATCTGTGCAAACTGCGGAAGGCATGCGATTCTCATCAAAATCAGCTCCAGCAGTGGTGTCTATCGGCCCAGCCTAGCACAAAACGCCCATTCGGGCTCGTGCCACACGAGGAAAGCCAGGGCGCGACCGAAGTCCATGGCTGTGATCGGGTCTGACAAAGCAGTGTGATTGTGATCTGCAGCAACGCGCCTCAGGACACGTTCCAAGCCGAACAGGCAAATGCACAGATCAGCAATGAGTCCACGGAAGGAGAAGTGGACTGCAAACTGTTGTGATGTAAAGGAAAATGGTCGGAGCGGCGGGATTCGAACCCACGACCCCTTGACCCCCAGTCAAGTGCGCTACCGGGCTGCGCTACGCTCCGAACCGGCGCAAGGGATATAGTTTCCTCTCCCCACGCGCAAGGCCTAAAAACCGCTCGGGAGCAAAAAGCCGTGTGCAGCGCCAACTTTCTCCGCGTCCGACTCCGCGAATGGAGAAAAGAAGCTACCGCACCTGATCAAGCAGGCGCTTGCATTCCAGAAGATCGAACAGTGCCTCCTGAAGAAGCGCACGGTTGTCGCGCGAAAGGCTCGTGGCATCGGCAGGGACAGGCCCATCCTGCTCGCCACGGCCCAAACCAAAAAAACGTTTGCTCGGCTTGGCTTTCGGCGTGCCGACCAAAACCTCCTCTTCAGAGGCAGCCTTCTCGGCTTCGGCCTGGTGACTCTGAGCGATCGCTTCGACAGCGGCCACATCGCCGCGACCAATGGCCACGACAAACTGGTTGCCGTTTTCACGCAGAAGCTTCTGAACACCTTTGATCGTGTATCCCTGGTCGTAGAGCATATGACGAATACCCTTGATCAGGTCGATGTCCTGCGGACGGTAATAGCGCCGACCACCGCCCCGCTTCAGTGGCTTGATCTGAGAAAACCGGGTTTCCCAGAAGCGCAGAACATGCTGCGGCAGGTCGAGTTCTTCAGCCGCTTCGCTGATGGTGCGGAAGGCGTCGGGGCTCTTGTCCATGATCGCGCAATCTCCTGAAGGCCGGCGTCCTGCGCCAGCTCTTTCAAACCGGGCGTGCCGACATCGTACTTGGGGCGTCAGAACACCCAACCGAATCGGAAGTCTAAACCACTTCCCGGCCGGGGAAAAATAAGAGCGGGGCCGTATCCCAAAAATGCGGCTCAGGCGCTCTTGCGCATGCGCCTTGCCTGATGTGCCTTCAGAATTTTCTCCTTAAGCACATTCGAAGCCTTGAAAGTCATCACACGACGCGGAGAGATCGGCACTTCTTCGCCGGTCTTGGGATTGCGGCCGATGCGCTCGTTCTTGTCGCGCACCTGAAAGGTGGCGAAAGAAGAAAGCTTCACCGTTTCACCGCGCACCACCGCATCGCAGACTTCTTGTAGAACCATTTCGACAAGCTGAGCGGATTCGGTTCGCGACAGTCCGACCTTCCGATAGACGGCCTCAGCCAGCTCGGCACGCGTCAGTGTCTTTCCCCCCATAGGGCTACCCATCCAGATCTTGAAAATGCATGTGATTTCAATACGCAGCGCTGACGTTACAAAAATTGCTTTGCAACGGTCAAGGACGATACACGTGATTTACGTTCGCTACCAGCGCACCAGCACCGCACCCCAGGTAAAACCGCCGCCCATCGCCTCAAGAAGCACGAGATCACCCTTCTTGATCTGGCCGCGTTCAACAGCCACTGACAACGCCAAAGGCACAGAAGCCGCCGATGTGTTGCCATGCAGGTCCACCGTCACCACGACCTTGTCTTCGGCTATGCCCAGTTTTTTGGCCGAAGCGTCGATGATCCGCCGGTTGGCCTGGTGCGGAACGAACCAGTCAATGTCGTCGGCCGTGATGCCGGCCTTGGCAAAGACATCTTCAATCACGTCAGTGATCATGCCGACGGCGTGTTTGAAGACTTCCCTGCCCTGCATCCGCAGATGACCAACCGTGCAGGTGGTCGAGGGACCGCCATCCACGTAAAGCTTGTCACGCTGGCTTCCGTCAGAGCGCAGCGAAGCGGCAATGATCCCACGCTGGTCAAGCGCGGCAACGCCCTCTTCGGCCTCCAGCACCACCGCACCCGCTCCATCCCCGAACAAAACGCAGGTCGTGCGGTCATTCCAGTCGAGAATGCGCGAGAAGGTTTCAGAGCCGATCACCAGCATCCGTTTTGCCTGGCCCCCACGAATATAAAGATCGGCCGTGGTGATGGCATAGACGAAGCCGCTGCAGACGGCCTGCATGTCGAAGGCGAAGCCGCCCGGCATGCCAAGTCGCTCCTGGATTTCGACGGCTGTTGCCGGAAAAGTATTGTTGGGGGTGGAGGTGGCCAGAATGATCATGTCGATGTCGGCGGGCGTCAGTCCCGCGCTATCGAGAGCGGCGCGTGCCGCCGCCTCTCCCAGCGATGCGGTCGTCTCATCTTCCGACGCGATATGACGCTGGCGGATGCCGGTCCGCTGGACGATCCACTCATCGGTTGTGTCGACAAGTTTCTCGAATTCCGCATTCTTCATGATGCGGCGTGGCAGGGCGGAGCCAATGCCACGCACAACGGATCTAGTCATCACAGCGTCCTATTCATTCACGGCTGTAACGCCGGCAGCCGCTTGCGGCTTGCGGGCGTGATAGAGGTCCAGGGTGGCGCGCGTTCTGTCGAGCAGATGACTGCGCGCCATTTCATATCCAAGCTCGACGGCGGCAGCAAATCCCTCTGCATCCGCCCCGCCATGGCTTTTGACAACAATTCCGTTGAGGCCCAGAAAGACGCCGCCATTCACCTTGCGCACATCCATCTTTTCGCCGAGGCGCCGGAAGGCGCCGCGCGCAAAAAGATAACCGATACGCGCCATGAGCGTACGTCCCATGGCCTCGCGGAGATAGCCGGCAATCTGTCGCGCTGTACCTTCAGCGGTCTTCAACGCAATGTTGCCGGCGAATCCTTCCGAAACCACCACATCGACAGTGCCCTTGCCGATATCGTCACCCTCCACGAAGCCCTCATAGCGCATCGTGTTGAGCGCGGCCTCGCGCAGCATGCGCCCAGCCTCTTTCACCTCTTCCTGCCCCTTGATCTCCTCAACCCCCACATTCAGGAGGCCGACCGTGGGGCGATCAAGATCGAAAAGCGCGTTGGCCATGGCAGCACCAAGGATGGCGAAGTCGACCAGTTGCTGCGCATCGGCGCCGATGGTCGCGCCCACATCGAGCACGATGCTTTCGCTGCGCATGGTCGGCCAGATTGCCGCGATAGCCGGTCGTTCGATATCGGCCATGGTGCGCAGGCAGAATTTGGACATGGCCATGAGCGCACCAGTGTTGCCTGCAGAAACACAGGCATCCGCCTCGCCGTTCTTGACCGCTTCGATGGCTTTCCACATGGAGGACTTCCAGCGCCCCTGGCGCAGCGCCTGGCTTGGCTTGTCGTCCATCCGCACCGCTACCTCGCAATGCGTGAAGTCGCTCACGTCCTTCAGGCCTGGTAAGCCGTCGAGAACCGGCAGGACAGCATCCTCCCGGCCATAAATGAGAAAACGGGCGTCGGGACGTCGTTCGATAACCTTGGTCAGGCCACGCAGCGTGACCTCGGGACCATGATCCCCACCCATAGCGTCAATCGAAATGCGTACCACGCGTGATGTGCCTCAATGGTTGATCGGGCGCCGGTATCGGCTCAAATGTGCGGCGAAAATAGCGTTTTTGGCCGGAGGCACAACCTCGTTTCGCGCCTTCAACATGCAATTCAGGACTTTTGTCCAAGCTTTCGCAGCCCTTCATACAGCGGACCGGGCTCTTTCGGCGCTTCGTCCTGAGGCTGCCCGGCTTCCATAACAGCCCCTGCCTTGCGCGGATAGGGGTCGATGCCTAGCGTGAAGAATTCTTCTGCAAGCGCACCAACGTCAATGATGCTGCCATGAAAGGTATCAGGCATGTCCGGGCCTTCCGCGTCGAGCACGAATTCTCCACCGTCGACTTCGTTGCGCGCCAGCCGCGAGCCTTCTGGAACGAGCGTCGCAGAAACGTCTTCCTTGATGTGGCTTGAAACGGGCTGAAGGGTCACCACGCAGGCCTGGGTTATGTCCGCCTCGACCGTACCTGTGACGCGCACCCCGTCGGCTTTCCATGGCCGCACCGTGAGTTCCGCCGCGAAGCGCTCGACAGAAACAAGATCATGCTCTTGCGCCAGTGAGCTGCGTTCACGCTCGTCAGCCTCGATCGACACCGGCATCCCCTTTCGGGCAAGGCGGTGAACATTCACCTCGTGTGAAACCGGCGTTTTCTTGGGTTTTTCGGTCATGGTTCTGTCGGTCATGGTTCAGCGCTCCCTTTCTGCGTCAGGGAATGAAATGTCGGCGGCGATCAGGCGTTCCGCCTTCTGGTTTTCCAGCGAGGCCGCAGCGTCAAGCGCATAGCGCGCGAGTGGTTGCGCACCCGCCCAATCCTCCTCGTCCGGGCGGATATTGCGCGCTACGGCAGCAGCCAGCGCCTCCGCATCATCTGCGTCGATCGCCTCACCATAGGCGGCGGCGCGACCATAAAACATGCGTGCCAACTTCTTGATCCGTTTGGGAACGCCCATGTCCCCGATGCCCAATTCGCGGATTGCATGCTCCACGTCAGCGAAAAATACGTCTGTGACCTCCTGCGCCACCTCCCGCACGGCCGCCCCATCCTCATTGCGGACCCGGCGCAAAAACAGAATCATATGAAGCGCTATCATCTCGAAACGGCCGAGCGGCGTGTCGGGAACCCCCCAGTGTGCATAAAAGACAGGTTGCCGCGAGGCCGCCACGATTCGTTCATACAAGCCGTCGATGACCACACGGCGCGAGCGCTGCCCAAAGCCAAACAGCTTCTGGAACATGAGAATTGCCCTCCCTTGGGGCTGGTTTGGGACAGGATCAGGTTGCATCGGCGCTTAAGCTGGTTTACCCGTTTTGCCGGCGGGGACAAGGTCTTTCGCTCGAAAGCCTTTGCGCCGGGGACGCTATGGAGATGTCGTTGCAGGTGAAGAAAATCAACAGTTATCCTGTCGGACGCACAATTTTGGCTGCCGGTCTGGTTGGAGCAGCGGCTGCGTTAGCCGGCTGCAATGTCGCCAACACGCTGGATGCGCGCGAAACCCTGACCCAGGGTTACGTCATCGACGAGCAGGCCCTGGAGCTGGTTCCGGTCGGCTCCAGCCGCGAGCAGGTGCTTCTGGCACTCGGCTCGCCGTCCACAACGGCCACCTTCGACAACGAAGCCTTCTATTACATTTCGCAGAAACGTGTGCGAGGGGCCGCATTCATGCGCCCGCGTCTTGTCGAGCAGCAGGTTCTTGCCGTCTATTTCGGCGACGACGAGCGTGTCTCGAAGATCGCCCATTACGGAATGGAAGACGGCAAGGTGTTCGATTTCATTTCCCGCACCACGCCGACGGGTGGCAAGGAACAGACATTCATCGGCCAGATTCTTGCTGGCGCTTCCAAGGGTGGCGCACCCTCGGGCCTCTTCGGCGGCGGCTGACCGATCAAAGATCTCAGGCAACACCAAAAGCCCGCGAGCGATGCTCGCGGGCTTTTTCTTTGTCACGAATGCAGACCTTGTCCGCCTGTCAGTGAGCCAGAACGGCCAATAGCAACAGCGCGATGATGTTGGTGATCTTGATCATTGGGTTCACCGCCGGTCCGGCCGTGTCCTTGTAAGGGTCGCCCACTGTATCGCCCGTCACCGATGCCTTGTGGGCTTCCGAGCCCTTTTCATGCTTCACGCCATCGGCATCGACGAAACCATCCTCGAAGGATTTCTTTGCATTGTCCCAGGCGCCGCCACCGGCAGTCATGGAGATCGCCACGAAGAGCCCAGTAACGATGACGCCCAGAAGCATCGCGCCAAGCGCGGAAAAGGCCTCGCTTTTTCCGGCGATGGCGTAGACGACGGCAAACGCCACCAGCGGAGAGAGCACCGGCAAAAGTGAAGGCACGATCATTTCTTTGATCGCCGCCTTGGTCAGAAGGTCGACCGCCGCGCCATAGTCGGGCTTCTCCTTGCCTTCCATGATGCCCGGTTTCTCACGGAACTGCCGGCGCACCTCCTGCACGATGGCGCCGCCCGCGCGGCCAACCGCCGTCATGGACAAACCGCCGAAGAGGAACGGCAAAAGTCCGCCGAAGAGAAGGCCGGCGACCACGTAGGGGTTGGAGAGCGAAAAGTCGACGCTTACGCCTTCAAAGAACGTTCCCGGCTCCGCATTCGCCGCGAAGTATTTCAGGTCCTCCGTGTAGGCAGCGAAGAGCACCAGCGCGCCAAGCCCGGCAGACCCGATGGCATAGCCCTTGGTCACGGCCTTGGTGGTGTTGCCCACCGCATCGAGCGCATCGGTTGTCTGGCGCACCTCGCTCGGCAGATCCGACATTTCGGCAATGCCGCCGGCATTGTCCGTCACCGGACCGAACGCATCGAGCGCCACGACCATGCCTGCCAGTGCCAGCATCGTTGTCACGGCGATGGCGATACCGAAGAGCCCCGCAAGATTGAACGACAGGATGATGCCCGCAATGATCACGATCGCCGGAAGCGCTGTTGCCTCAAGCGAAACCGCCAGCCCCTGGATGACATTGGTGCCATGACCGGTCACCGATGCCTGGCTGATCGAACGCACCGGCCGGTAGCCGACGCCCGTATAATATTCGGTGATCCAGATGATGAGCCCGGTGACACCGAGCCCCACCACGCCACACCAGAAGAGCGACATGCCGATGAACTCGGAACCATTGCTTGCCGAGAAGGCGGTGGAAGCGCCCAGCCAGCCCCAGACGATGCCGCCAAGCGCGACCACCGAAAGGGCGGCAGTTGCCCAAAAGCCCTTGTAGAGCGCGCCCATGATCGAGTTGTTGGATCCTAGCTTGACGAAGAAGGTTCCGATGATCGACGTCACCACGCAGGCAGCGCCAATGACCAGCGGGAAGAGCATGAGCGTCAGCGCCACCTCGCCAGTGAAGAAGATCGACGCGAGCACCATGGTGGCCACGACCGTCACCACATAGGTCTCGAACAGATCGGCAGCCATGCCGGCGCAGTCGCCGACATTGTCGCCCACATTGTCGGCGATGGTGGCCGGATTGCGCGGATCGTCCTCCGGGATGCCCGCTTCCACCTTGCCCACCAGATCGCCGCCGACATCCGCACCCTTAGTGAAGATGCCGCCGCCGAGGCGCGCGAAGATGGAGATCAACGACGCGCCGAAACCGAGCGCCACCAGTGCGTCGATGACGATGCGGTCGGTCGGTGCGTGGCCAAGCGGCCCTGTGAGAATCCAGAAATAGACTGACACGCCAAGCAATGCGAGCCCCGCCACCAGAAGCCCGGTGATGGCGCCCGACTTGAACGCGATGTCGAGGCCGGCTGCCAGGCTGTTGGAGGCTGCCTGCGCCGTGCGCACATTGGCACGCACCGAAACATGCATGCCGATGAAGCCGGCCGCGGCCGAAAGCACCGCACCTATGAGGAAGCCGATGGCCGCCACGCCGGTGAGAAGCCACCATGCGAGAACGAAGACCACGACGCCGACAATGGCGACGGTGGTGTACTGCCTTGTCAAATAAGCCTGCGCCCCCTCCCGGATTGCGCCGGCGATTTCCTGCATGCGTGCATTGCCCTGATCGGCGGCCAGCACCGACCGGGTTGCCCAGATGGCATAGAGTATGGAAAGCACACCGCAGGCGATGACCACGTAAAGCATGTTCATTGCCAATCTATCCCTTGATTTCGACCCGCGACTGGAACCCCCTCCCGGGTCACGCTGGAAAGGCCGGCGGCATTCACGCCCCTCCCGGCCCAATGCGCGCAGCTTGGGCGAAGGTTCGTTGAAACGTCAAGCTTGTGCTGGGATAAATTGTCGCAGACCGTTCAGAAACGGCCGCTCATGCCTTGTGCCATCTGGTGTTGCCGGTTCAGGCCGGCTGACGTCTGCGCCGGCTGATCGCCATCACACCCAGCGCAAGAAGGCACGAACCGGCCACGGGAATCACGATCCAGGCAAGCATGTTCCAGCCAAAGGCGTTGTAGATCTGGCCCGACATCAGCGAGGCAAAGGCAGTGGTGGAAAACAGCAGAAAGTCATGCACGCCCTGAACGCTGTTCTTTTCGGAAGGACGATAACACTCCGCCACCATGGCGGTGGCACCGATGAAGCCGAAATTCCAACCGATCCCAAGCAGAATCAACGCTGTCCAGAACTGCCAGAGTTCGATGCCTGACAGTGCGACGATGGCGCAGGCGATGAGCGTCAAGAGTCCGGTTGAGACAATGGCTTCCTTGCCGAAGCGCGCAATCAGCCGTCCGGTGATGAAGCTTGGCGCGAACATCGCCATCACGTGCCAGGAAATGCCAAGCGTGGCCTCGTCAGGAGTAAATCCGCATCCAACCATGGCAAGCGGCGCGCCCGTCATGACGAAACTCATCAGCGCATAGGAAGCGATGCCGCAGAAAAGCGAGACCAGGAAGCGGGGCTGCAACAGGATTTCCGGCAGTGGCCTGGCCGGTTCATGATCATCGAGAACCGTCGACGGCGCCTCCTTCGGAAGGCGCAGGAAAGACAGGATGCAAGCCCCCAGGAGACCAAGCACGACGAGGGCTGCGAACGCGCCGGCAAACTGCACCGGAGCAAAAAGATCCCGTGTGTAGATAACTGTTTGCGGCCCGATGATCGCGGCGAAGATACCACCGCCGAGAACCCATGAAATCGCACGGGGCTTGAAATCGGCTGGCGCGTTGTCGGCGGCGGCGAAACGGTATTGCTGCAGAAAGGCGTTGCCTATGCCCGCCAACAGAAGGCCGATTGCAAAAAGCCAGAAACTGCTCTGAAACAACGCTGTCGCGGCGACAAATCCACCGCTCGCAGTAACCAGGCCGCCGGCCATAAAGCCGTTGCGCCGACCAACGGCGCGCATCAGGGCGGCGGCCGGAAGCGCGCCGAGCGCGATCCCGACATTGAAGCCCGTTACAGGTGCCGTCGCAAGCGACTTGTCGCTGCCGAGCAGATAAAATCCGGCGAGACCGCCCATCGAGATGGCGATCGGAGCGGCGGATCCGACGATGGCCTGCGCCGAGGCAAGGATCAACGCGGTGCGTTTTGCCTCGCGGTACAGATCATCGCGCGTGCCGGTCATGCGGGATCTTTCCCCCGGCCCTCATTGCGGCTGCGCCGGGCAACCCGGTCGAGCACGGCGTTGACGAGCTTCGGCTCGTCTTCGGTATAGAATGCCTTGGCGATGTCCACATATTCCGAAACGATGACGGCGACCGGCACATCCTTGCGCCGCGTGAGCTCGTAGACGCCGGCGCGCAGGATGGCACGCAGCGTCGAATCAAGCCGTGATAGCGGCCAGTCTTCCGTCAGTGCCTTGCGGATGACCGGATCGATCGTCGTCTGGTCCTCCACAACGCCGGACAGGATGGCGCGGAACCACTGTGGGTCGGCATCGCGATAGAGTTCGCCGTCGATTTCCTTGCCAAGGCGGAAGAGCTCGTACTCCGCCGTGGTTTCCAGCAGGCCTGTGCCCGCAACATCCATCTGGTAGAGCGCCTGAACGGCAGCAAGGCGGGCTGAACCCCGTTTGTTGGCCGGGCGAAAGCCGTCTGCGGTGGGTTCGGTCACATCAAGCTCCCATGCGCTGTTTGAGCGCAATCATCGTCAGTGCCGCTTCCGCGGCAAAATATCCCTTGCCCATGCTCTCGCCACTGGTGCCTTCGCTCTTCTCGATGCGAGCCAGCGCCTGCGCCTCGTTCTCGACGGTCAAAATGCCATTGCCTATGGCGAGATTCTTCTGAACGGCCAGATCCATAAGCGCACGGCTCGATTCATTCGCAACCACATCGAAGTGATAGGTTTCGCCACGAATGACGCAGCCCAGCGCCACATAGCCATGATAAAGTCCGCCCCCATTGCCGGAAGCAGCAAAGGCGATTGCTGCCGGGACTTCCAGCGCACCTGGCACGGTCACGACATCATAGGCAGCACCGGCGGCATCCAATGCTGCCTTTGCACCTTCAAGAAGGCCATCGGCCAGATGGTCGTAAAAACGGGCTTCGACGATCAGCAACCTGAAGGCGCGCGCATCGGCCATGGACATTCTCCACACGGCATTGAATCTCAAATGAAGGCGCTGCCTTAAGCCTCTTTGGCCGCATCCGCAAGCCGTGCGGCGTATCGCGCCATGGTATCGACCTCAATATTGATCCGATCGCCCACCTTTCGCTCCCCCCAGGTGGTGACGGACAGCGAATGATGAATGAGCAGAACGTCGAAACGCGCCCCCTCGACGCGATTGACCGTCAGGGAGGTGCCGTCCAGCGCCACCGAGCCTTTCGGCGCGATGAATTTGGCCAGTTCCTTCGGCGCCTCGAGCACGAAGCGAACCGCCTCGCCCTCATCCCTGCGCTCGACAATCTCGGCCATTCCGTCCACATGCCCCGAGACGATATGTCCACCCAGCTCGTCGCCGACCTTGAGCGCGCGCTCCAGATTGATGCGCTGACCGGGTTTCCAGTTGGAAGCCGTCGTCAGCCGCAGCGCCTCTTCCCACGCCTCAACCTCGAACCAGCGCGTGTTCGCGCCCGATTCAGGCAGCGCCACAACGGTAAGACACACGCCAGCGCAGGCAATCGATGCACCAATGTCGATGGTCGCGGGATCGTAATTGGTCTCGATGCGCAACAGCACCCCTTCGTCGCGCGGGGTGACGGACTGCACCACGCCTATGTCAGTGACAATGCCGGTGAACATCAGTCGCCTTTCACGTATTCCAGAAAAACATCATCGCCAAACCGCGCCTCGCGCAGCAGGCGAAAACCTTCCGGGATATGGTCGCGATCAAGAGGCGCGGCAATCCCTCCAGGGCCAATTTTCGATGGCCCAACAAAGAGAGCAAGACGGTCGACCAGCCCTTCCTCGAGGAACATCCGGGCAGTATAGGCTCCCCCCTCCACCATGAGGGTGAGGATGCCCCGGGCAGCCAGATCTTCCAGAAATTCCGGCAGCGCGATCTTCCCGTCATGGAGTTCGACACCAAGGAAATCGACACCGGCTTCTGCCAATCTATTTCGCCGCTCCGGCTGACAGTCTTCTGCCGCGGTGACCAGAACCGGTACATCGCGGGCGGTTTGAGCCAGAACGGACTGCACCGGAAGCTTCGTCCCCCGGTCGAGCACCACACGCAGCGGCGAGCGATGCTCAAGCCCTCGCAACCGACAGGTCAGCGATGGGTCGTCTGCCAGCGCCGTGCCGATGCCGACAAGGATCGCGTCGCTTTCCGCTCGCATCATGTGAACCTGCCGGCGCGACACCGGACCTGTGATCGCGACCTGCCCCTCGCCTCTCCGACCGATCATGCCATCGGCGGATAAGGCAAGTTTGAGAGTCACTTCCGGGCGTTTATTCAAAGAACGAATGAGGTAGCCACGCAGCATGTCTGCGGCCTGGTCCGCCAGCACGCCTTCGACCACCTCGATGCCAGCTTCGCGCAAAATGGCATAGCCTTTGCCGCTGACACGCGGATCGGGATCACTCGCCGCCCCCACCACACGGACAATACCGGCGGAAACAAGCGCATTGGCACAGGGCGGCGTGCGTCCGTGATGCGCGCAGGGCTCAAGCGTGACATAGGCAGTCGCCCCACGTGCTGCCTCGCCCGCTTCTGCCAGCGCCTGAGGTTCTGCATGCGGTCGCCCGCCAATGGCGGTGACACCAGTGCCCACGATTCGCCCGTCGCGCACGATCAGCGTTCCAACGGAGGGATTGGTGCCGGTCAAACCGAGATTGCGGCGCGACAGCCGGATCGCAGCGGCCATCAACCGCAGGTCGAGCTCGCTGGCGGGCCCGCTCTTCATCCTCAGTCCTCTTTGGCCTTGAGCTCGCCCAGCACGTCCTGAAAATCCTTGGCTTCGCGGAAATTGCGATAGACCGAGGCAAAACGCACATAGGCCACGTCATCAAGCGCCTTCAGCGCATCGATGACCAGCAGGCCGATATCGTCGGAGGGAATTTCCGTCTCGCCTGAGCTTTCGAGCTGACGCACGATGCCGGTGACCGCACGTTCCACGCGCTCCGGCTCCACATTGCGTTTTCGAAGTGCGATGTCGAAGGAGCGCATCAGCTTATCGCGGTCAAACGGCACCTTGCGGCCCGACCGCTTGACCACAACCAGATCACGCAGCTGAATGCGTTCGAATGTTGTGAAACGCCCGCCGCAATCGGGACAGGCGCGCCGTCGCCGGATCGCCGCCCCGTCTTCTGCGGGGCGGGAATCCTTTACCTGTGTGTCTTCCGACTGGCAGTAGGGACAGCGCATGATGGGCCCTTGTTCACGAATCCGTTCGTGACTGCTTACCCCAGATAGGGGTAGAGCGGGAAGCGCTCGGTGAGTGCGATCACCTTGTCCTTCACAGCCTGTTCGACCTGGGCGTTGCCTTCATCCGAATTGGCGACCTTGAGACCATCGAGCACCTCGGCGATCAACTGGCCGATTTCGCGGAACTCGGCCGTGCCGAAACCACGCGTGGTGCCGGCCGGCGTGCCAAGGCGAATACCGGAGGTCACGAAGGGCTTTTCGGGGTCGAACGGGATGCCGTTCTTGTTGCAGGTGATGTTGGCGCGGCCAAGAGCTGCCTCTGCGCGTTTGCCGGTGGCGTTCTTGGGACGCAGGTCAACGAGCATGAGATGATTGTCGGTGCCGCCCGATACGATGTCGAGGCCGGTCTCCTTTAGGCTTTCGGCCAGCGCACGGGCGTTTTCCACCACATTGCGCGCATAGG
The DNA here is from genome assembly GCF_019891395.1 of Nitratireductor kimnyeongensis. Lineage (NCBI taxonomy): Bacteria > Pseudomonadati > Pseudomonadota > Alphaproteobacteria > Hyphomicrobiales > Phyllobacteriaceae > Nitratireductor > Nitratireductor kimnyeongensis. Next base: position 3,326,108 of record NZ_CP078143.1, on the reverse strand, counting down.
TCTTGAAGTCTGGCTTGAGCGCCTCGCCCAGCGCCACGGCCTTGGCGGCGATCACATGCATGAGCGGACCGCCCTGCAGGCCAGGGAACACGGCCGAATTGAACTTTTTGGCCAATGCTTCATCATTCGTCAGGATCATGCCGCCGCGCGGACCGCGCAGAGATTTGTGCGTCGTGGTGGTCACCACATGGGCGTGCGGCAGCGGCGACGGGTGCTGGCCACCGGCCACGAGGCCGGCAATGTGCGCCATGTCGACCATCAGCCAGGCGCCGATCTCGTCGGCGATCTCGCGGAAACGCTTCCAGTCCCAGACGCGTGAATAGGCGGTGCCGCCAGCCAGAATCAGCTTCGGCTTGTGTTCCTTGGCGAGTCGTTCGACCTCGTCCATGTCGAGCAGGTGATCGTCCTTGCGCACACCGTAGGAGATCGGGTTGAACCACTTGCCGGACATGTTGACCGGTGAGCCATGGGTCAGGTGACCGCCTGAATTCAGGTCGAGCCCCATAAAACTGTCGCCCGGCTGAAGAAGCGCGAGAAACACGGCCTGGTTCATCTGCGAACCGGAATTGGGCTGCACATTGGCGAACTCGCAGCCGAAAAGCTTCTTGGCGCGCTCGACGGCCAGTTCCTCGACGATGTCGACATACTGGCAACCGCCATAATACCGCTTGCCCGGGTAACCTTCCGCATATTTGTTGGTCAGGACCGTTCCCTGCGCTTCCATCACGGCGCGCGAAACGATGTTTTCCGAGGCGATCAGCTCGATCTCGTGACGCTGGCGGCCAAGTTCCTTTCGGATTGCGGAGAAGATTTCCTGGTCGCCGTCTTCGAGCGGCCGGGTGAAGAATGCGTCGGTCTCGCTGGAAGCGGCGGCGGTCGCAATTGCCATGGCGGTGTGTCCCCTTCGATGATGGATCAAATGCGGAAGTGGCGCATCTAGCACTTTTCCCCCGGCCTCACCACGCCTGCCGGCGAAAATTTATACCCCGGAATCGAAAGAGCCGCCCGTTTCCGGGCGGCTGCGGCAATTCATCATGGGCTGGGTGATCAGAGCGCCGTCGAAATCTGCAATTCGCTCGCACCGTCCCGACCATAAATGTCGTCGCGCAGGTGGACTGCACCATCGCCGGTCGACCAGGCGGAGATATAGGTGAAATAGACCGGAACCGCATTGTTGAGCGCGACCCGCACGTCCTCATCGTTCTGGATCGTCTGCTCGATGCGCCGGCGGTCCCAGCCATCAGTCTCGCGCAGGAGCCAGGTGACGAGGTCGCGAACGTTCTGCACACGCACGCAGCCCGACGAATAGAAGCGATCCAGATCGCGGAACAGACCTTGCTGGGGCGTATCATGCATGTAGACGGCATGAGGGTTGGGGAAGTTGATCTTGATCGACGCCATGGCGTTGATCCGGCCCGGATCCTGGCGGAACCGGTATTTCGCCGCATCATCAGTCGACCAATCGACAGTCAACGGGTCCACCTCGCTGCCGTCAGGCGCAATCAGGCGGATATTGTTGTCGGTCAGATAGTTCGGATTTTTGCGCATCAGCGGAATGATGTCCTTGCGGACAATCGACACCGGCGCGTTCCAATAGGGATTGATGATGATCTCGTTGATCTTGGAATTCAGGATCGGTGTCTGCCGGTCGACCTTGCCGACGATCGCCGTATGGCGCAATTCGACGCGTCCGTTGTCAACGGCCTCGATCTCGGCAGCCGGGATGTTGACCGCCACGTAGCGATTGCCGAGGAAGCCCGACATGGAGCGCAGGCGAACCAGGTTCGTTTCAAGCTGACCAAGGCGAATTGCAGCGGGAACATTGAGAGCGGCAAAGGTATGTCGCCCGGTTACCCCATCCGCGGGCAGGCCGTGTCGTGCCTGAAAGCGCTTCACTGCCGCATCGACGTAGGAATCGAACGACTGGGAAATCCCGGCCCGCTGGGAAAGATCGCCGGAAATCATGAGACGGCGGCGAAGGATCTCCACATTGGGGTCGACCACGCCGAGTTCCAGTTTCTTGTCATCGGGCACACGCGGCCAGCCACCCTGCGAAACGATGTTGGAATATTCCATGATCGCACGCTCGAGATGGGCAACCGTTTCCTGGCTGAAGATCGGAAGGTTGGACGTCACCTTGCCTCCGCTGCTGGCCCGGGCATCGAACTGATCGCTCCAGGCGCCGCGCCGCGGCGAACGGATGATTGCCTCGATCAGGTCCTGAGCGTTGGCGGCTCCGGTCATCGCTGCCGTAGCGGCCGCGCCGGCCCCGGTTAAAAACATGCGGCGGTTCGTCTTCATACGCGTATCCATGCTCTCTAGGGTCCAGCCCCTTCAAAGGTGCTGCATGCAGTCCTGCAGCCTTAGATGCCGCAACTGCGTTAAGATTCCGCGAACCCTGATCAAAAATTGGCGCAACTTCTGCCACGCGGTCTTCAGATGGCTCAATTCCACCGGATTATGACCTTAACGTGACCGCACGTCACTTTGAGCGCGATAACAAACACGTGAAGGCCGGCGTCCCGCCACGCCGGCCTTCATTGGCTGCACACCGGCGCGCAGCCAGGTGATCAAGATGAGACTACATGCGATATGCGATCGAGTCGTTCCAGAAGCGATCCAGCCGCTGCAGGGCGCGATTCATCTGGCTGAACTCGTCAGGACTGATACCACCCACCTGCTCGATGGAGCCGATATGGCGATTGTAGAGCCCCTCGACCACCTTTGCGATCTGTACGCCCTTGGGCGTCAGGCTGATGCGTACCGAACGACGGTCGACACGCGAGCGCTGGTGGTTGACAAAGCCGAGATCAACCAGTTTCTTGAGGTTGTAGGACACGTTGGAGCCGAGATAGTAGCCACGTGAGCGCAGCTCGCCGGCCGTCAGTTCCGTGTCACCAATGTTGAACAGCAGCAATGCCTGGATGGCGTTGATATCGCTGCGTCCGTTGCGCTCGAACTCGTCCTTGATCACGTCGAGCAGACGGCGGTGCAGTCGCTCCACGAGCTGGAGAGATTCAAGATAAAGAGAACGCAGTGCATCTTTGCGTTCTTCATTCGTAGCGGCAGGTTTCGCCGCGGGTCGCGAAGTATTCATAACTAAAGCCTCTCGTTTGACGCCGGTGATTTTTGTTTTTTGTCTCACCTTGGCCTGACCCTATCGAATGCTTCTAAAATTCGACTTAAACACTAGCCTTAACAACGCCTTACAAAAGTCGACCCTGCAAATACAGCTAACAGCCGGTAAATCGGGCTGCGAGCATTCAATGAAAGCTTGAGAGAAACGATGGCGGCGGCCAGCACGTCGGGCGCTAGTGCATGGCTCTGCGTTTGCTTCGATAACGGGCAAAACGCAGAGCGCCGTAGCTGACGGCCACCATGAGGTGAAAGCCGATCAGCGGATAGTTATCTCCGAAGAGATCCGGCATCGCGCCATACATCACCACCTCTGCGGCTGCACACAGAAACCAGATGACGGCGCCCCAAGGAGCGATTAGCCAGAGACCGACCGAAGCAAAGGGGTAGATAACGGCGAGAATGACACTGGCGACCTGCCAATGGACCGGCATCAGATCAAAGCGCCACATCAGCCCTGGATAAAACCCCAAAAGCCGGACCCAATAAAACAGCCCCATGGTCAGGCAGGCCAGCGCGATCGCTCGATGGAACCCGGAATAGACGCCGTCGAGTTGCGACGGGCGCGAGGACGTCAGGCCCGATAGGGTCTCGCCGTTCACAACTTCAACTCCCCTTCGGGCAATGGCGCGAAGTATGAGTTGATGTATTCTTCGCTGATCTCGCCCAGTGTTTCCGGTTGCCAGCGCGGGGTGCTGCCCTTTTCCACCAACACCGCGCGGATGCCCTCGTAGAAATCATGCCCGGCAAGCATCCGGTTGAGGATTCGAAATTCCATGGTCATGCACTCATCCATTTCCAGCATGGCGCCTGCCCGCACCTGGCGGAACGCGACACAAAGGCTGGTGGGGGAGCGCTTTTCAATCGTCGCCAGGGTCTGATGCGCCCAGTCGTCCTGATCGCCGGACAGCGAATCCAGGATTTCGGTCAGGCTTTCGAAAGAAAAATGGCGCGCAATCGCATGTCTGATCCCCTCGTTCAGTTCCGGCTCTGGTGCGACAGCAAACAAAGAGAGTGTCCCGTCAACATTGTCTGTTTCACACAATGCTTCGGTGAGTGCTGAAAGATTCCCGGCATCGACCGAGTGCGTTGCCAGCCCCGCCGCGCAGGCATCGCCACGACGAATGCGGTTGCCGGTCAGGGCGAGGTACATGCCCAGTTCACCGGGCAAGCGCGACAGGAGGTGACTGCCCCCAACATCGGGGAAGAAACCGATTCCCACTTCAGGCATTGCGAAAACCGCATTTTCGGTCATCACACGATGGGAGCCATGGAAAGAGACGCCGACACCTCCGCCCATGACGATACCGTCGATCAACGCGATATAGGGTTTTGGAAATCGAGCTATCGCGGCGTTGAGCCGGTACTCGTCCGCAAAGAAGTCCGGGCTGGCCTCTCCTTCGAGCCCGGCACGGTAGACATCCAGAATGTCTCCCCCCGCCGAAAAGGCGCGTCCCTCCCCGCGAATGATCACACGTTCGATTGCCGTGTCGGCCTCCCAGGCCGAAAGCGCCCGCGCAAGCGCGCTGACCATGCCATGATTGATCGCGTTCAACGATGCAGGCCGGGAAAGGGTCACGATGCCGGCACGCCCGACCTGTTCGAACAGGATATCTCCAGCGCCACCGAAATCGACCTTCACCGGAACCCCCAATCGTTGCAGAAGCAGCAAACCCTTTAAGGTGATTATTCGCCGCTACCGGGGCCGTCAATGCTATAAGCGGATGCGACCACAGGACACCGGACGCGGACTTGGACCGGTTTTACCTGCATGATAGAGAGACGCCACACTGGAGTCGAAGCCGTGAACAAGTTTTCCAGCACCATCAAAAGTCTGAGCGCCCGGCGCACCGTGGACGAGATTACCGGGGGCCGCCGTCTGCGCAGATCCCGAAAAGCGGAGTGGTCACGCCGCCTTGTGCGCGAGACCCACCTGACCGTCGATGACCTTATCTGGCCGCTCTTTCTGATGGAGGGCGAGAACCGGCAGGAGCCGCTGGAAGCCATGCCCGGCGTCATGCGGCACACGGTCGATCATGCGGTAAAACAGGCGGAGCGCGCAGCGAAACTCGGCATACCTGCGATCGCCACCTTCCCCAATATCGATCCCGCACGTAAGGATGAAACCGGCTCACACAGCCTCGACCCCGACAATCTGATCAATCGGGCCACGCGTGCGATCAAGGATGCGGTGCCGGAAATCGGCGTGATAACCGATGTGGCACTCGATCCGTTCACGAGCCATGGCCATGACGGGATTCTGCGCGATGGCGAGATCGTCAACGATGACACCGTCGCCCTCATCGCCATGGCTGCCGTCGGCCAGGCCGCCGCAGGCGCCGACATCATCGCACCTTCCGACATGATGGATGGCCGCGTCGGAGCGATCCGTGATGCGCTCGATCAGAATGGATTCCACAATGTCGCTATCATGTCCTATGCGACCAAGTTCGCTTCCGCCTTCTACGGGCCATATAGGGAGGCGATTGGTACGGGCGGCCTTTTGAAGGGCGACAAGAAGACCTACTACATTGACCCTGCGAACAGTGACGAGGCCATCCGGGAAGCCGAACAGGATCTCTTGGAAGGAGCGGACATGCTGATGGTGAAGCCGGGACTTCCCTATCTCGACATCGCCCGCAGGCTGAAAGACACGTTTGCCGTTCCGACCTTCGCCTACCAGGTTTCCGGAGAGTACGCGATGATCAAGGCCGCGGGGGCCAATGGTTGGATTGATGGCGAGAAAGCCATGATTGAAAGCCTCCTCGCCTTCAAGCGAGCCGGTTGCGATGGAATTCTGACCTATTTCGCTCCCGAAATGGCGGAATTGCTCTGATTTCGTACTGAAAAGCTTGAACCACAGGCAAGGCTCCCCATCTGAGCGCTGAACCAACCGAAAGGCATTGTTCATGACAGCCCGGCCTCTTGATGGCGAAATCCTGAATACTGCTCAGGATGATGGATCTCTTTATCGCGGTGTTCGAACGCGCCGTATCGTAGCGTTTTTCATCGACTATTTGCTGATCGGGTTGATGATGATTCCGGTGGCCATCGTCGTTGCCCTGCTGGGTGTAATGACGCTCGGCCTCGGCTGGCTGCTGTTCGGTATTCTCGCGCCCCTCACCGCCCTCCTCTATGTGGCCATGACGTTGGGTGGCCGCAGCCAGGCGACGCTTGGAATGCAATTCATGGATATTCGGCTTGCACGCCTTGATGGCGGGCGCGTCGATGCGCTTCTGGCTGTGGTTCACACGGTGCTGTTCTGGGCCGGCAATGCAATCCTGTCCCCGCTTATCCTTCTTGCGAGCCTTTTTTTGGATCACAAGCGCACCGTGCACGACCTGCTCTTGGGAACCGTCGTCGTCCGCTCCAGCTGATCACCCTTAAAAGTTGTATTATTAACGAAGCTATTTACTTTAGGTTTATACCTCACCGATACCGCTGTACCTTCATGTCTCAGGGGCGTGTTCGATACAGCGAGTATTTCGATGCCCCATGCTTCTGACCATGCCCATCCGTTTGAGACGGCCTCCGAGAGCCGCAGAACGGAAATTCACATCCGGCAGGGAGGTTGGCTTCACCTTCGCCGGGTTCTGGCGCTGTTCATCGATTATGCGCTCTACGCGACCTTGGCCTTCAGCCTTGCCGTGGCTGCGACGATGCTGATGGAACGGATGACCGGGATAGGAGGAGCGCAATTCGCATCCCACGGGTTTTCCGAACAATCGGTCAACGCGTTCTATACGCTGTCTGCGGCGTTCGCCTCTGTGACGACGTTGGCCATCGTCGTCATCTATGTCGGCTTAACCTTGGGAGGCCGTCGCCAGGCGACACTCGGGATGCGCATTCTCGGATTGCGACTTGAGCGCCTCGACAATACGAAGATCACGGCCCGGTATGGGATTGCACATTTTCTGTTGTTTCTGGCGACCGCGACGATCTTCACGCCGCTCGTCCTGTTTGCTCCCTTCGTTCTGACAAACAGACAGACCCTTCATGACCGGTTGCTCGACATTGTTATTCTCGGGTCAGCCGAAAATCTCATCCCCGGGGCGAAACTCTGAAGCCTGATGGGAAGGTCCGGTAACGGCAAGCAATAATCTTCCCTCACGGAGGCGGACGATCCCTCGCTTTTGTTCGGCTTTTCACTGCACGGAACAAATCCATGCTTGCGGCGCGCCTGCCCGTGCTTATTCTCCTCAGCAGATTGCAGGCGCAAATCATCGCCTGCGTTGACAGCGTCAAGCGACGGGACCTGCATGGCCGAATTTCATCTCTGGGCGACTTACGCGATCATTCTAGTGACAGTCGCTGCCTATGTCAGTGAGCGCTTCACGCTGGAGAGCGTCGCCCTTGGCAGTTTGGTCGCCTTTTTGGTGCTCTTCGCGTTCGTTCCCTATGAAGGCGCCGCCGGTGCCCTGCCACCCGATGAGCTTCTCTCGGGCTTTGCCAATCCTGCGCTCGCAACGGTCCTGGCGCTGCTGATCGTCGGACAGGGGCTGTTCGCAACGGATGCACTCGACAAACCAGCACGCATATTGGCGAAATCCGCGGGAAGTTCGAGCACGCGAACCATCATCATAACGCTGGTCACAGCGGCGATGCTAAGCGCCATTCTCAACAACACCCCTGTGGTCGTCATCTTCATTCCGGTTCTCATCGTCTTTGCCGCGCAGCGCAATTTCCCGGTTTCCAAAGCGCTAATGCCCCTTTCCTTCATGACCATTCTCGGGGGCATGACGACACTGATCGGCTCTTCCACCAATCTGCTTGTGGCCGGCGTGGCGGGCAAAGCCGGCATTCCGATCGGTTTCTTCGACATCACCATGCCTGGTCTGCTTTTGGCGGCTGCAGGAGCGCTTTACGTCTTCTTCATCATGCCCCGGATCCTGCGCGATTCGAGCAGTGAAAAAACATTCCGTCAGATGCAGTCTGGAACCCAGTTCATCGGCGAAATTCGCCTGGTGCCGGGCCACCCCTTCATCGGAAAGGAATCGAAGGCCGGCCTGTTTCAGGGCTTGGGCGACCTCACGCCTCGTCTTATCGTTCGGCGGGGAATGAGCTTTCATCCGCCTTTCGAGAATGTGGTGCTGTCTGAGGGGGACCGCCTCATGGTAACGGCCACGCGCCGCGCCTTCACGCAGGCGCTCTCTCATGGCGCGGCCGGACATATCGCTGAAGCGGAGACGACCACTGTCGGGCCCGATTATCACATTGCCGAAGCGGTCATTCCTCCAGGTTCCCGCCATGCCGGGCGGACCATTCGCAATGCGGGGATCGAGACCGAGCATAGTGTTCACATGCTGGGCGTGCAGCGCAAAAGCCGAATGGGGCGCACCCCGGTCTCCGACATACGACTTGAGCCAGGCGACACCATTCTCGTCGGCGGCACAGACAGAGCACTCGAAGATCTGCGTGAAAGTCACGACCTTCTGGTCCTCGAATGGTCTGCCGAACCTGTGCCCCAGCGCAGAAAGGCCTGGATCGCCTTCGTGATTTTCGCCGGCATCGTTGTTACGGCAGCATTCGATATCGCTCCCATCGTCGCCACCGCCATCGCCGGAGCCTTTGCGATGATCGCCACAGGTTGCCTGACACTCGCCCAGGCCGGCCGTGCCTTCGACCGACAGATCTTCCTGCTGGTCGGCTCAGCTATCGCCGCCGCTACGGCGCTGGAGCGCACCGGCGGCGCACAACTCATTGCCGATGCCGCCGTTTCCGCACTCGAGGGACAAGCGCCGGCAATCATTCTCTCGGGCTATTTTGGTGTGGTCGCCATTCTGACCAATTTCCTTTCCAACAATGCCACAGCTGTTCTGTTCACCCCGATCGCGCTTGGAATTTCTGCTGCCATCGGTGCACCGCCGGAAGCGTTTATCGCCGCAACGATTTTTGCCGCGAACTGCTCGTTTGCAACGCCGATCGGCTACCAGACAAACCTCATGGTGATGGGTCCCGGTCACTACTCTTTCCGCGATTTCATCAAGGCCGGCATGCCTCTGGTAGCGATTATTTGGTTGACGTTTTCGTTTGTCGGGCCATGGTATTACGGGCTTTAGGATCAGGAGTGACGCCCTACCGACATGACGCAGCAACCCGCCCAATCGCCGCAGTTCTTTCTGACCGCTCCCTCCCCCTGCCCTTATCTGGAAGGACAGTTCGAGCGGAAGGTTTTCACCCATCTGGTGGGGGACAAGGCACCTGAACTGAACGATTTGCTGACCCAGGGTGGCTTCCGCCGCTCGCAGAACATCGCCTACCGCCCCGCCTGCGAGACGTGTCGGGCGTGCGTTTCGGTGCGCATTCTCGCGCAGGAATTTCAGCCGACAAAAAACATGAAGCGCATTCTCCGGCAGAATGCCGATCTCATCGGCACCGCCCACGATGCCGAACCGTCCACCGAGCAATACACGCTCTTCCGCTCCTATCTCGACGCCCGGCACAAAAAGGGCGGCATGTCGGACATGACCGTGCTCGACTACGCGATGATGGTCGAAGACACCCATGTCAGTACACAGGTCATTGAATATCGCCGCCGCGGACCTGACAGTTTTATCACCGGAAAGGGTCAGGGCGAATTGATGGCCGTCGCCCTCACCGACACCATGGGTGACGGGCTTTCCATGGTCTACTCCTTCTTCAACCCCGAACTCACCGACCGATCGCTCGGCACATTCATGATCCTGGATCACATCAACCGAGCAGTCGCTGCCGGTCTGCCGCATGTCTATCTGGGCTACTGGGTCAATGGATCGCGCAAAATGGCGTATAAGGTGCGCTTCAAGCCGCAGGAGCATCTGGGCCCGCAGGGATGGGAACGTGTCGACTGAAGGGCGCAACCACCGCCCCGCCTGCATCTGACACGCCTTCCCGGAAAAGTTCTCATGTCCACTCCATCGCACTCCTCCCACGCCAAGGGTCTTGCGCTGACTGCCTTCGGCGGCATGGCGCTCACCATCGACATTCCGCTGATCCGGCTGGCGGATGGCGATCCGTGGCCGATCCTGATGGTGCGGAGTGCATTGACGGTCACCGTGGCGTTGACCGTGTGGTTCGTATGGCGTCTTTTCTCGCGCAATGTCCCGCCGCTCATTCCCGGCCGTGTGGGCCTCGTGGTCGCTGCCCTTTATGCGCTCTCCGCGCTCTGCTTCATCACGGCCGTCTACAATACCTCGACGGCGAACCTCGTTTTCATTCTCGCCTTCAATTCGATGTTTGCAGCACTGCTGTCATGGCTCTTCCTCAAGGAGAGGCCTAGGCCCGTCACGCTTGCCGCCATGGGAGTGATGATGATCGGTGTCCTGATCATCGTGGGGGGCGGCATCGGGGCCGGCAACCTGTTCGGCGATGTCATGGCGCTCAGTGCCGCGTTCCTGCTGGCCACCGCGATCACCATCACGCGCGGCAGCGGTCGCGATATGGGGTTTGCAGCACTCGTGGCGGTGGCGCTCCCCTGCCTTGTCGCTGTGATCATGACTGCCAGAACCGGCTACCGCATCGAGGCACCCTGGTGGATTGTCCTCAACGGTGCGGTGATCATGCCCATCTCGTTCTTTTGCCTGTCCAACGGCCCCAAATACATTTCAGGTCCGGAAGTGGCGATGTTCTATCTTCTCGAAACGGTGCTGGCGCCAGTCTGGGTGTGGCTGATCTTTTCCGAGGTGCCGAGCCGTGCCACCCTCATCGGCGGCACGATTCTCATCGTCACACTGGTCGCCCATTCGCTGTGGCAACTGCACTCAGGGCGCAAACGGCGGCTGGCGCAAGGCGTGGTGCGCCATCCGCTTTAGCGCGAAGAGCGCCCCTTGCGAGGCCGCCGCTATTTCTTCTTCATCGCCTGAGCCAGCGCAGCCGCCAGCGCACCTTGCGTTTCACCAGCGTGCCCGCCCGGCTTGCCCTTGCCATTGCGTGGCATCGCGCCACGGGCGGGCTTGCCCTGATCGCGCGGACGACCAGCACCAGCTCCGCCACCGGCCGCTCCCCCGGCTGTGCTGCCTGCGTCCTTGCGCATGGAAAGGCTGATGCGCTTGCGCTTGATGTCCACCTCAAGCACCCGCACCTTCACCACGTCTCCGGCCTTCACCACCTCATGGGCATCTTTCACGAAACGGTCGGCAAGCTGAGAAACATGCACAAGTCCGTCCTGATGCACGCCGATGTCGACGAAGGCGCCGAAGGCGGCAACATTGGTCACCGTACCTTCAAGGCTCATGCCCGGCTTCAGATCCTTGATGTCGTCGATGCCTTCGGCGAACGTCGCCGTGCGGAAGGCCGGGCGCGGGTCGCGGCCCGGCTTTTCAAGTTCGGCGATGATGTCGCGCACCGTTGGCAGGCCGAAACGTTCGTCCACGAAAACGCGCGGATCGAGCGCCTTGAGCGCGTCCGCATCGCCCATCAGTGAACGCACATCGCGCCCGCAGGAGGAAACGATCTTGCGCGCCACGCCATAGGCCTCCGGGTGGACGGACGAAGCGTCGAGCGGCTCCGCTCCGTTCTGGATGCGCAGGAAGCCGGCACATTGCTCAAATGTGCGCTGGCCGAGCCGCGCCACCTCCAGAAGCTGTTTGCGGCTGGAAAAGGCCCCATGTGCATCGCGGTGGGATACGATCGCCTCGGCAATCGATTCTCCAAGGCCGGAAACCCGCGCCAGCAGCGATTTCGATGCCGTGTTCAGATCGACGCCCACCGCATTCACCGCATCCTCCACCACCGCATCGAGAGCCTTTGCCAATCGATACTGGTCCACATCGTGCTGATACTGGCCGACACCGATGGATTTCGGCTCGATCTTCACAAGCTCCGCCAGCGGATCCTGCAAGCGGCGGGCGATGGAGACCGCCCCGCGCAGCGACACGTCGAGATTGGGAAATTCGGCTGCTGCCGTGGGAGAAGCGGAATAGACCGAAGCGCCCGCCTCCGACACCACCACCTTGAACGGTCTGGGAGCCGGCATGTCGGAGAGCATGTCGGCCACCATCTTCTCGGTCTCTCGGCTGGCCGTTCCATTGCCGATAGCGATGAGTTCGACACCGTGCATTCGCACGAGCGCGGAAAGCGCCGCCTGGCTTCCGCGCAGATCGTTTCGTGGCGGGAAGGGATAGACCGTTTCCGTATCGAGCAGCTTGCCGGTGGCATCCACTACCGCGACCTTCACCCCTGTGCGGATACCCGGATCAAGTCCCATCGTCGCGCGTGTCCCGGCAGGGGCAGCCAGAAGCAGATCTTTCAGGTTGCGGGCAAAGACATTGATCGCCTCTTCCTCGGCCCTCTCCCGAAGGTCGCGCATCAGGTCAAGACTGAGATGGAGGAAGAGCTTGACCCGCCATGTCCATCCGGCGACCTCCATCAGCCACTGGTCGCCGGGAAGCGTGCCGCCGATCTCATAGGCTGCAGCGATCATGCGCACGGCCGGTTTCAACGGGCTGGTGTCGTCCGTGTCCACTTCCAGATCGAGCGCCAGCACGTCCTCATTGCGGCCGCGCAGCATGGCGAGCGCACGGTGGCTCGGGACGCCCGCCCAGCGCTCTGAATGATCAAAATAATCGGAAAATTTCGCGCCGGTCTCTTCCTTGCCCTCGACCACGCGGGCGCGCAAGACAGCACGCTCTTTCATGTGGTTGCGCAACTGGCCGACCAGATCGGCGTTTTCCGCGAACTGTTCGGCCAGTATGTCGCGCGCGCCCTCGAGCGCCGCCTTTTCATCCGTCACCTCTTCGCCCAGATAATCCTTCGCAAGGTCTGCTGGCACCTTTGAGCGATCCGCCAGAATGGCCTCGGCAAGCGGCCCCAGCCCGCGCTCGCGTGCAATCTGCGCCTTGGTGCGCCGCTTGGGCTTGTAGGGGAGATAGATGTCCTCCAGTTCCGCCTTGGTGGCAGCGGCAGCGATCTTCGTCTCCAGTTCCGGCGTCAGCTTGCCCTGCTCGCGGATAGAGCCGAGGATCGTGTCGCGCCGCTGGTCGAGCTCGCGCAGATAGGAAAGACGCTCCGAGAGCGTGCGCAACTGCGTGTCGTCGAGCCCGCCGGTCACCTCCTTGCGGTAGCGCGCGATGAACGGGACGGTTGCCCCCTCGTCCAGAAGGCCGATCGCGGCCTGCGCCTGCTCCGGTTTGGCGCTGATTTCGGCGGCGATGAGGGTGGCGATGCGTTTGGCGTTTGCGGACATGGACTTTCCTGAATCGATTGGTGCGGCGAAGATAGTGGCATTCGCCGCAGCCTGCCGCTCACAAGAAGCGCTTTTCCACAATCGCGGACGTGAAGGGACAAGGTGCGCCGAGAGGGCGTGCGTCCCTCGACAAGCTCAGGATGAGGAGGGATAGAGCACGCCATCCAGAAATGAGATGATTGGCTCCATCCTCCCTCATCCTGAGCTTGTCGAAGGACGCACGAAGCCCGTGCCGGCGATCATACCGGCGCGCACCTCAACGTGGTGCAAGGTCGGAAATCAGGCCGTTCACAACCTCCGCCATCAGCATTGAGGCAGAAAAATCGAACTCGTTGATCGCCACGAACACGCCCACCCCGCGCGTCGGGGCAAAGGCGTGATAGACGAACATGCCTTGCAGGCCGCCCGCTTTCTGCAGAATCAGCGGACGGTCGCCCTCCGGCTGCATAACGATCCAGCCCAGCCCCATCGCGTCCATCTGGCCGGATTCGTCAAACCCGTAGGTGGGGTCGAGCGCATCGCGCTGCACATAGGCCGCGTGATCGAGAAACCGCATCTCCGCCATTTCCGGTGAAAAGCGGTCGAGATGCCATTTCAGCCACTTCACCATGTCGTTGGCGGTGGTATAGAGCCCGCTTGCTCCGGACATGACAGGCGTGTTGGGCACATCGGGCAGCGGCGAGCCATCGAAATTATGCCCCTGCATCAGCCGGTCACGGTCACCCTCGGAGGGGGTAAAGGTCGTGTCCGTCATGCCGATCGGCTCTAGAACACGCTCTGCAAGCAGCGCATCATAAGGCTTGCCGGCGGCAGAGCCGAGAGCGGCGGCCAGCATGTCAAAGCCGAAATTGGAGTAGAGCCCGCCGGTTCCCGCCGGAAAGAGCTGAACCCCCTCGGCAAGCGCCTTCTCATAGGTTTCTTTCGTCAGCGTGGAGAAAGGATCATTCTCCGGCCCCGGCTCCCTGTCGACCTCGCGCGGCAGGCCGGAGGTGTGCGTTGCAAGATCGATCAGGCGGATAGGCTTGTCGTCCAAGGCCGGCACGGTCACGTCCCAATCGAGGTGGTCCTGAAGCCGGTCGGTGAACTTCACCGTTCCTTCGGCAGCAAGACTTGCCAGGACGGCGCCGGTGAACACCTTCGTCACCGAGCCGACTCGCATAAGCGTATCCCCGTTCGGCGTCTTGCCGTTTCCTGTGGCCGTCTCGCCGAAACCAAAGACCGCCGTTTCTCCATTGCGCACCGCGCCGATCACCAGACCAGGCACATCGGTCTGCAGGTAGAGTACCTGGCCGGAGAATTCGACCGCATCGCTCAACACCCCATCCTGTGCGAAAGAGGACTGCACCAGGCTGATCGATCCAGCCAGCGCAAACGCGACAGCCCGAAGCCCCCTTCCGTTCCAGTGCAGCATCTCACCCCTCCTCTTTCTGCGCGATGTCGTTCAGGTTTGGCTTGCAGTCCTCATCCGAATTTGCCGGTGCGCGGAAAGCCCTTCGGCGCCATCCGGCCGGCGGCAGCACGGTTGCCCATCCATTCGGTGAGTTCCTCGCGTGTCTTGACGAAGGTTCGGTCAGCCGAATCCTTCCACGAAAGCCCCTCGTCCATGGCGAAGGTCTTGATGTCGGAAACGCCGCCATCCTTGTAGCGCTGCAGGCGCACGCCCTTGCCGCGCGTCATTTCCGGCACTTCGGACAGCGGGAAAACGAGCAGCTTGCGGTTCTGGCCGACAACAGCCACATGGTCGCCCGAAACCGGCAGGCAGAGCTTGGTCTCGTCCGGGGCTTTCACATTCATCACCTGCTTGCCCTTGCGGGTGTTGGCGACGATCTCCTTCTCGGCAACAACGAAACCGTTGCCCGCGTGGGATGCAACGAGAAGCTTCCTTTCGGGATCATGTGGAAAAGCAGTTACGATGGCTTGATCATTCTCCATGTCGACCATGATGCGCACCGGCTCTCCATGGCCGCGACCGCCGGGCAGACGGTCGGCGCCAATGGTGAACACCTTGCCGCCGGTGGTGAAGAGCAGGATCTTGTCGGTCGTCTGCGCATGGAAAGCGATCTTGAGACTGTCGCCCTCCTTGAAGGACAGAGTCGAAAAATCGGCCAGATGCCCCTTCATGGCGCGCAGCCAGCCTTTTTCGGAAAGCACGACGGTGATCGGTTCACGTTCGATCAGCGCTTCATGCACCTCTTCCAGATCGTGCTCCGGCGCTTCGGCAAAGGTGGTGCGGCGCTTGCCCAAAGCCGGATTCTTCTCCGGATCGAAGGTCTGGCGCACCTTGGCCACTTCCCAGCGCACCGTCTTCCATTGGCGTGCGGTAGATGCAAGCAGCGCCTCGATGCCTTCCTTCTCTTCGGAAAGCTTCTCGAATTCCTTGCGAATCTCGAATTCCTCGAGCTTGCGCAGGGCGCGCAGGCGCATGTTGAGGATCGCCTCGGCCTGCGTGTCTGTCAGCTCGAAGCGCGCGATCATCACCTTTTTGGGCTCATCCTCCTCGCGGATGATGCGGATGACCTCGTCAATGTTGAGATAGGCAACCAGATAACCGGCGAGGATTTCCAGCCGCTTCTCGATTTCTGCCAGCCTGTGACGCGAGCGGCGCAGAAGCACGTCCCGGCGATGGTCCAGCCATTCGCGCAACACTTGCTTGAGCGAGAGCACACCCGGCACCTTGCCGCGCGAAAGCACATTCATGTTGAGCGGGAAGCGGCTTTCCAGATCGGTCAGCTTGAAAACCGATTCCATCAGCAGTTCGGCAGCCACGGTACGGCTCTTTGGTACCAGAACGACGCGGATGTCTTCCGCGCTCTCGTCGCGAATGTCTTCCAGCAGCGGCAGCCGGCGCGAAATGATCAGTTCGGCGATCTTCTCGATCAACCGCGATTTCTGCACGCCATAGGGAATTTCGGTGACCACGGCCGTCCACATGCCGCGCCCCTGATCTTCCTTGTGCCAGCGCGCCCGCACGCGGAAGCCGCCGCGGCCGGTCGCATAGGCCTCGCGGATCGACGCCTGATCCTCGACAATGATGCCGCCGGTCGGAAAATCCGGCCCCTTGACGAATTCCAGCAGCCGTTCGGGGGCCACGTCCGGATCGTCAATGACGGCCAGCGCCGCATCGCAGACCTCGGCCGCGTTGTGCGGCGGGATCGAGGTGGCCATGCCCACAGCAATGCCCGAAGAACCATTGCACAAAAGGTTCGGGAAGGCGCCGGGGAGCACGGTCGGCTCCTCGTCTTCCTCATTGTATGTCATGCGGAAATCGACTGCATCCTCGGTGATGCCGGTCAGGATTTCCGAGGCAACCTCGGTCATGCGCGCTTCGGTGTAGCGCATGGCGGCCGCGTTATCGCCGTCGATGTTGCCGAAATTGCCCTGCCCGTCGACCAGCGGATAGCGCATTGAAAAGGGCTGCGCCAGGCGCACCAGCGCATCATAGATCGATTGATCGCCATGCGGGTGGAACTTGCCCATCACGTCGCCGACGATGCGGGCGCATTTGGCAAAACCCTGATCGGGGCTCAGACGCAGAAGCCGCATCGTGTGGACGATGCGCCGATGCACGGGCTTCAACCCGTCGCGCACATCGGGCAGAGCACGATGCATGATCGTCGACAGCGCATAGGCGAGATAGCGCTCTTCAAGCGCCTTTTTCAGATCAACCGGCTCGACGGCATCACCGCCATCGCCACCGGGCGGAAGCAAATCTTTTCCCATGGTCTGGGGTTAGACCAGAGGGTGATTCGCGGCAAGGGGGGAGTAGCGAAAGGGATACCACAGCACCGTCAAGGCAGGCATCCTTGAACACCATCCGTTTCTCATCACCCGCGTTCTTCCCTTCACCGCATCACCTGCGCCAGAAACCGCTCGATGGTCAATGTCGCGGGATCACCCGGTTCACCCAGCTTGCGCGCGATCGAGCCATGGGTGTAGCGGCCACCGTCAAACACGGCTGATCGCGCGCCGCGCGCCTTCAAGAGATTGGAATAACCATTGGTCAGCGCCTTGCGGCGCGCGCCGTTGGAACCGGAATGCAGGAAAAGGTGCGGCGGAAACCCGGAGCCGCGCCGGGCATAGGTGACGGGAGACCAACGCACCCAATCATTCGGGTCAGAGCCAAACGCATTGATATAGGGATAACCGAGCGAACCGCGCATGCCCGCATAGGCCACCATGTCATAGGCCTGCACATCGTTGGGAATGACCCCACGCACCGAACCGGCGACATTGCGTGCAGCCGCCATTGCAACCAGATGTGCCCCGGCCGAATGCCCCATCAACACGATGCGGGAGGGGTCGCCGCCATAACGCGAAATATTGGAGCGCACCCACGCGATGGCCGCCGAAAGGTCGCTCACCTGGCCGTCGATTGTGGTCTGAGGAACCTTGCGGTAGTCGATTGCAACCAGCATGTACCCACGAGAGGTCAGCCACTCGGGCAGCGAATACACCTTCTTGCGCGTCCCCTTCACCCAGCCGCCACCATGGGCATAGATCACCACGGGGGCCTTCCGACCGCCGAAAGTGAAGAGATTCATGCGCACAACGCCGGCTTGTGCGGTTTGGCCGGGGCGGTCTGGTGCGTGAATGTCCAGCTTGAGTCCCTGACGGTAGGTGATGCCTTCGTGAAGCTCGACAGCGTGCGCGGCCAGCGAAAACAACATCGACAGGAGAATTCCTGCGCCCAGCTGCCCCATTGCCCTCATTCTTTGCCTCTCCCGGAATTTCTTGACGGCGTCTAAACCATTCGAACGCCCGTAAAATTGACACAGGAATGCCCTCAGGTCATCCTCAGATCGCATTTTCAGCCGACGAACTCGTTGGATGACCGTTACCTTACGCAATTTCAAGGAAATTCCCATGCTCAGCCACATGACCAAGCTGAAGTCTCTTTCGCTCGCTGCCTTTCTTTCGGCGACGGCGCTGCAGTCCGCCTGGGCCTGGGAGGCGGAAGAGGTTGCAGCCCGCTACAAGACACTGCTCGGCGATCAGGGGCTGACGGCCGAATGGAGTGGTGTTCGACAGGATGGCGATTCGATCGTTCTCGAGAATGCATCCCTGGGCCTGCTGGACGTCGAGACCAAGGTGGAGCTGGGCGATTTCCTTCTGGAAGACGTTAGCGAGACCGATGACATCTATGAGATCGGCCGGATCGCGATCGACAGTTTTGAACAGTCGGAAGACGGCCTCGATATTTCATTGAGCGGCCTGTCCATAGAAGGTCTCATCCTGCCGAAAGAGGGCGATAACCCGCCCTATGGCGGCCTCATGCAGTATCGCCAGTTCGCTCTCGACAGCGCGCGAGTGGGCAAAGACGAAACGCCCCTTTTTACGCTTGAATCGCTGCGTGCCAATACCACGCTTGGTGACGGCGCCGAGACGATGACATTCGTTGGGGCCGTCGAGAATTTCTGGCTGGATGTCGCAACGCTTGCCGACAACAGCAATGCGCGGAGCAAGCTGGACGAATATGGATATGAGGAGGTTTCCGGCAGCGTCGACATGGCCGGTAGCTGGGCTCTGACCGACGGCCGCATGAAGATTACCCGCTATGACGTGAAGGTCGAGAATGCCGGGACCCTGGCGATTTCGGCGGACATCAGCGGTTACACTCCGGAATTCATCCGCACGTTACAGGACATGCAAAAGCAGATGGAGAGCGGCACGGAACAGCAGAAGCAGGCGCAGGGTCTTGCAATGCTCGGTCTCATGCAGCAGCTCAGCCTGCATGGCGCATCGATCCGCTTTTCAGACGCCTCACTCACCGGAAAGGTGCTGGCCTATGCTGCGGATCAACAAGGCGTGAAGCCGGAAGATGTGGCCAACCAGGCCAAGGCCATCGTACCCCTCATGGCCGGTCAGTATCTTGGTCCCGACCTCACGCAGAGCCTCGCCAAGGCAATAACCAACTATCTCGACGACCCCCGCAACATCACAATCAGCGTTGCGCCGGAAGAAGGCATTCCGTTTGCTGTTCTGATGGGCACTGCGATGGGCTCCCCTGAGGCTCTGGCCAGGCAGGTGGGACTTTCCATCACAGCGAATGAGTAGATAGAAAAAAGGGTTGCGGGCCTTGCCAGGCCCGCAACCCTTTCACTTTTCCAAGCGCTGTTCGCGCAATCAATCCTTCTTCACCGGCGCCAGCCGGATATTCAATTCACGCAGCTGTGCGGCGCTGGCTTCCGAAGGCGCGCCCATCAGAAGGTCCTGCGCCTGCTGGTTCATCGGGAACATGGTGATCTCGCGCAGGTTCTTCGCGCCAAGAAGCAGCATGACAATGCGGTCGATGCCGGCTGCCATGCCACCATGGGGCGGTGCCCCATACTGGAATGCGCGGTAGAGACCGCCGAAACGCTCTTCCACATCCTGCTGTGTGAAGCCGACCTTCTCGAACGCCTTGACCATGACCTCGGGCAGATGGTTGCGGATGCCGCCCGACGCGATTTCGAAGCCGTTGCAGACGAGGTCGTACTGGTAAGCCTTGAGCGCCAGCGGATCCTCGCCCTCAAGCCCTTCCAGACCGCCCTGCGGCATGGTGAAGGGGTTATGGCCGAAATCGATCTTCTTCTCGTCCTCGTTCCACTCGTAGAAGGGGAAGTCGACGATCCAGGCGAGCTTGAACTGATCCCGGTCAACGAGATCGAGCTCTTCGCCCGCCCGCGTACGGGCAGCACCGGCAAAAGCAGCGAATTTCTTCGGGTCACCAGCGGCAAAGAAACAGGCATCGCCGTCGTCCAGACCAAGCTGTGTGCGGATCGCTTCCGTGCGCTCCGGTCCAATGTTCTTGGCGATGGGACCGGCCCCCTCCAGCCCCTCGCCTTCCTTCCGCCAGAAGATATAGCCAAGCCCCGGCTGCCCCTCGCCCTGCGCCCATGAGTTCATGCGGTCACAAAATGCTCTGGAGCCGCCTGTCTTTGCAGGAATGGCCCAGACTTCCGCCTTCTCGTCATTGGCGAGAATGTTGGCGAAAACCTTGAAGCCCGAGCCACGGAAATGCTCTGAGACATCTTCCATTTCGATCGGGTTTCTGAGATCCGGCTTGTCGGACCCATATTTGCGCATCGCCTCGTCATAGGGAATGCGCGGGAAGACATCCGTCACCGGCTTGCCATTGGCGAACGTTTCGAAAATGCCGCGCATGACGGGTTCCATGGTCTGGAACACGTCTTCCTGCTCGACGAAGCTCATTTCCACATCAAGCTGATAGAATTCACCCGGCAGGCGGTCGGCGCGCGGATCCTCGTCGCGGAAGCAGGGTGCGATCTGGAAATAGCGGTCGAAGCCCGAGACCATGATCAGCTGCTTGTAGATCTGTGGTGCCTGCGGCAATGCGTAGAATTTGCCCTCATGAAGACGCGATGGCACGAGGAAGTCGCGCGCGCCTTCAGGCGAAGAAGCCGTGAGGATCGGCGTCGAATATTCGGCAAAACCCGCCTCACCCATGGCACGGCGCATTTCGGCGATGATTTTCGTGCGCTGGACGATGTTCTTGTGCAGCGTGTCGCGGCGCAGATCGAGGAAACGGTATTTGAGGCGGATGTCCTCAGGATAGTCGGGCTCGCCAAACACCGGCAGCGGAAGCTCCTTCGCCTCGGACAGCACTTCGATCTCGCGGGCGAAAATCTCCACCTCGCCCGTGGGCAGGTTCTTGTTGATCGTTTCGTCGGTACGCGCCTTCACCTCGCCATCGACACGGATCACCCACTCACCACGCACGCCCTCGGCGGTCTTGAACGACGGAGAGTCGGGATCAGCCACGATCTGTGTCACGCCATGATGATCGCGCAGATCGATGAAAAGAAGCCCGCCATGATCGCGCACGCGATGCACCCAGCCGGACAGACGCACATTCGCGCCCACATCGGATTTTCTGAGTTCGGCGCAGGAATGGCTGCGATAGCGATGCATGGTCATATCATCCGTGTCTTGGAATTCGTACTCGAGAGAGGTCGAAACCCTCCCGGAAGGTCGGCGCGAAAAGCGCATGGGAGGTGCGATTTGTCAAGGTGTCGGGCCGCACGCGGCTGTATCGGGCTTCCGGTCAGAGAACTGGAATCATCGCCACGCCCTGCTGGCCCAAGAGAATTGGTACAGGGCATCCTATAGCTCATTGTTGAACGGTGCGACCTGCCGCGCCTCCCAGCACGGGCCTCCCACCATGTCCAGCCTTCGCCCGCTGATCCCGCTTCTCATTGCCGCTGGCATCCTTTTGGCCGGCAACGGGCTTCAGGGGACGCTTATCGCGCTACGCGGCGCGGCGGAGGGCTTTTCCGAAACCACGATCGGTCTCATGGGCAGTGCGTATTTTGCCGGTTTCCTGATCGGCTGTCTTTACGTACCGCGCCTTCTGCGTGCGGTCGGCCATATCCGCGCTTTTGCAGCTCTCGCGGCACTCGGGGCCGCCGGCGCGCTTCTGCTCGTCCTGTTTGTGGACCCGCTTTCCTGGATCGCGGTGCGTTTTCTCTCCGGCATCTGCTTTTCAAGCCTTTTCACAACGATCGAAAGCTGGCTCAACTCGGCTGCGCAGAACACCAACCGCGCCCGTGTTTTGGCCGTCTACCGCATTATCGACATTGCTGCCGTCACCGGCTCGCAATACATGCTGCCCGCACTCGGCATCGAAGGGTTTGTCACCTTTGCGGTCATGGCGATGATGATCACCCTGTCGCTGGTGCCCGTCTCCATGGCCGATCGTTCCAACCCACGCCCGCCGGCCGAATTGCGCCTCGACCTCGCAGCCGTCTGGCGAATCTCGCCTCTGGCCGCCTTCGGTTGTTTCGCTGTTGGCCTCACCAACAGCGCCTTCCGCATTGTCGGACCGATCTACGGCCAATCCATCGGCCTCAGCGTGTCCGAGATCGCCACCTTCATGAGCGCCGGCATTGTCGGTGGAGCGGTGATGCAGTATCCGCTTGGAGCATTGTCCGACCGCCATGATCGCCGCGTCGTTCTTCTCGGCACCACCATCGGTGCGCTTGTCTCCGCTTTGATCATCGTCTGGTTTGCCGGCGACAGCCCTCAGGCCAACATGCTGCTCGTGTTTCTGTTCGGCGCATTTGCGATGTCGCTCTACTCTTTGTCGGTCGCCCACGCCAACGACCATGCCCAGAAGGATCAGTTCGTGCAGCTGGCCGCCGGCCTTCTGTTCTTTTATTCACTTGGGGCCATGGTCGGGCCTCTGCTGGCTTCGCTGCTGATGCAGCGTTTTGGTCCACACGCGCTTTTCTCCTACACCTCCATTGTCTATGCGGTGCTGATCGGCGTGACCTTCTACCGGATGAGCGTCCGTCCATCCGTTCCGGCTGCAAGGCGGCGGCGCTTCGCCGCGCTGTTGCGGACATCACCGGTTTTCGTCCGGATGGCACGGCGCAGCCGCAATCATCGATCCGGTGACGACCTCTAATCTCGCCAAGCGGTTTCTTTCCTTTTTCGCCAGCATGACCTAAAGAAGCAGAATGGATCTGATCACGAAGCAAAAAGACCTCGAAGCGGCGATTCACGCCTTCGAAAACTCCAATTTCGTCACTGTCGACACCGAATTCATCCGGGAATCGACCTTCTGGCCGGAGCTCTGTCTGATCCAGATGGCGGCACCGGGTGTAACCGCTCTCATCGACCCGCTGGCCGATGGCATAGACCTCAAGCCATTCTTCGCGCTCATGGCCAATGAGAACATTGTCAAAGTGTTCCATGCGGCGCGTCAGGATGTTGAGATTGTCTACAATCTTGGGAAACTGATCCCCAGTCCTCTTTTCGACACGCAGGTGGCGGCCTCCGTGTGCGGTTTCGGAGATAGCGTCTCGTACGATCAGCTCGTCGCAAGGATCACCGGCGCTCGCATCGACAAGTCATCGCGTTTCACCGACTGGCGCCGCCGTCCTCTCTCCGACAAGCAGCTAAGCTATGCGCTCGCAGACGTGACGCATCTCATTGATGTCTATCAGCATCTCAAGACCGAGCTGGAGCGCGAAGGACGCGCGCATTGGCTTAACGAGGAGATGGCGGTTCTGACGGCACGCGAGACCTACGATCCGCATCCAGACGATGCCTGGAAACGGCTCAAGCTCCGCGTCAAGAAGCCGATCGATTTCGCAATCCTCCAGCATGTCGCCGCCTGGCGCGAGCGTGAGGCGCGCGAGCGCAATGTGCCGCGCGGGCGTGTCATCAAGGACGACGCGATCTACGAGGTGGCACAGCAGCATCCCCGCGACAGCGAAGCGCTGGGGCGGTTGCGCACCATTCCCAAAGGTTGGGAGCGCTCGGGTGCGGCCAACGGGCTTCTTGGCGCCGTCGCCAAGGCCATGACACTGCCAAAAGAGGATTTGCCTCGCTTGCCCAGACCGCCCCAGGCCCCCGAGGGCGCTGCCGCGGCGGCCGAACTGCTGAAAGTGCTCTTGAAGCTGGTGGCCGACAAACAGGGCGTGGCGCCGAAGATGCTTGCCTCCAGCGATGACATCGACCGCATTGCAGCCGACGGCGCGGATGCCGATGTGCCTGCCATGTCCGGGTGGCGACGCGAGGTTTTCGGCAAGGAGGCCTTGAAGCTCGTGGAGGGCAGGCTCGCACTTCGGTTCAACAACCGGAAGATCGAGATATTCGAACCCGCGGAAGCCCGCAGCGAAGCAGCGGAGTAGCCGCTTCGCCGCTGCGTGATGGCGCTGCTGCGTGATGGCAGGGACTTGTTGCTCCCGGCCCTATCGCTCCCAGCCCCTCGCTTCTCCCAGTCCCCTGGCTTCTGCATGCGCGGGGAGAAGACGACCGGTATCGGGGACGCTGCGCTATTCCTTTGCCACGTCCAGCGCAAGTTTCAGCCCGGTCACTTTTGCCAGATGCGCCATGCGTCCAACCGGTCTCTCCCCCATGAGCGCTTCGTGCGATCTGGGGATCAACAACACCGTCGTGCCATCGTCGCGTTTCTCCCAGGTGAGCTTGGGAATGATGCCCGGCATCGACGCGGTCAACAGATAGACAACCCTCAGAAGCCCCCCCAGAATGCGCGCACGCTCCACATAGCGTGGCGTTGCCAGTTGGCGCATCTGTGGCGAAAGGGCATCATTGAAGAGCCCTTCATGGCGAAACAGGTTTGCCAGTGCGATGAAGGCGCGGCCCGGATGATCGATGCCGATGAAGGAACCATGGGCAATGATGTTGAGTGACTGGGTGCCGCGATATTCGGGATGCGCCCGCCAGCCGATATCGGCCAGAAGGCACGCTGCCTGGCGATAGCGCGCCTCCTCCTCGGTTTCCTCGATACCGAGCGCCTTCAGGGCAGGCCCGCTCCACTCAGCCAGTTCGCGCGCATGGGTTACGGAGCGCGCGCGCAGAACCGCGAGCTCCTGCGCAGCCGAAAGCAGCGGATCGCGCCTGCGATCCTCCTCCTCCAGCAAAGAGTAGAGATAGCCTTCCCGCACCCCTAGCGCCGAGAAAATGATCTTGGACGGGTTGGAGGCCTTGATGATTTCCTGCAGCACCGCAGCACCATATGGCAACAAGGTACGGCGATTCTTCGAAATGTGACTGATTCCGGCAAAGCGATCGACGCCGCCGGCGACGCGTTTCAGGAAATCCAGCGACTGCTCGATGTCCATCTCATAGTGGTGCATGACCTCGAGAGGGTAACCGGTTTCCAGCATATGCAGACGGCCGAGATTTCGCCATGTGCCGCCCACACAGTAGAAGGGGCGCCCGGCGCCATCGTTCATCCACGGGGCGCGGGCCAATTCGTCGCGGGCGATGCGTCCTGCCCTTGCGACCGAGTTTTTCGCCATCTCCTTGAGCCGCAAGCCTCCGAGCGGCAGGGTGATGCCGTCTCCCATATCGTAGCCATCGACCTCAACAAGTTCGAGGCTGCCGCCGCCAAGGTCGCCGACAATGCCGTTCGGCTTGTGAAAACCGGACATGATGCCGAAGGCGGAGTATTTCGCCTCCTCGCGGCCGGAAAGCACGCGAATGTTCGTGCCCAGAATGTCTTCTGCCCGATGAATGAAATCCGGACCGTTTTTCGCCTCTCGCGCCGCGGCGGTCGCCAGCACATGGAGCGATTCTGCCCCCGCCTGCTCGGACAGCGCTCGGAAGCGTCGGAATTCCTCCACCGCGCGGGTCACGCCTTCGGGGTCGAGCTCGCCGGTCGTGACGATGCTTTTGCCGAGACCAGCCAGCATTTTTTCGTTGAACAACACGCTCGGAGAGCGCGCGACCCCCTCGTAGATCACGAGGCGAATCGAGTTTGACCCGATATCGATGACCGAAACGGGACGCCGGTCCTGTAGCCGGCCTTGAGATTCAGCTATGCCCAAAAGATGTGTCCGCTAGTCCGTTGATGAAACGGCTTCGGCATCCACCTTCTTGCGCTTCTTGAAAGCGGCGATCCGCTTTGGCGCATGAGACTTCAAGGCATTGCCGCGACCGGATAGGCTCGGATTTGTCATAAAATATTCCTGAGCGTTGAACGGTTCTTCTCCCTCG
Source organism: Nitratireductor kimnyeongensis (assembly GCF_019891395.1). Taxonomy (NCBI): domain Bacteria; kingdom Pseudomonadati; phylum Pseudomonadota; class Alphaproteobacteria; order Hyphomicrobiales; family Phyllobacteriaceae; genus Nitratireductor; species Nitratireductor kimnyeongensis. Next base: position 3,300,343 of record NZ_CP078143.1, on the reverse strand, counting down.
TCGGGCATAATGCGCCGAGAGGTACCGTCCGGCAATACTTCAAAGCTCTGCTGGTTGTCCATGATGTTTCCGAGCATAATCTGGCCGAGAACCTGCTCATGCACGGTGGGGTTGGTGATCGGCACCATGGTTTCCACGCGCCTGTCGAGGTTGCGTGGCATGATGTCGGCGGACGAAATGTAAACCACCGCCTCGTCGGACGGCAAACCATGGCCGTTGCCGAAACAGTAGATCCGGCTGTGTTCAAGGAAGCGGCCAACGATGGACTTCACCCGAATGCGTTCGGAAAGCCCCGGCACCTGCGGACGCAGGCAACAGATGCCGCGCACCACCAGATCGATCTCGACCCCGGCCTGCCCTGCCTCATAGAGCGCATCGATGACCAACGGATCGACCAGGGAATTCATCTTCAACCAGATCTGGCCCGGTCGCCCCGCCTTCACATGATCGATCTCCGCGCGGATATGGTCGAGCAGCCTGTTGCGCAGCGAAAACGGCGATACGGCAATGCGCATTTCACCGTCGGGCTCGGCATAACCGGTAATGAAGTTGAACACCTGCGCCACGTCGCGCGCGATCTCCGGATCATCCGTGAAGTAGGACAGATCGGTGTAGATCCGTGCCGTGATCGGATGGTAGTTGCCCGTTCCCAGGTGGCAATAATTGCGCAGCTTGCCTTCCTCGCGGCGCACCACGAGAGACATTTTCGCATGCGTCTTCAATTCGATGAAGCCGAACACCACCTGCACGCCCGCCCGCTCCAGATCACGCGCCCAACGGATGTTGGCTTCCTCGTCAAACCGTGCCTTCAATTCCACCAGGGCTGTCACCGACTTGCCCGCCTCGGACGCCTCGATCAGGGCCCGCACGATCGGGCTGTCATTCGAGGTGCGATAAAGCGTCTGTTTGATCGCCACCACTTCCGGGTCCATCGAGGCCTGGCGCAGAAACTGCACCACCACATCGAAGGATTCATACGGGTGATGGACGATAAGGTCCTTCTCGCGGATCGCTGCGAAACAGTCGCCATTATGCTCGCGGATGCGTTCGGGAAAGCGCGGGTTGTAAGGCTGGAACAGAAGGTCCTCGCGCGGCACTTTCACGATCTCGGAAATCTGGTTGATGGCGAGAGGCCGTTCCAAAACGGTGATGCGGTTTTCGGCGACACCCAACTCGCTTGCGACAAAATCCCTTAGGCCCTCGGGGATCTCATTGTCGAACTCGATGCGGATCACCGAGCCGCGGCGGCGACGCTTAAGGGCCGATTCGAAAAGGCGTACCAGGTCCTCGGCCTCCTCTTCCACCTCGATATCGCTGTCGCGAATGATCCGGAACGTGCCGGAGCCGATCACCTGGTAGCGCGGGAAGAGCTTGCTGATGAAGAGGCTGACGACGTCTTCCAGCGTGATGAAACGGACTGTGCCGCTGAGGTCGGGCAACTGGATGAAGCGCTTGAGCGCCACGGGCAGGCGCAGAAGCGCCGTCATCGGTTCCAGTTCACCCTCATGCTGCAGCTCGAGCGCGATGGAAAAGCCGAGATTGGGAATGAAGGGAAACGGATGCGCCGGGTCGATGGAAAGCGGGGTCAGAACCGGAAAAATCGCTTCCATGAAATGGTCTTCCAGCCATTTCATGTCAGATTGATTCAAGGCGTCGGCACGAACGAGCTCGATGCCTTCCCTGCCCAGATGCATCAGAAGCGCATTGAGGCTGTCATGCTGGTCGATCTGTAGCCGCGCCACCTCGCGCAGAACATGCTCAAGCTGTTCTTCCGGTGTGCGGCCGTCGGCGCTTCGTGTTGCAATTTGCTCGCGCACCTGACCGGCCAGCCCGGCAACACGGACCATGAAAAACTCGTCCAGATTATCGGCTGAAATGGACAGAAATCGCAGACGTTCCAGAAGCGGGTGGCTTTCGTTCTGCGCCTCGTCCAGAACACGCCGATTGAACTGAAGCCACGAAAATTCGCGATTGACGAAACGGTCCGGGCTTGCGCCGGCGATTTCCCCCGCGGGACCCGTCTCCAAAGAGAACTCGTTTCGGACTGGCTTCAGTTCGTTCATAACTTGCTCGCGCCTTTTCCCAACATATGCCACGACTTGTCTGCCGCCAGGCTATCTGGTGACATGGTTTTGCGACAGTTTCATATCATAGGCTTGCAAAGATGGAGTTTATGCTACAAACGCAGGCAAGTTCCAACGCATTCCAAGCCGGAGACGATGATGGCCGGATCAGCCATTCCCCATTTCCAGAACACCAGCGGACACGAAGCAATCGAAATCGGCGTGAAGGAATTCATGTGCGTCGGCGCAAACCCGCCCTTCGATCATCCGCATGTCTTCATCGACATGGGCGACGAGAATGAACGCGTATGCCCTTATTGCTCGACGCTTTACCGCTACAATCCGGCTCTGAACCCGGCCGAAACCAAGCCGGAAGGTTGCCAGTTCGGGGAAGCCGCCTGAGCAGCTGACCGGCTGATGACCGAAGACCCCGCAGCCATTATTGTCGGCGCAGGCATTGCCGGGCTGACGATTGCGCTCGCCATGGCACAGCATGGGTTGTCGGTGCGGCTCTACGAGCGCGCGCCAGAACTTACCGAGGTCGGCGCAGGGCTTCAGCTTTCTCCCAATGCGACACGCCTTCTGGGGCGCCTGGGGGTGATTGATGTCCTTGGGGAGCGAGCCGTGCGCCCGCAGGCGGTAGCGTTGATTAACGCTCGCAACCTCTCCCCCCTCGCCTCTGTGCCCCTGGGAGATGCCGGTGAAGCACGCTGGAACGCGCCCTATCTGGTGACACACCGCGCTGATCTGCAAAGCGCGCTGCTTGAACGCGCGCGCAGCGAAGCGTTGATTGAGGTTGTCACCGGAGCCTTTGTCGAAAAAACAGAGTTCTCAAAAAATGGCGGTGCACGGCTGCACATTCGGCGGGACGAGACCGTTGAGGATATCTGTACTCCGCTTCTGATCTCCGCTGACGGGGTGTGGTCGCATTCCCGACGACTGGTCCGCTCCTCTGTGCGCAGCCGTTTCACCGGGTACGTTGCCTGGCGTGCTACGCTGCCAGTGACCGCCGCAAAGACGGCTTTGGGCGATGCTCTTGCCGCCGACCGGGTGACAGCCTTCCTGGATCCGGCGTTTCACCTCGTCGCCTACCCGATCAGCAAGGGGCGCGCGATCAATCTGGTCGCCATCCTGCCGGGCGAAGTCCCGCTCGATGCCTGGGCGCAGGACGCCGATGATACGCCATTGAAGAAGGTTCTTGCCCGGGCCAATCCCTCCCTTGGCCGGCTGGCAGAAGCAGAGGGAGCTCGATGGACGGTCTGGCCGGTGCATGAGGTCAACCCTGCAGACGCGTGGACCAGTCCAAGGGGACTGGCGCTCATCGGCGATGCGGCCCATGCGGTCCCTCCCTTCGCTGCTCAGGGTGCTGCCATGGCCATTGAGGATGCGGTCTTGCTCGCCAGACTTCTGGCCCGCACTCCAGACAATCCCGTCCACGCCCTTGCCGCCTATGAAGCGGCCCGCAAGCCCCGGGTGGTCCGTGTTGCCCGACGCGGGGCCTTCAATCGCTTTGTTTGGCATGCGCGCGGCCCGATCGCTCTTGCGCGCGACATGGTTCTGCGGGGGCGCAGCGACGAGGCCCTCATGGCAGATTTCGACTGGCTTTACGGTTTTGACGCAGAAGCACCGGAGCACTTCTGAACAGCCCGCACCACCGCGCCCCGTGTCAAAAACGAAAATCGCCGCGCCTCCCGTGAGACGCGGCGTTGATGTTTCGATCCTTGCTGCGTGATCAATGCAGGATCTGCGACAGGAACAGCTTGGTGCGTTCGTGCTGCGGGTTGTCGAAGAAGGCTTCCGGTGTGTTCTGCTCCACGATCTGGCCCTGATCCATGAAGATCACACGATTGGCCACCTGTCTGGCGAAGCCCATTTCGTGGGTCACGCAGATCATGGTCATCCCTTCTTCCGCAAGATCAACCATGGTGTCGAGCACCTCCTTGATCATTTCGGGATCGAGAGCCGAGGTCGGCTCGTCGAAGAGCATGATGCGCGGGTTCATGCACAGCGCGCGGGCAATCGCCACGCGTTGCTGCTGACCGCCCGAAAGCTGGCCGGGATACTTGTTCGCCTGCTCGGGGATCTTCACCCGCTCCAGGAAATGCATGGCCGTCGCCTCGGCTTCCTTCTTGGGCGTCTTGCGCACCCAGATAGGGGCAAGCGTGCAGTTTTCCAGAATGGTCAGATGTGGAAAGAGATTGAAGTGCTGGAACACCATTCCAACCTCGCGCCGCACCTCGTCGATCTTTTTCAGATCGTTGGTCAGTTCGATGCCGTCGACGACGATCTTGCCCTTCTGATGTTCCTCCAGCCGGTTGATGCACCGGATCATGGTGGATTTGCCCGAACCGGAAGGCCCGCACACCACAATGCGCTCGCCGCGCATCACCCTCAGATTGATGTCTTTCAACACATGGAAGTCACCATACCATTTGTGCATGTCAACGATGTCGATCGCGACATCGGTGTCGGAGACCTGCATCTTGCTGCGGTCGGCGTGGAGCTCTTCGGCCCGGACGGCGTTTTCCTTTGCCATTTTTGTTTCCCCTTGGCTCTCGGCCTAGCGTTTGTGGCCGGTGTCGAGCCGGCGTTCCATGAAGATTGAATAGCGCGACATGCCGAAGCAGAACAGCCAGAACACAAAGCCAGCGAACACCAGGCCGGTGATCGGTGTCTGAGGCGATGCCCAGTTGGCGTCCGCAAAGTTTTGCCGCACAGCTCCCAGAAGGTCGAACATGCCGATGATGTAGACGAGGCTCGTATCCTTGAAGAGACCGATGAAGGTGTTGACGATGCCGGGAATGACCAGCTTGATCGCCTGAGGAAGAACGATAAGGTTCATCTTCTTCCAGAAGCTCAGCCCCAGCGCATCCGCCCCCTCATACTGCCCTTTGGGAATCGCCTGGAGACCGCCGCGGATCACCTCGGCCATATAGGCTGAGGCAAAGAGCGCCACGCCCACCAGCGCCCGCAGAAGCTTGTCGAACGAGGTGCCCGGCGGCAGGAAAAGCGGCAGCATCACACTGGCCATGAACAGGATGGTGATCAGCGGCACACCACGAATGGTCTCGATGAAGACGACGCAGACCAGCTTCACCACCGGCATCTGCGATCGGCGGCCAAGCGCCAAAAGTATGCCAAGCGGGAATGAGACCGCGATGCCCACATAGGCAAGCACCAGCGTCACCAGCAGGCCGCCCCATAGCGGGGTCGGCACCGGTCGAAGTCCGAACACGCCACCCGAAAGCAGGAAGAAACCCACTATCGGGAAAACAACGAAGAGAAGGATCGCGTTCAACCCCTTGCGCGGAACGCTGGGGATCAGCAGCGGCGTGAGCAGCGCAACGAACAGGAAGCCGGTCAGATAAACACGCCAGCGTTCATCGATCGGGTAGCGCCCGAACATGAATTGCTGGAATTTCGCGTCCACGAAAGCCCAACAGGCCCCCGACCAGCCTTCCGGCTGCGTGCCGCCCTGTACAACCGTGGCACAGACGGAACGGTCCGTTCCCGTCCATTGAGCATTGATGAACGCCCACTGGATGATCGGCGGCACGATCATCACGATGAGGGCAATGCCCAGAACTGTGAAAATCGAGTCCGTCACATTGGCAAAGAGATTTTTGCGCAACCATGAAACAGGCCCGTGGTCGGAGACGGGCGGCGACTGGTTGGCCACCATCTCGGCACGGACGAAGGAGAGATCGTGTTCTTGCATCCTACCGCTCCACCAGCGCCATGCGCGCATTGTACCAGTTCATCAACCCGGCCGTTCCGAGACTGAGACCCAGATAGACGACCAGCCAGATAGCGACCACTTCGATGGCCTGTCCGGTCTGATTGAGCGTCGTCCCGCCCGTGGCAACGAGGTCCGGATATCCGATGGCCACGGCCAGCGAAGAGTTTTTCGTCAGGTTCAGATACTGGCTGGTCAGCGGCGGGATAATGATCCGCAATGCCTGCGGTATGATCACCAGCCGCATGGACTGGGCCGAGCGCAGGCCCAGCGCCTGCGCAGCCTCGCTTTGGCCATGGCTGACACCGAGCACCCCGGCACGCACGATCTCGGCGATGAACGCAGCCGTGTAGAACGATAGGGCCAGATAGAGCGCCAGAAACTCCGGTCGAACCTGAACGCCACCGCGCAGGTTGAAGGTCGACAGTTCCGGAAACTCGAAACTCAGAGGCAGTCCGGTCAAGACAAAGGCCAGAAGCGGCAAGCCGCCGATCAACGCCACGCTCGTCCAGAACACCGGAAACTGCTGACCCGTGGCCATCTGTCTGCGATGCGCCCAGCGGCGCACGAAAAAGGTGAAGACGATGCCGAGCACAAGCCCTAAGAGGACGAGCCACGCCCCCTCACCCCAAAGGAAGCGCGGGAAATATAGTCCACGGCTATTGAGATAGGAGCCTAATGGCAGGTCGATGCTTTCGCGCGGCAGGGGCAGCACCGAAAGAACGCCGAAATACCAGAAGAAAATGACCAGCAACGGTGGGATGTTGCGGAAAACCTCGACATAGACAAGGCAAATTCGGTTGATCAACCAGTTCTTCGACAGGCGGCCGATGCCGATGATGAACCCGATCAGGGTCGCCGTAATGATACCGACGATTGCCACGCGCAGCGTGTTCAGGAACCCTACGAAAAGCGCGCGCCCATAGGTGGAATCGGAAGAATATTCGACAAGACTGTCGCCAATGTCGAATCCGGCGCGGCCCTGAAGGAAATCGAAACCGGATGCAATGTTGGCACGCTGAAGATTGGCTGTCGTGTTGCCGACGATCCAGTAAATCAGGGCAACGAGACCGGCAAATACCAGGACTTGATAGGCAATTCCTCGAACGCGCGGATCATAGAAGAGCGGCACACGAGGCGCCGCGCCCTCCACAGTTGATTGCGGGGTGGCCATGGCTATCCTCACCAGGAATGGTGAGAGGCGGCGCGAACCGCCTCTCACGCATTATGTTCACGGGATCCGATCAGCGGATCGGCATACCGTACTGAAGGCCACCCTTCGTCCAAAGGGCGTTGATGCCGCGCGAGATTTTCAGCGGGCTCTCGGCACCTACATTGCGCTCGAAAATTTCGCCGTAATTGCCCACGTGCTTGATCGCACGGACAGCGAAGTCGTTGGTCAGACCAAGGTCGGTACCAAGCTTGCTGCCATCCTCGGTGCCAAGAAGACGACGCACCTCGGGGTTGTCCGAGTTCATCTTCTCTTCGAGGTTGGCCTGGCTGATGCCCAGCTCTTCAGCATTGACGAGTGCGTAATAGACCCATTTGACGATGTCGAGCCACTGGTCATCGCCATGGCGCACTGCCGGCCCGAGGGGCTCCTTGGAGATGATCTCGGGCAGAACGATGTGATCGTCCGGATTGGTGAGGTTTAAGCGGACGGCATAAAGACCGGACTGATCGGTCGTGTACACGTCGCAGCGCCCGGCATCATAGGCCGCGTTCACCTCTTCGAACTTCTCGAAAACAACAGGGCTGTACTCCATGTTGTTTGCCTTGAAGTAGTCGGCAAGGTTCAGCTCGGTTGTCGTACCGGCCTGCACGCAGACCGCTGCACCTGAAAGCTGAAGTGCGGAGTTGATACCTTCAAGCTTCTTCGCATTGATCATGAAGCCCTGGCCGTCGTAATAGGTCACGCCGGCAAAGTTGAGGCCGAGCGCGGTATCGCGGCTGATCGTCCAGGTGGTGTTGCGGGAAAGCACGTCCACTTCGCCCGACTGAAGCGCGGTGAAACGGTCTTTTGCCGAAAGCGGCGTGAACTCCACGGCTTCCGGATCGTCAAAGATTGCGGCAGCCACGGCGCGGCAGAAATCCACGTCGAGACCTTTCCAGTTGCCCTGGTCGTCCGGTGCGCTGAAGCCGATAAGACCGGTGTTGACGCCGCACTGGACGTGGCCTTCTGACTTCACATCGTCCAGCGTAGCTGCAGAAGCCGGTGCTGCCATCATCGCGATCGCGGCCGAGCCGAGCAACGCTTTGACAATATTTTTCATGATTACGAACCCTTTTTTCTGTGTTCGGGCTTATCCCCTGACATTTTCAGTGCGGAAGCAGGCGAATGTCCCGTACACCCCGGTCGGAGTGCCGGCCCGCAAAGGGGCGGACATGCACTTCCTCTCCCACGCACTGGTTCCATCGAATGCCATAAATCACTTTGGGTCAAGAGCCAAAGACCCTTGCTCCAGAGGCAAGCGTGCAGCTCCTTCCCGGTTGACGGGTGGCCGACAATGGCGTTCCATCCGGCATCCTGAACGCCCGGTTTTGAGGGTTTTCCTTCCTCTCACGCTCCAGGCCCCATCCGCAGTCAATCAAGCGACAGGTTCGATGAACGAAAAGAATAAGACTAAAGTCGGAGACAACACACGGCTCGCCCATATGGGCAACAACCCCCGCGATTTTCACGGTTTCGTCAACCCTCCGGTGGTCCACGCCTCGACCGTGCTGTTTCCCGATGCCGGGACCATGGCCTCTCGCAACCAGAAATACACATACGGAACCCGCGGCACCCCCACGACGGACGCACTTGCCGTCGCGATGAACGAGCTGGAAGGCGCTGCCGGAACCATTATCGTTCCTTCCGGACTTGCCGCTGTGACCGTCCCGCTGCTCGCTTTTCTGTCTTCGGGCGATCACGTGCTCATTGTTGATTCGGTCTATCATCCAACGCGCCATTTTGCCGATACCATGCTCACCCGGCTCGGCGTCGAAGTGTCCTATTACGATCCTTCGGCCGACGCAGGCATTGCGACCCTGATGCAACCCAACACGAAAGTGGTCCTTACCGAGGCCCCTGGCTCCGGCACTTTCGAGATGCAGGACATCCCTGCCATTGTCGATGTGGCCCACAGGGGTGGCGCCATCGTGATGATGGACAACACCTGGGCAACACCACTCTTCTTCCGTCCCCTCGACCACGGGGTCGACATCTCCATTCAGGCAGCCACCAAATATCCCGGCGGCCATTCGGATGTTCTTCTCGGGACGGTTTCGGCCAATGAGGCCTGCTTCGAGCGCTTGCTCGAGGCTCATGGCGCACTCGGCGTCTGTGCTGCGCCGGACGATGTCTACCAGGTGTTACGCGGCCTGCGCACCATGGGTGTGCGTCTCGAGCGACATCAGCAGAGCGCACTCAGCCTGGCGCGCTGGCTGGAGGGACAGAAGGGCGTCGCGCGCGTTCTCCACCCCGCTCTCGAATCACATCCCGGCCACGAGATCTGGAAGCGCGATTTCACCGGTGCCAGCGGACTTTTCTCCATCGTCCTCGACGGCGGTCGTGAAAAGCAGGCGCACGCCTTTCTCGATGCATTGAAATATTTCGGCCTGGGTTATTCCTGGGGCGGCTATGAGAGCCTTGCAGTGCACGTCCAGCTTAGCGACCGAACGATCGCGCAGCCGCCGAAAGAAGGCCCAGTGATCCGGCTGCAGATCGGTCTGGAGGATGTGGAGGATCTGAGGGCCGATCTCGCCGCAGCCCTCGCCGCCACTGTTAAGGCATGAATGCGCGGCCCGGTGCTGTAAAGGGCTCGCGTCAGCCCTATCCTGCTTCACCGGGCGCTGGCTGCCTCTGGTCATGAGAACCACCTCTATTTGCCTTCATTCATCATCCTTTCAAGTGCCCGCCGGTCGCGGCGGGACCTGATCTGTTCGGCCGTGAAATGGCGCGGGATCAGCCTTCTGCCAATCATGTCCTCTTCCACATCGAAGCTGCGGCGCGCGGCGACCAAAAGGTCCTGAGCACGGTAGGTCGCCACCACGATGACCGTCAGTTCGCGCAACCTCTCCAGAGCAGGGTTACGATCGACCGGCCAGGTTCCCTCTGCTGTCCGGTCCTGTTCGAGCACCTTGCCGATGAGCTGCTGAAACGTTCCGATATCGACCCACTCGCTGCTGTCGAGCGGACCTTGAAACCATTGCGGGCTGCGATCGCTGCCATTGAGGATGTCCAGATCGAGTTCACTAAGTGAATAACGACTGCGTGCGACTGCTTTCTCACCGTTCGCGAGATATCCTACATCCAGCAATACAGCCTCGATATAAATGGGCTCGGCGCTCATGTTGGCGACGAGACAATGCGCCTGCAGGCGTTGTCCGGCTCCTCGGTTGATCAGGATTTTCGGGCGCAGCGTGCGCCGGTAGCTCATCAGCAACATCTGAAAATAAAGCGTCCAGACCACCAGTGTGGCGAGACTTGCCAGCGCGCCGACCGCGCCATGGTTGTTCTGCAGCCAGGCCCATATTGCTTGAAAAATTGTCTCCTGCATTGGCGGCCAACGCCTGCCAGTCGGCTTCGTTCCCTGAAAGCGGCCTTTCCCGGGCAATGGAACGCAACCCTGCCCTCTCCCGTTCAGTCTGCGGAAGTTGAAAAGAGCCTGAAAGGAGCATCCCCATGAACGACCGGCAGAAAAAGGACCGCGCATCGGACATCCAGAGCAGCGATCTGGCCGCCGACCGGATGGGCAACAATCAGCTGCAGGGCGACGATCAGGCGAAAGTCCGCAATCAGCGCCATGCCGTTCCTGATGTCAAACAGGAAGCCGACGACGTTATCGAGAGTTTTGAGAAGCTGGACAAGGATGAGCGCGCGCGGCGGGATCTTGGCAAGGGCGCCCGCTCCGGCAATTCCTAGCGCCGAGGAACAGGATACCGAGACGATAGGCGTCCCCTGCCCTCCTGAGGCGCGGGACGAGCGTGGCAAATGCATCGCTGATCAGCGCCCGGGTCTTTCCCGTCTCAGCTCCCCCGCCTCCGTTCCCCGCCTGAGCTCCTTGCGACTGAGCATCGAAAGCATTACGGGCGCGTTCAGCCCTGCCAGCTTTCAGCCTTGTCGCATGGTCATCAGGGGCAACTCCACAAGAGTTGTCCGAAAACGAATGGCCGGTCATTTCATCGTTGATGCAAACAATCGCTTCGGCTATGAAAGCGACGCGCTGATGCTTCGTATCCAGCGCAAATCGGCCAGCACCCGTAGCTCAGCTGGATAGAGCGCTGCCCTCCGAAGGCAGAGGTCACAGGTTCGAATCCTGTCGGGTGCGCCATCTCGCTTTTAGGGGGTGGAAAATCACCTAATATCCTGAATGGAAAGGATAAATTAGGTGTTCGAAGTCCTTCGATCCGGCTGTATGCCAAAGGCTCCAGAAAAGCCAGTCTGAGGACGGTTTTCTTACCGATCAAATCGGTGTTTTTCCAGATTTTCCAAGGGCTTGATAGGAAATGGAGTGCGTGTTCGAACGACTCCTCCCAGGTCATGCGCGGTTTGCCATTCGCGGCCAGCTTTTCTTCGGCCAAAGCTTTCTCGCGCTCCAGCTTGCTGATGCGTTTCTCATAGGCCGCAACGACTGAGGCATTGTCGGTCTCGACGATGCGGTCGAGCACGGCCTCAATCTTCTTTTCGACCTCGGCGACGTTCGCCTTCAGATGCTTCGTCGCCTGCTTCGCCTGCGCGAGGCGCATGTCCCAGGCATCCTTGAACATGGCCTTGGCCAGCTTGAACAGGTTCTCGGACGGCTCCAGCCGCTCCAGAAGGCCCTCGAAGGAGCTTTCCAGTTCCTCGCGCTTGATCGACTTGCGATAGCTCTCGCAGCCCTTGGTCGGGCAGAGATAATAAGGGTATTTCTGATTCTTGCCCTGCGACCAGCAGGCCGTCAGCGGCTTCTGGCAATCATCGCAGAGGATGAAACCGCGCAGCGGGAAGTCCGCATTGATGTCCTTGCGCGCCGGAGCCTTGGCCGTGCCCTTGAGGCGCGCCTGTATCTTCTCGAAGGTCTCGAAGCTGATAAGCCCTTCGTGCTTGCCCTTGCGGAGCGTGACACCCCAGCCGGGGGATTCGATGTATCCGGCATACACCACGCGCGTCAGCATATCGGTGATGCGCTGATTGCGGATTTCGCCATTCGGCAAATCTTTCGGGAAAGAAGGCTGACGCTCCAGGAAGCGCTTCACTTCGACCTGCGTCTCGAAGCGCCCGGAGGCATAGCCTTCCAGCGCTTCTTGCAGGACGGAGGCATTCGGCTCATCGCGCACGAGGATTTTGCCGTGCCCGCTTTCGCGCTCATAGCGATAGCCGACCGGAGCTTGATGCACCCAATAGCCGTTTTGCATGCGCGCCCGCATGCGGTTGACCGTCTGCTCGCCGTTCTTTTGGCGCTGGTGCTGGGAAACAGAGGCGAGAAGGTTCTCGACGAGTTGAGAATCGGAATCTTCGCCGAATTCGATAGAGGGGCTGACAAGGACGCCACCGGCATCGCCGATCTTCACCCGCAGCTCAAAATGCGCCATCAGCCCGCGCGCAAGGCGGCTAATGTCGTCGATTATGACCGCGTGCGGTTCCTTGCGGTGCTGTGAAAGGAAAGCCAGCATCGCCTGCATGCCGGGACGAGACGTCAGGCTCCCGGAGCTATCATCGCGGAAAACTTCGACAACTTCGTAATTCTTATACTTTGCGAACTCGCGGCAGCGCGTTTCCTGGGAGCCAAGGCCGTCACCGCGCACGGTCTGCTTCGTGCTCGACACGCGGCAATAGATGACGGCCTTGCTGATTTCCCGGTCTTGTGTTTCGTGCATGTTCATGTCTGCCTCCAGTCCGCCCTTCATGTTCAAGGGGCTGGAATCTAAGTGTTTTCAGGTTCCTCTAAAGGCTTCGATTTTACCTGATCGAAGCCTTCTTTTGCGCACGGACAGGACTCTTCCGAATCTTGTCCACATACTTCTTGCAGGGGATGAACGCCGAAACCGAGGTCTACAAAGGCGACCATGATAGACCAGATCGCCTGAAGGAACTCCTCTTTCTGTTCTTCGTTCAGGTTCGGATCGTCGAGATAAGCCTGATACTTCTCCACATCCACAGTAACGATAGGCCGTGCTGACGCATCGAAACGACCGGAGAGATTGCGGTTACCGCCATTCGTGTTATCACCCAACATATCGCACCCCTTCTGTAATTTTACTACTAAATGTAGTAGTCGATCAAATTCTACATCCTTCGATAGTCTGTCTGAGTCCGCCTTACTCCCTTTGAATCCGTTTGAACCCACTTCGCCCCGCCGTCATTCTTCGGCCAGCTTTTCCCAATCGGGCGGTATGAGCTTGAAGAGGCCGCAGGTCTCGCTTCCGACCGGCACGACGACGCGCCGCCCCTGGAAGCCGTGATAAGTGCAATAGTCGAAGGACTGGCACGGCTGGCCCGGACGCACCGGATAGCGGCACTGATATTCGCTACCGATATGCGGCGTGCCGACGTTGCAGGCGAACCAGATGCCACCGAGGAGCAGCCACACGCGCGGACGCTTCAGTGCTGCGACCGTCAAATCCCAGGGCGCATCGAGAATGCGCAGGATGATGTGCGGGCGCTTGCTCGGCTTCTTCGTGCCAGTGACTTTCACATCGTAATCATTCATCGCCTTCGCTCCTCTTGCTGTAGGTCAGCCGCAAATGCGGCCTTGGCTGCGGGTAGTCGCCTTCGACGGGATTGCGCGCCGCCCACGACGCCCAGGGCGAGACGAACCAGAAGGGCAGACGCTGCGCGCGGATCGGCGGCAGGGCCTTGATGAGCAGAAGCTGCTCATCCGCCCCCATCAGGCGGATTTCATCGGGTGACATGAGCGGCCTGCCGGTCTCACCGAGGCTTTCGCCGATCTCGTCGTCTTCAGTGCGGCCCAGGTTGAAATTGCGGGTTTTGACCGTGCGCTGGCCGAGCGCCGCCGAAAGCGTTTTCGCGAGCTGGTCGTCCTGCACGGCGAAGAACTGCTTCACTTCGGCCTGCGAAAGCACGGTGCGCGCCGTGTACGGCCCGTAGAGCCGGATCAGCTCCGAAAGCTCCTGCACGAAGGCCCAGACGCGCACGCCGAGACCGGGCAGCGCCGTCAGGCTTTCGGCGAGCCCCGCAAGCTTGCCCATGTTGGCGAACTCGTCGAGGACGAACAGCACCTCGCTGCGCCCTGAAGAGCGCGCGACCGCCGCAATGGCCTGGCGTGTAACAAGACCGAGCCAGGCCCCGTGCGTGGCGATCCGATCCTGGGGGATGACCAGATAGACGCTGGCCTTGCCTTCCTTGAGCGCGCGGAAATCGACATCGGAGCCGCTGACGGCAGCGCCGAGGAAGCCGACCGGATCGAAGATATCGAGCGCCTGAATCGCCCCTTGACGGAAGTCGGCAAACTGATCGGGATTGTCTTCGAGCTGAAAGGCCAAATCCTGGCCCAGATCGGCGACCATGCCGAAGAGCGCGTCGGAGGCGACCATGTGATCGACCAGCTTTTCGATACGCTTGGTGCTGGACAGCACCCGCCACATCTCCGGCAACGTGCAGGTGGCGGGAGCCCCGCGCGTGGCGAGGTGCAACATGACAGCGCGCAGGATGGTGCGCGCACCTTCGCGGAAATAGCGGTTCCGGGAATCTTCCGGCTCAGGCAGGAGCTGGAGCGCGAGTGCCTTGGCTTCGTCGGCAACGCCACGGATCAGCGCCGGATCGTTGGCCGCGTCCAGCAACGGCTGCAACGGATTGCAGCGATGCTGCGGCAGGCCGTGCAGGCCCCACGGGTTCAGCACATAGACCTTCTGGCCGAGACGTTCGGCGCGGTGCGCCGCCGTCACCGCCGCCAGTTCGCCCTTGGGATCGGTGACAAACACCGAGCCCTGGAAATGCAGCAGGTTCGGAATGACGACGTTAATGCCCTTGCCCTGGCGGGCGGGGGCAGCCGTCAGCAGGTGTGCCTTCCCGGAATAAAAGAGCGGCTGGCCATCGAGCACGCCGAGATAAAGCCCGCACGGATCGCACAGGCCCGCCGCCTTACAATCGCGCAGCGAGGCGAAAGCCGCGCCGCCGAACGTGCCGGAAGGCAGCTCAGCCAGCTTGCGCTTCGCGCGCTGTTGCCAGAGCTTGAGGTAGCCGCCGACGCCGACCAGCATCGCCGTCGCGCCGATAAACTGGAAGACGCCGAGATAGAGCTGATCGGCAGCGTTGAGGTGCACGCCGTTCTCCGGCCCTGCCGCGAAGGCCAGTATAGCCGCGCCGATCAGCAGATTGCCGAGCGGTGCTCCCGGTTTTTGCTTGTTCTGGCCCGACATTGGACTTCCCCTTCACCGCGTTCGATGAAGGAAAAGCTGGTGATGCTGGAAAACCCGAAACAGAAAGGAAAGCGAACTTCTTCATCCGCATTTTTCATGCAAAGCTCTGCACCGATGCGGAGATTTGCAGATTCGGATGCGCGATGCCCTGGCAGGAAACGGAAGAGCATAACAGGCGGCTGCACGAAGCCCTGAGCGAGCTTGCCGCCGAGAAGGGCGCGCTTGTGCGCCTTGCCGGGGCGCTCAATGCCGATCCGCGCGCTACCGCGACCGATAGCACCCGCAGGGGCGGTCAGCATCAGGACAGAAAAGACCTGATCGCCGCCTCAACGCTCGCCCGCTGGCAGCAGGAAGGGCTCACCCGCCTCACCAACGCGCAATCGCACAAGAAGCGCATTGTCTTCGAGTTCCTGGAACGCTCCGAGAGCTTCCGCACGTCGATCTACAACCCGGCCCCCGGCCTGCCGGAAGGCTTTGCCGCCTTCATCGCCGCGCAGCAGAAGACGCTCTCGCAGCTCCGCTTTAGCCGCCTAAACAATCTGGACGGCACATATCGCCTTTACCGCCGCGCCTGGACAACGCCAGCACGTCGCGACCGTGTGCTGATATCCCGCCTCATCATTACGACCGTGGGCGGGCTCACCCGCTACCGCGAGGAACAGACCTACCGCGACGAGGCGCGCGGCGGCATCCTGATCGAGGAAGCAGACGAGGGACTAGTCTTCAATTCCGGCACCAATCTCTTCCTGTTCGGCTTCGGCGAAGAGGAGCCCCGCGTGAAGTTCTACGCCATTCACGCCTGGCGACCGATGGTCGATGGCAACAGGCCGGTGCAGGAGCTACGCGGCACGGTGATCGCGGTTGCCTGGGAGGGCCCGCATCCTGGCTACAGCTTTGTGGCCTACCGCGCGGATGACCCAAACTTCACGCCGGAGATCGTGTCCACGAGCGCCGTTGATCCAGAAATTTGCGCCTGGATAGGCTGCGATTCAGACAGATGACCGCAGAGCCCTGACCTAGGCAGCGTTACGGGTCCAGGAAGATGTTCCTATTCGGGAGAGCGCCCGAAGTGATAAGTTGCATGAACAAAGGGGGCGTTGCCGATGCATGATAAGTTTCAGGCTTTCACCGAGAGCCTGCATCCGAAGTACGAAGCACTAATGGCTCAAACACCGGTCACAGACGGCGTCTTGCCGCGCGAGATGAAGGGCTCAGGCGTTTATCTTTTCTCGGAGAACGGGAAGAGCCTGTACGTGGGCCGAACCCGCAATGTGCGAAATCGCTACGGTCAGCACACGCGTCGTTCCAGCGGCCACAACAGCGCGCCATTTGCCTTTAAGCTGGCGCGCCACGCAACTGGCATCCTGAAGTCCGATTATAAGCCCGGTGAGACGTCGCGCGCGGGGCTACTTCTGAATGAAGAATTCGCATCGGCTTTCGCCGATGCACTTGAGCGAATTCGCCGCATGGAGTTCCGCTTCGTAGAAGAATCCGATCCGACCCGGCAATGCCTGCTTGAAGTCTATGTCAGCGTCGTGTGTGGTTCCCCTTACAACGACTTCAACACGACATGATTTAGGAGTTTCTGCTTCCAGCAAGGACGATAATGCGAAGGCCAAAGATACTTACCACGCTCAGGACCTATAATAGGTCCCTTTTCCTCTCCGACCTTATCGCCGGCGTGACTGTGGCTATGGTCGCGCTTCCCTTGAGTCTGGCGATTGCGATTGCCTCCGGTGCTGGCCCGGAGAAGGGTCTGGTTACGGCCATCGTGGCCGGTTTTCTGATTTCGCTTTTTGGCGGAAGCCGGGTTCAGATCGGCGGCCCCACGGGTGCATTTATCGTCGTGGTATTTGGCGTAATCGCCCAGCATGGCTATGACGGCCTCGTCATTGCTACGTTTATGGCCGGTGTCATTCTCCTGATCGCTGGATATTTCCGAGCAGGGCGTTTGATTTCTTATATCCCAGAGGCGGTCGTAAATGGCTTTACCATCGGCATTGCTATCGTCATCGCAACCAGCCAGCTCCCGGACTTTCTGGGCCTGACCGTCGCGCAGGTTCCTGCCGACTTCTTCGAGAAAATTCCGGTGCTATGGGATGCGCGCGCGAGCTTCAATGCCATCGCTCTTGGTACCGCACTCCTGACGATCCTGCTGATTGTCGGCCTGCGCCGTATCGCCCCGCGTTTTCCCGGATTGATTGTCGCTGTGGGTATGGCATCTCTTCTCGTCATTGTGGCGACGCTCCAGGTGGATACGCTCGGCTCGCGCTTTGGCGCATTACCGAGCAGCTTACCCTGGCCCACCATGCCGGATGTATCTCTATCGCGCGTTCTGGAGCTTGTGCCCTCAGCCATTGTCATTGCCTTTCTGGCCGGGGTTGAGTCGTTGCTATCGGCAATGGTGGCGGACCGCATGATTGGCGGGAGCCACCGTCCGAACGCCGAGCTTCTTGCCCAGGGCGTTGCGAACATCGGATCGGCTCTTTTTGCCGGTCTTCCGGCGACCGGCGCGATTGCCCGCACCGCGACGAACGTGCGCGCGGGCGGCAAGACCCCTGTGGCGGGACTTATACATGCGCTGACTATTCTAATCGTGATGCTGCTTGCCGCGCCGCTGGCGGGCTATCTGGCGATGCCCGCCCTGGCTGCTCTTCTGATTGTCACAGCATGGAATATGAGCGAGCCGCACAAGTGGCCCGAATATGCGCGGGGCAGGACGGGCGACAAGCTGCTGCTTCTCCTGACGCTGGTCTTGACCGTGGCCGTTGATCTCTCCGTTGCCATCGGCGTAGGTGTGGCTGTTGGCTTGGCGCTGCGCCTCAGCCGCCGTTCTTCAGTGGAGAGCGACTGGAGACCGCCGGAGCGATAAAACCTGCCTGTCCTCACATGGTGGTTCCGTAAAGCTTTGGTCTTTGCACTACAACTGGCTTTCTTGGGCATTTTGCTGCCTCTGCCGCAGTCGCAAGATGTGTTTTGTAATACAAAACCATCTTGGCAAGGGGGCCGCTGCGCGCCCCCGTTGCATCCCCCAGGCCGTGGCTCTTCCAGGGCATTGAGCCCGTTCAGAGCCATCCAACCGTATCGCCGGTTGACCACTCGCAGGACCTGGAGATTTGCCTCTCCACCTGCACCGAACCATGCACAAGCGCGTTGCCCGCTTGACCGGCAATCAGGGGAGCGCTCCTGCTGCCCCCGATACCCCCATGACCATTTCGTGGAGACCAGGAAGGGAGCTTTCGCGCTACCCTTGCCCTGGACCCATCCCATCGAGCAAGAGCCTTCGAGCCCCTTGCATCCCCGACCAACCGTTCGCCGATTGGATGCCGCCAGCGCGTCGGCGCTGAACCCGATCAGGGGACTATCGCGCCACCCTGAACCCACTCGCAGGGCCTGGAGTATTGCCTCTCCACCTGCACCGCACCATGCACGAGCGACTGCCCGCTCGACCGGCAGCAAGGATTTGTCGCGGTGCTTTCCTGAACCGTCGTTCGGGTAGGAGCCCCTTCATCCCCCCCCCCCCTTTGGTGCCAGCACATCAGATGACATAATACGCGCAAAACCACCCGGAGCATGTGGAAAGAATTTGAAATATTCTCCTTATTCGAGGGGTGACTCGGTATAGTCGGGGCAGTATTCGAGACTGGGGGGCTGAATGTCTGATGTTTCTTTGACCGCATTGCTGGACAGGTATCGTGACGCATCGCGTGACGAACCCGAGAAGGGCGGTTATTTTGAGCGCGTTGTAAAAGTATTTCTTGAGAACGATGACACTCAGAAGCAATATTTTTCAAAAGTTGTCCGATTTTCCGATTGGGCGAAAGAGCACGGATGGAACAGAAATGACACCGGCATAGATCTCGTCGCGATGCTCGCTGATGGGTCAGGATATGCCGCCATTCAATGCAAGTTCTACGGCGCTAATCACAGAATCCAGAAAGCCGATATCGATAGCTTCATTTCAGCGGCTTCGAATGATCTCTTCGCCGAGCTGATCATCATCGATACAACGCAAAAGGAATTTGGGTCGAATGCTGAGGCGACCCTAAACAATCTCTCCAAGAGCTGGCGTCGAATCCGCATTGCAGAATTAGAAGCGAGCCGAATCGACTGGTCTCAGTTTCTGCGCACCGGGAACGTCAGCCTTGCACCCAAGAAGGAGCTCAGAGACCATCAGCGTGATGCTTTAGAAGCCGTGATCAGTGGGTTGGCCGAGGATGATCGCGGCAAACTCATCATGGCATGCGGTACTGGCAAGACGTTCACAGCTTTGCGCATCGCGGAGGCGATGGCGGGGGCCGGGAAGCATGTTCTCTTCATGGTTCCATCTCTGGCATTAATGTCGCAGACGGTCCGCGAATGGAAGAATGATTGCCAGCGAGAATTCACTGCATTCTCGGCATGTTCTGACACCCGCATAGGACGGAATGTAGATGCGGATAGTCTCGACTTAAATGTCCACGATCTGGCCTTCCCAGCGACCACCGACGCTGAAAAGTTAGCTCGCCAGGTCCGCCAAGCCTCTTCTGACCAGATGACCGTGGTGTTTTCCACGTACCATTCGATTGACGTGCTAACCCGCGCGCAAAAGCAGCATGGTATGCCAGCCTTTGATCTGGTGATCTGCGATGAAGCTCACCGGACTACTGGCGTCACGCTCAAGGATGAGGACGATAGCACGTTCGTCCGCATTCATAGCAACGAGCACGTAGCGGCCAAGAAGCGGCTCTACATGACAGCCACTCCTCGAATTTTTGGCGAAGGCGCGAAAAGAAAAGCCGATGACTACGATGCTGAACTGGCTTCAATGGACGATGAGAGCAAGTTCGGGAAGGATCTGTTCCATCGGGGCTTTGGTTGGGCGGTCGAGCAAGAGCTACTGACTGACTACAAGGTAGTCGTGCTGGCTGTGGACGAGGGGCTGGTCTCCAGCACAATCCAGACGCGGCTCAAAGAAGGCGCAGAGCTGACGCTGGACGACGCGACCAAGATTATTGGTTGCTACAAGGCCCTAACCAAAAGCGATCTAAAGGATGATTTGGAATTTGATCCAGGGCCGATGAAGCGGGCTTTGGCATTCTGCCAAAGCATCGCCAAATCGCAAATCATCGAGGACGAGTTCACCAGAGTTGTCGATGAATACACCAGCAATGATCAAATCGACGACACCCGTCACCTGGATACTGAAATTCGGCACATTGACGGCAGCTATAACGCCAGCGCCCGCGAGGAAATGCTGAACTGGCTTAAGGAGGATGCGGGCGATGATGTCTGCCGCATTCTTACCAACGCTAAGGTGCTTTCGGAGGGTGTGGATGTGCCCGCCCTCGATGCCATCATGTTTATGCATCCGCGAAAGAGCCAAATCGACGTGGTTCAATCAGTCGGGCGCGTGATGCGCCGCGCCGAGGGCAAAAAACTGGGTTATGTCATCCTGCCAGTTGCCATTCCGCCCAACACCAAACCCGAAGAGGCGTTGAACGACAACGAGCGTTACAAAGTCGTCTGGCAAATCCTCAACGCGCTTCGCGCCCACGACGAACGTCTAGACGCTCGCATCAACCAAGCCAAGATCGGTGAGGACATCAGCGACAAAGTGGAGGTGGTCCGCATCTCGTCGGAAACCGAACTGAAAGAGTTGACCGCTGTTGTTGAGGACTTTGCTACCACTAAGACTAAGGCCACCAAAGCCGGTGCCGGTATTGGCAGCGATGCGCCGGAACGCCGCACATCCGATCTCGAAGTCCAAAGCGAAATGGTCTTTGACGAGTTTACCCGCGCCATCATGGCCAAGATCGTCGAGAAGTGCGGCACCCGCGAATACTGGGATTCCTGGGCCAGGGACATCGCCAAGATCGCCCAGACCCACATCATACGCATCACCACCATCATCGCCAAGGACGGGCCGGAGCGGACCGCCTTTCTGGCCTTCCTTGACGAACTGCATGACGACCTGAACCCGGAAATTTCAGAGGCCGAAGCCATCGAAATGCTGGCTCAGCATCTCATCACCAAGCCGGTGTTTGATGCGCTGTTCAAGGGCAGCCGGTTCACCAAGGAAAACCCTGTGTCCCGCGCAATGGAAATCGTGCTCGAACAGCTTCATGAGCACAATCTGGAAAAAGAATCCGAAAGCCTTGCCAAGTTCTACGCCAGCGTGGAACGCCGCGCCGCCGATGTGAAAACGGCGCAGGGTCGGCAAACGCTGATAACCGAGCTTTACGACAAATTCTTCCGCACGGCATTCCCAGTGCTCACGGCGCGGCTTGGCATCGTCTATACCCCGGTGGAGGTGGTGGATTTCATCATCCATTCAGTCAATGACGTGCTCAAGGCGCAGTTCGGCCAAACACTCGGCTCCAAGGGCGTCCATATCCTTGACCCCTTTACCGGCACGGGCACCTTCATCACCCGATTGCTACATTCGGGCCATATCGCGCCGGATGAGCTGGAACATAAATACAAACATGAGATTCACGCCAACGAGATCGTGCTGCTGGCCTATTATATCGCTGCCGTGAATATCGAGACGGTCTACCACGAACTGGCCTATGGCTCGCTCTCGGCCAATGCGCCTTATGACCCGTTCGAAGGCATCCTGCTCACCGATACTTTCCAGATGTATGAGCAAGAGCGTGATATGGTCGCCAATCTCCTGCCGGATAACTCCGAACGCCGCTCACGACAAAAGAAGCTGGATATTCGTGTCATCATTGGCAATCCGCCCTATTCGGCGGGGCAAGGCAGTGCTAACGACAACGCGGCGAACATCGAGTATTTTCAATTAGATGCTGCAATTAGGGACAGCTATGCTGTTCATTCGAAAACAACTTCGGTTAGGAATCTGTACGACAGCTACATTCGCGCTTTCCGCTGGGCATCTGATCGCTTGGGTGATGCAGGGGTAATGGCGTTCGTTTCGGGCAGCGCATGGATTGAACGATCCTTCGCGGATGGGATGCGCAAGTGTTTGGTCGAGGAGTTCAGCGATCTCTATGTCTTTCATCTGCGCGGCGACATTCGCAAAAATATGCTGTCCAAAGGGGCCGCTCGCGAAGGGCAGAACGTTTTCGGTTCGGGTAGTATGACAGGTATTTCAATCGCAGTTTTGGTTAAGAACCCATCCGCTACAGAAAATGGCCGCATCCATTTTTGCGACATTGGCCCTGATCTGACCACGAAGCAAAAACTCGACCTAGTCAGAGGCTTTGGTTCTATTGACGGCATCTCGAAGGACAAAGGCTGGGCCACTATTGTTCCCGATGAACAGAACGACTGGCTTGATCAGGTCGATCGCTCTTTCGATCGTTTCATTCAGATAGGAGACAAATCCAAAGATTCCGCAAACACAGTCTTCTCGATATATTCGTTGGGAGTGGCAACTGGCAGAGACGCTTGGGCCTATAATATGTCGCAGTCAAAGCTCGCGGCAAACGTCCTGACCAGTATTGAATGCTACAATTCGGAAGTGAGGCGGTTAGCGTCTGAGCCTCCCGAGAGCAGGGCGAAGCTAGCAACGATCGACGAGCAGCGATTTAGTTGGAATCGAAACGCCTTCCAAGATCTTGCAAAGTCCAAGCAATACGCATTTCAAGCCAGCCACGTTGTGCGATCCCTTTATCGCCCATTTTCCTATCAGTGGGCCTATTTTGACCGCCAATACAACGCTATGGTCTATCAGATGTCGCGGTTGTATCCGGACATAACCTCTGAGAACCTAGTTATTCAAGTGTCAGGAATTGGTGCAAGAGCCGGTTTCTCAGCTCTAATGTCTCATGCGTTACCAAATCTTCATACCATCGACTCGGGGCAATGCTTCCCCCTCTACCTCTACGAAGCCCCCCCCAATGATGACGGCCTCTTTGCCGCATCAAGCGATCAAGCCACCGGCCTCACGCGCCGCGATGCTATTACCGATGAAGGCCTCGCGCATTTCCAAGCCGTCTATCCAGGAGAAGAGATCAGCAAGGAAGACTTGTTCTATTATATCTACGGTCTGCTGCACTCGCCCGACTACCGCGAGCGGTTCAAGAACAACCTTGCTAAGCAACTCCCCCGTATCCCTGCGGTCAAGAGGTTTGCCGATTTCGCCGCCTACCGCGACGCAGGCCGTGCACTTGGCGATCTTCATGTGAACTTTGAAACCGCCGATCCCTACCTGGTCACTTTCAAAGAGGGAGATCATCGCCTGATCCCCGAGGCCGAGGCCAATGCCAAAAAATTCTACCGAGTCAAAAAAATGAAGTTCGGTGGCAAAGGCGCGGAAAAAAACCGCGCCACTGTCATCTACAATGAAAACATCACCATGCAGAACATCCCGCTGGAGGCCTATGACTACATCGTCAACGGCAAACCCGCGTTGGAATGGGTGATGGAACGGCAGGTCGTCAAAACCGATAAGGCCAGCGGCATTGTTAACGACGCCAACGACTATGCCAATGAAACAATCGGCAATCCGAAATATCCGCTTGAGCTATTCCAGCGTGTCATCACCGTTAGCCTTGAGACCATGAAAATCGTCCGTGAATTGCCTCCCCTCGGTGACCTGGCATGACCTTCTTTGCGATCCGAGGGAGCAGACAACTCTCAGAAGAAGAGTTTTTAGCTCATCTTGCCTTGGCCATTCGGCTGGAGAATGTTGGCGTGTTGCTTGGTGCTGGTGCCTCCAAGGGCGTCGGCGGTATGGTTATGAGCGATGTTTGGTCGCTCCTGGAGAACGATTATCCTGATCAGGTTCAATTCCTTCGAGACAATAAATTTCTTGCGAACGGCGAGCAGGGCAATGTTGAACTGTTGCTCGATAAGTTGGAAATCGCATGTCTGGATGGCGAACGGGTTGGCGCCGATCTTACCGGGCTCAAAGCGGCGCGGCACGCCTTGCGGAAAGCTGTCCTGCGGGCGGCTATTCTTGACGAAAAACTGTGGTCGGAGCCGGATCAGGCGATATTGCATCCCAAGCTATCGAGCCACATAAGGCTTGTATCGCGTCTTGCTGGGAATCGTCAGCCAGGACAGGCCGCGCCGTGGGCGTTCACTACCAACTACGATCTTGCGCTGGAATGGTCGGCGGAAGCGCTTGGTCTTCATTGTGTTAATGGGTTCTCAGGAACGCATGACCGCGCCTTTCGTCCAAGCAGCTTTGACCTTGGCCTTCGGAACGTGCAGGCGCGTGGTGAGGCTCGTTTCGGAACATACAATCTCTATCTCGGAAAGCTGCACGGCTCGATCTCATGGACGGCGGGCAAGTCGGGCAGTGTGTGCGAGCTGCCCAGCACCACGGTAAAGCCGTTAGTGGATCAGTTTATCGCATCGGACAAACCGGATGATTGGCCCGGTTTCATGATCTTCCCCGGCGCGTCCAAATTCGTCCAAACAACCGCATTTGTTTATGGCGAGGTCATCCGCCGCTTCACCGAATTTCTCTCGCGTCCGAACGCTTGTCTTATCGTCAACGGCTACGGCTTCACCGATGACCATATTAACCGCCTTGTGGTATCGGCACTACAAAACCCCACGCTGCAACTCATCATCTACCTTCCCGAGATTGATCGCTTGGGCATCTATCAATCGCTCGCGGCGACAGGCGACGCAATCAAGCCCAACGAGCAACTTAAACGCCTGTTACTTGCCCAACTCCCACAAGTAACCGTGCGGGGGTTTGGGGCCGGTGGCTTTTTCGACGCATTAGCGAGCGACTTGCCCGAACCCGCCATGCTGGACGAAGTGTCTGAGCGCGCGCGACAGCTCGAAGCCTTGCTCAAGCAAGCCACAAACGTCCAAGTATCAAAGAAGGCAGCCGCCCCGGCAGAGGCGACGGCGGTAGCTGCCGCTCCCGAAGCCGCGGAAACAGCGTCTGCGCCCAACACCGATTCGGAGGGTTCATTTTGATCAGTTCCCGTCGCCCCATCGGCTATGTGGTCGAAATCGACGGACCGCAGCTTCTAGTCAATTTACTTGAGGATTCCCGTGGGCACGTTGCTGGACACCGCGACGGCCTATCGACCGTTGAGCAACCGGGCGATCTCGTCGGGATCGACGCCGGTGCAGAAACTATTATTCTTCGGATTATGACCGTGGCGTTTGCGGAACCGCGCGAAGTCCATGCAGGGCGCGGACGATCATCGAACATCCCGCAGGAGCCATTACGCCAGCTTCGCGGCCGTGTTGTCGGCTTTCTGGCTAAGCGGGAGGGCAGGCTATCCTTTTCTCCGCAGGAGTGGAGATTGCCCGTTCTCGGGGCGAGCGTTTATCCGCTTTCCGATATCGAAACGGTCGCAACCATCGGCGCGAACGGCATCCCGGACGAGCAGATTAGACTAGGTGCGGATTCACGCAACCACGCCGTAGAGGTCAGCGCGAATATTGACCAAGTGCTGGGCCGCCACATGGCGATTCTTGGTTCCACGGGACAAGGTAAAACCCATTTTGTCGCCGCTGTGCTGCAACAGCTTGTTCGCCTACCCAAATCGCGGATCGTCGTCTTTGACGTTAACGGAGAATATGCGCCTGCCTTCGCCAATCTGGGAGCGCGCGTAAAAGTCACCCAACTTGGCGGTCCAGCTGGCGGTCTTCGGATTCCATACTATGCGCTTGGGCGGCACGGCTTGTCCCGGTTGCTGATACCAAGCGAGAAAGCGCAAATGCCGACGTTGCGCTTTGCGATTGAGCATCTTCGCTTTGTTGAAGCTGATGCGCATGGAGCGAAACTAGTCGGCACTCAATCCAATGTGCTTTTCGATGACTGTCACACAGGCAACGCCGCGCATGCCAATCAGGCGATGACCGCGCTAAGGGCGGGAACAGCTCCCCCGGCGAATGTGTGGCCGCATATGCGCGCACTGTCTTGCCTCGCCACCGAATGGTATGTCCTTAAGCCGAACAACCAAGGCTGGACCCGCGACACCTTCCAGTACGGCCATATCCAGTCGATGATTAACCGCATACGCGGTTTGATCGAAGACCCGCAATTTACGTCCATTGTTGAAATCACGGGCGGCGCGGGATTAGCGAATCCCCTGAGCATGCAGGACGAATGCGCGGCGCTCGTAAGGGAAGTTTTTGGACCGCCGGTGTTTGGTCAGAATGATTGGTCGGTCCACGTTGTTGATCTTAGCCGCCTGACTCAAGATCTAATGCCGTTTGTCTTGGGATCGCTCCTGGAGATGTTCGCCGCAGAGATATTCAAGCGTGGCCCCGGTAATACCCATCCGACCATGCTCGCCCTTGAGGAAGCGCACCACTATCTTCGCCAGCTACCTGGCGAATCGGATGGCGGACAGCAGGCACTTGCCTATGAGCGCCTGGCTAAAGAGGGCCGCAAATTCGGCCTGTCCCTGCTAATCAGCACTCAGCGCCCGTCTGAGGTTTCCCCGACCGTGCTTTCGCAATGCGGAACATGGGCCGTGTTTCGCCTTAACAACGAAGCCGATCAGCGGGCGGTCGCATCCGCAGCAGAAACAGCGGGGGTAAACGTGTCTCGACAGCTTGCCGGGCTTGGTCGCGGCGAAGCCATCATTTTCGGCGCGGCACTGCCGGTGCCGACGCGCCTTTCTGTCAGCAGGCCAAGTCCCGAACCAGATTCTAAAGACCCGCCATTCTTGCAAAAGTGGTCATAGTGGCGGGTAGCTATAGGCTCTCTATTTCCTGCCGGTGCTCCGCATGCTTTTCCGGGTTCTGCTCCTTTAGCTTACGCAGATTGAGTAGTTTCCATTGCACAGCAGGTAGGTTGATCGCATCGGGCAGTCCGATGACGTTGAAGTCGGGCTCGCCTTCATGCAGGGACAGTAGAAAATGCCGCACAGGTTCATCCAATCTGGCGGCAATATCGCCGACCAGGCGTTTGCGTACATCAAGCAGTTCGGTCAGGCTCACCTCATGCGTGGTCATGCCGTCAAACTCTGCTACGAAGTCCTGATCGAGCACCTTAAGAGATGGTCGTAGCAATTCGTGTGGCGGGCGGTTCGAACTGGCAATATAGACCAGAAAGGTGCGGAATAGCGCGTCGGTGATGCCTTCGTTTTCATAGAGCAGCTTCACATCGTACAGGTCGCGTGGATGCTGCCGGTCAAGCGCGGCATGCAGTTTTCCGCCGAATAAATCCTCGAAGGCGACAACCTGCATTTCGGCAAAGCCGAACATCTCGCTCACGGGGTCAGTAACCGCGCGCAATTGGGGCGGGTGAACCGTGCCACGGCTTACCGGGGATGTTTCGATTTTAATTTCAGCGGTCCCTTGACGGACTTTGATACGTGTATCGTTGTTGCCGCCACCCGCTATGCGCTGCACATGTGCGCCGCGCAGGTTCCTCACCAGGTCAGCCTGTATGTCGTCGAGTGCCGTATCAATACCCGCAAGCGACGCGGCGCGATCCTCAATGGGCAGATAAACAAGGTCTATATCGACCGACAGGCGCGGCATGTCACGATAAAACAGGTTGATTGCTGTGCCGCCTTTCAGGGCGAATACGTCCTGTCGTGCAACGAAAGGCAGTGTGCGGACCAGTAGTTGGACCTGCCGCTCATAACGTTCACGGGCCATCGGCGGCCTCCCCCGGTAACAGGTCGGAAGGCACTGTTATCCGATATGTCGGATGCAATTTGCCGTTCTCTGCAAGGGCTCTGTCGCCTCGGCCAAGGTCTATGGCCTCGGCGTCTATATGTTTGCGCCAGGCATGTGCATGCTTGTCGGCATAGACGAAGAAGAGGCGCTTCACCTTGACGCTTCTGCAGGCGGTCAGCAGTGCTGTGAGTTGCTTGGGGCGCAGGTTCACCAAGCTCTCAAACACCACGTCCACATTGTGGAAGCTCTCACTGCGTGGCAGTCCGTCCAGCGCTTCAAGAATGGCGCGTTCCGGCGTTGACATTCTGATCGGCCAGAGCCAAGGGCTCATGGTCGCGTCATTATCGGCTTGCTGCGATAGGTCAAAAGAACCGCTTTCGATTCCCGCCTGAGCATCTTCAAACGGTTTCGTGCTATGTCGCACGAAGTGACCATCGATGCTTATCTTGAACAGCCATGCCGGTATGTTGTCACCGTAGAGGTGAACTTTCTGCCCGCCACCCAGTGCGAGATAGTGCTCATGGCCGTGCAATGCCAATGCGGTCATTCCCCCGACATGGAAGTCGTACGCCATGAGCCATTGCGCGGAAAGGAGTGGTATCTTCCACCCTCTAACCGCTTCGGGATTTTCCGAAGGTGTGAAAGGACGGCGATAGAGCCCCTGTATGACCCTTTCGAGCCAGCCTCGCTTGACATAGGCGGACACGGATTGGCGTGAAATTCCGTGACGGCTCATCCAAGCGGAATCGATCAGAAATCCCGGTGGGACGTTCTGAAGAACCTGCTTTAGCTTTGATGCGTTTTGTCCATCCATAATGGACATTATGGCACATTCTCAAAGTTGATGCGAGCTTTACTTTAAAAAGTCCGCAGTGCGTCAATTCTGGATAGACATATTGGGAGATACTCAAAGTCCGCCATACAAACTTTTGAAAGGGGGCGCGGCCCCATCTTCCGTCAAGTCCAAGCCCTTCGGGCGAGCCAGCGGTTTCCCCACCTTTCCGCGCTTCGCTTGTGCAGGGCGGGTGATCCCCCTCCGCTGGCTGCGGTCTTGACGGCTTCCCCCGCTCATTGGCGCGGGCCTAGTCCGGTTGCATGGCAACCGGCAGGCCGATTTATAGACAGGCAAGCGGGCGTTGACCGCACATCAACTGATATGCATGACATGGCGAACCTGCTGAACTCGGCAATATGCGGCTGGCCGTCAGGCCAGCCGCACCGGCTTTAGAGCCGTGGGGCGCGAGACGCCAGCTCATGCTCGATGTTGCGGATCGACTCCAGCGCATTGTGGCGCTCTTGCGAGCCGCAGGCGGCGCGGGCGAAGGCGCGCTTTGCCTCTCCGAGCAGACTATGCAATTCGGCGGTGCTGCGTGCTGCCGCTTCAAAACGTGAGACGAGTTTCATTGTATCCTCCTTCGTTTCAAGGAGGCCCCGAACCACTCAGGGCCTTTCGGCCCCGGCACACATCATCGGCCTGGGAAGGTCTGATGGTTCGGGATCGGATTGAAATGGAAAGATGGATGCTGAAAAGGTGTCGTCATGGATTGAGGCGGTCAGCCACGCGAGCCGCAGGATTTTCAAAAGGTGCTGGTAGAGCGAGACGACGCTTTGCCCCGCGATGGATGCGCGAGGCCGGTGCCAAAGGAATTGGAGCCTAGACGGACATCAATGGAGTTGTTGCGGCAGGACAGTAACCACGCGCTCAAAGCCGGGATCGTCGATAACGACAATTTCGTATCTGTACTCTGAGCCGATGCAATATTCCTCCATCAGGAAGCGCCAGACTTCGCCCCAGAAGGCACGTCCTGATTTTGTTGGCCAATGCGTCATCCGCCATTCGACCTCGCCAATCGGGGAAAGGTTGGCCCTTTCACAAGCGGTCTCCAGTGTCCGGGCGGTGTCATAGACACGGCGCGGCACATATGTAGTCCAGTCCGGATTTTTCATCTCAGGCTCCTTTCTGCTTTCGTCATTCCATGCGGGGGCTGCGCGTTCGCCTGCGCCTGCCGGAGCGGCTGCGGCCCTCGCGTTCGGGTTTGTTGTCTTGGCGCTCGCGTTCCGGCGCGGCCATGTCGTGGTAGCGGGTGATGTCCTGGCGGAGCATGAGCAGATCGGCCTGCTGCTGTTCGCGCTGGCCAGAGATTTCCTGTTGCAGGGCGCGGCGCTCATCGAGTTGCCGGACGATCAGGCTTTCGCGTTCGGCGCGGTCGCGCAGCGTGGCCTGCCAGGCCTCGTGCTCATTTTGATTCCTGATCCGGCCATAGCGGCCCGTGATCCGGTGCCAGATGCCGGAGAAGCCGCGCGGCAGGCGTGCGGCTCGTTCCTTGGTTTCGGTAAGCCAGCGCTCTTCATGCGCTTCTTTCAGCGCTTGCCGTTCATGGCGGTGACGCCCGGTCATTTCGCTGCGGCGGAAGATCAGCACCCTGAGACCGCGCTCAGCCTCGCGTTCGGCGTCCTTGATGAAGCTCTGGAGCTGTTCGGTCATTTGCGCGGCCATTGCGGCGCGGGCTTCGTCGGCAGACGGCAGTTTCTGCGGATCGCCGACGCGGGCGGCGACTTCCTTGGTCTTCGTGCCGGTCAGGCGGGTGAGGCTGTAAATCTCACCGCGATAATCGACGGCGACAAAGCCGCGCCGGTCGCCGCGCGCGAGGGTAAAGCCGCGCTCTTTGAGCGCATTCTCAAAGGCAGCGCCGGAAGCCGACTGCTTCCAGCATTTCTGGAAAAGCGCCTTGAGCTGCTTCGGATCGAGGCCCGCACGGCGGGCTTGCTGCCATTCGGCGCGGGTAAAGTTCAGCGGATCGCGCAGGCTGCGATCTTCAAAGCCGCGCGGCATGTCCCAGCCATGTTCACGGCAGAGCTGCTGCGAGACATCGCGCAGCTTGACCTTGTAGTGCGCCATGTTGAGCGCCCGCATGCGCTCAGGGTCGATCCGCGACCAGACAACATGCGCGTGCCGTCGCCCGTCCTTTTCATGGAAGACGACGGCGCGCGGCTGGTTCTCCAGACCGAGCTTTTCTTCAATTTGTGAAATCGCCTGCTCGAAGGCTTCGATGCTGACATTCTCCCCCGCAGGCGGGTTCAGGCTCATCGAGAAGAGATGCTTGCGGCAGCGTGTGCCGCTGGCAATGGCATCGGCCTCGTGGAAGGCACCGAGCAGATCATCACTCGCGAAGCCGCGCACGT
The DNA here is from genome assembly GCF_019891395.1 of Nitratireductor kimnyeongensis. Lineage (NCBI taxonomy): Bacteria > Pseudomonadati > Pseudomonadota > Alphaproteobacteria > Hyphomicrobiales > Phyllobacteriaceae > Nitratireductor > Nitratireductor kimnyeongensis. The sequence goes on along the minus strand of NZ_CP078143.1, from coordinate 3,269,461 downwards.
CATGCAGCTCGACATGATCGTTATCCCGCATGGCAAGAAGATAGCGGGCGAGCTGCGGGCCGTCCCCGCGTTCCTTGGCCTTGAGGATCATGGACCGTCCCCCGGATTCTTGCCGAGCGCGCGCAGCAGATCGGCCCGCAGGGCGGACACGTCCCGGCAGGCTTGCTGAAGATCGGCTTCAGTTTCAGGGGTGACGGGCAGCGAGCCCGTGTTCACGGCCTTGGCGAGCTGGTTCAGATTCGAGGACAGGCGCGACTGGCCGAGCGCCGCCAGGGCGCGCGCCAGCGCCTCCTGATCTTTGACCGGGCTATTGCGGAGGCGTTTGCGCGGCGCAGCGTCCGCCCCCAAAAGGCGCTCGCGAATATAGGCACCAAGCGGCTTCCGGCCCGCTTCGGCCAGCAACCGCGCTTTCTCGGCATGCGTCAGGCGAAGCGAGAAGGGCGGCGGGTATTTCGCCGCTTTACCAGCATGTCGGTGAAACTCATGGCGAAGGGTCGTCATGGCCGCACCTCAGACCCTTAGCCGGGTCTAGCTGCGCGAGATGACGCTCCCATTCATCCAACACCTCGAAAAGAGTGTTCGAACTCTCTCCTTCGAGGTGCGCCATTTTCCCGTCGATTACCCTCCACAGCGCGATATTGCCGCCGATCACCCCCCACCCAGCAAACAACATACAAACCGCCGATTCCGCGCTAAAGCCCGATTAAATTTGACGGCCAGAGAACGGCAACTCCCGACCCATTGCGGTCGTTCAGATGTCGCCAGATACTCCCTCGAAGCGGTCTTTCGAACTGCGGTAAAATTCCTGCTTCTCCATCCGCCAGTCATCCAAATTGCAGCAAATTGGTGCCTGATCAGCCCAATCGGCGGACTGGGCAATCTCCTGCCGCAATTGATCGACTTTCGCTCCCGCCCACTGCCGGGCGTCATCGCCGAACACGAACCGCGATGGCACCTCATCCTGCGCGGCCAGCGCGACGATCCATGCGGCCAGCAGCTTCGGGTCGCCCGGCTGGTTGCCGTTGGCTGCTTCCACGAACGCATGGTACTGCGTGATCGCTTCGGCATAGTCTGGAATTTCAATGCTGCCAAAGTGCGCCGACTTCTGGTCCATGAAGTCGGTACGCAGCATTCCCGGCTCGACGAGGAGCGAACGAACGCCTAGCGGTGCCAGTTCTTGCGCAAAGCCCTCCATCCATCCCTCGACCGCAAACTTCGAGGCCGAGTAGACCGCTCCTCCGCCGTTGGAGACCAACCCGCTGACGGACGAGATGGTGACGATTAGGCCCGAGCGACGCTGGCGCATGTGTGGGGCGACTGCGCGCGCCACGTTCATCGTGCCGAACAGGTTAACCTCGAACTGACGCCGCACCGCTTCATCGGTAAAAGTCTCGAAGAAACCAAGCTCGGCGTAGCCCGCATTGCTAACCAGAACGTCTATTGTTCCGAACCGCTCGATGGCCTCTGCAGTGACCGATCCTGCAGCCTCAGCGTCGGTTATATCAAGCGTGACCGCGTGCAGGCGCTCATGTTCGTCCGCAAAGGCATCACGCACCGCATTGGCGGTTCGCGCCGTTGCCACGACCGTTGCGCCCTCATTGAGTGCTGCGCGCGCGATTTCACGTCCAAGTCCGCGGCTTGCGCCCGTCACCAACCAAACCTTGCTCATCGCTTGTTCCTCGCTGCTGCTTCTGTTCTCCATTACTTAGTTCTGCTAATGAATGAGGATAACCGCCTAATTGGTAATAGGCCCCAGTAGCAGGGATCATCAATGCGCCCAGATCTGCTTGGCGACCTCGCCATATTCGCTGCGATCGCTTCCGACCAAAGCTTCACACGTGCCGCGAAACGGCTCGGGGTCACGCAATCAGCGTTGAGCCAGACCATGAAGCGGCTCGAAGGTCAGCTCGGTTTTCGCCTGCTCTCCCGCACGACCCGCAGCGTTGCCCCGACCGCTGCCGGCGAACGCCTTCTCGCCACCCTGTCTCCGGCATTGACCGGGTTGACCGACGAGATCGAGGCATTGTCACAGGCACGCGGCGCCGCGGTCGGTACGGTTAGGATTACGACTGGCAAGCATGCAGCTGATACGGTGCTGTGGCCGATGCTCCCGTCTTTCATGCGCCGCCACCCCGGTATCGAGGTCGAGGTGTGCGTAGAGGACCGCATGACTGACGTTGTAGCGGGCCGCTATGATGCGGGAATCCGGCTCGGAGAGCGATTAGAAAAGGACATGATCGCGCTGGCGGTGGGATCTCCGCTTCGCGTCGCAGTCGTGGCCGCTCCCAGCTATCTGAGCGACCATCAGACACCTATGGAGCCAGCCGATCTCACGGCGCACCGTTGTATTGCTTATCGTGACGCGCAAGGTGATCTGTCTCCTTGGTCGTTCGACCGCGACGGCCGTGCGGTGACGGTCACGCCAGCCCGTGGGCCCGTCTTCAATGACGCCGACATGTTGGTGGCCGCCGCCGTTGAAGGCTTCGGCATCCTTTATATCTTAGAAGATTTGGTGGCGGCGCAGATCGCCGATGGTCGTCTTACTCGCCTGCTGGAGCCATGGTGCGAGCCGTTCCCCGGCTATCACCTCTACTACCCTGATCGGAAGGGGACAGCGGCCTTCGAGCTGTTCAAGGGTGCGCTGCGAGCAAGCAAGACTGCATGAAGACGCTCAGGGCGTTGGCATCAGTTCACCAAACACGTTTTCTGAGACAAGCCCGTGGTGCTCCCCCACCGACGGCTTGTTCGTATACTCGATCCAAAAGCTGCCAGTTTGTCGCCCACCCATAGGAGCCATTCGCCTGTGCCTCAATTTAGAGGGCTATAGCGTAGACATAGTCCTCATCTTCACCCGGTGCGGTGCGTCAATAAAATGATCGCAAATTCAACGACTTAACGTCACCGCGATCCGCCTTGAAAAATCTGCGAAACCAGCTTCGCCCCCCTTGGTCACGACATTTGGCGTGTTCGGCATTGCACCGGCCCGACTTTGCCGGAGCCCTCAACTTGTGAGAAGCACGACGACGAACAAGTTTTCTCCTGAAGCCTGCGCCGCTCGCATGGTGATGGAGCATCATGAAGCCGAACATTCTTCGCCACGGGCAGCAGCATCTTCCATTGCTGCCAAGATCGGCTGCTCGGCGCATACGCTCGACGAGTGGGTCAAGAAGGCCGAGGTGGATAGCGGCAAGCGTGCAGGTTTGCCGGGTGACGCTGCGGAGAAGATGAAGGCACTGAAGCAGGGACACCGCGAGCCTCGTCAGGCCAGTGAAATTTGCGCAGGGCTTCTGCGTAATTTGCCCAGGCGGCGTTCGAACGCCCACTGAAGCGCAGATCTCCTTCATCGATGAACATCGGCCCCGGCTCGGAGTCGAGCCAATCTCCAGACTGCTCCCGATTGCCCATCTACCTCGCATGCGGTCATCGCCAAGCGTCTGGACGTGGGCCGTCTGTCGGCCCGCGTTCAACGCGACATTGCCATGAAGGACGAGACGCGCCGGGTGTTTCACGAAAACTCCGAGGTCTATGGCGCGCCCAAGGTCTGGCGACAGTCGCCAAGGGACGGTTGTGCCATTGCCCTCTGCACCGTCGCTTGGCTTGTGAGGGCAATGGGACTGCAGGGCGTCATTCGCGGCAAACCGATCTGCACGACCGGTTGAACCGACAATTCTTCGCTCCTGCGGCGAACATGCTGTGGCGCTCGGAAATCATCTATGCGGACGGTCTGGTGATCACCAGTCCGTCCGCGGCTCGCAACATGTCTCCATTCGCTGTTCTGAGCGGTTGGCAGAATCAGGCATCGCGCCGTCTGTCGGAAGCGTTGGCGACAGGCACGACCCCGCTCCCACCGGATCGATCAATGGTCTTTACATCGCCCAACTCATCCATCGCCCAACTCATCCATCGCCAACGTCATCCATCGAGATGGCCGCGACACAACTTGGAGGCCATCGAGTTCGCATGCTGGACGCACCAGCATTGCCCGCATGGCTTGAACCAAACAGCCTCCGGCAAAGCCCTGCCGGTTCAATGCCTAGCGTCTGGGCCCTGGCAGGGCTGCTTGCAGGGCCTCGAGGGAAACGCCGAGTTCCTTAGCAACCGCAGCCAGATCCGCGTTCCGTCCGCCGGCATTTTCCATGGCCTTTCTCAGCAGGTCGGCATCGACGCCCAGGGTCTCGGCAATCGTGCCGAAATCGGGCGCTCCACCGGGGCCACCGGGACCACCGCCACCCCCAGGGCCATTGACGGAACCGATGCCGCCGGCCGCGTTGGTCGAGAAATTGTCCTGGGCAACGACGCCAACCAGACAGGAGGGCAGATTGGGGAATGAGGTGCCTGAATGATAATGATAGACGGGCTCTCCACCGTCTTCGACAAGGCCGATATGGCCACCGCATTCATCCAGATCGTCAGGGACCGAACCATCGAAATTGAGCGGACCATACATCCCGAACCCATCGAAAGCATAACCAAACTGCGCCGTTTGATCCTGCTCGACGTTCACGCATTCCGCATCGACGTTTTCGTTCTCGTAGATGGCATTCATGTCGGTGGAGGTCGCATGCCAGTGATACCAGCCACCGGGGTCAACATGGCCGCCACAGGTGTCAAGCGCGGGCATATGCCCGGTGTCCAGCACTGATGGCGCGTCGGCAAAGATCGGGACGCCATCCATTCCGATGCCGACCTTCGCGACAGTGCCAAGGCTCGTTGGTTCATCCGCCATCACCGGGTTTGTGGGAATGAGAACCGTCATCTCCACATCAGTATCCACCGAACCCTGGATGCACTCATTCGCTTCGGTCGGTCCTTCGGTGCGAATGTCGAAGGAATAGACCTCGCCATCCTCGTTGAAGAACGTGTAGCCTTGGGCGTCCAGCATCCGCAGGAAGTCACCGTCAATCCGGTATAGCCCGGCCTTGTCTCCGTCCCAGTGCCAGATGCCGCCCTTGTCATCCGTGGTCGCAGGACAGAACGGACCAATCTCAAGGTTCTCGGGAAGATACTTCACGACATAGCGCGCACATTCTGCAGTGTCTCCATTCTCGAGCGTACAGTCCACGATCTCACCAGGTGTGACCAGTGCGGAATCCGCAACGGAATGCGCGTCGGCGTGTGCATTGGCACCGGTGGCAAACATCAAACCGCCGAGTGCACTCAGCATGAAGATGGTGCTCTTTCGACGCGACTTCTCGCGCTGTCTTGTTGTGGAAGGCATTCTCGGGAACCCTTTTTTTTGGTGGAAGACGATCTTCTTTCCTGCAGGACGGCCGTGTTGATGCGCTGTCGCATTCACGGCATGCGCATTCAGGCGGACATTGCCCATCGCGAAAACTATCGATAGAACAACATCAATCAGACAATTAGGATCCTAACAATATGGCAATAGGACGACAAGGCCCGGGATTTCATTTACTGCTGCACTGCGCGCACCTTCTGGAAGATCGATTGCGCGAGTTGCTCAGACCCTTCGGCCTCCATGCGGGTCAGGCACGCGTCATTCATGCGTTGGGTCGCGTCGAAGAAGCCTCCCAGCGTCAACTGGCGATCGAGTTCAGCGTGACCGCGGCCAGCATGAGCCAAATGACCAAGCGCCTGATCGACAACGGTTTCATTCAGTTCCGCAAAAATCCGCAGGACAAGCGCGCCGCCATCTTGTCATTGACTGTCGAGGGAAAGAGCCTTCGTGATAAAATCGTCGCCGTCTGGTGGGAGGTCGATCAGATCATTGTCGATGCCATTGGCGCGGAGAGCGCTGAGCAACTATTCGCGCGAAGCGGCAAGCTGCGAGATATTCTGGGTGGCAAGGCCCCTATGGCGGATTGAGGTCCCACGCCAAACCCATGAGGGGCCTGTTCAGGCCTTCTTCATCACAGCGGACGCTCGCTGCAATGGGTTCGAATAGCCGCCATGGAGCCGGAAAAGGCCCTTCAACGGCGCAGGGCCTTTTGACGTTCTGCCATGGACCGCATAGCCGCGCTCGGTGATCTGCGCCACCGCATCCCGTTTGAAATCGCCGCTGGACTTGGTTTTGCCCATCATGGCCACCCTGCTTCAATATTAGGGAAGAAGGCGTTCGCAAGTCTATGGACTATTCATCCCTGCTCAATCAGGCTTCGTGTTTCCGATCGTACCGGAGGCACTGAAGGAATACCCGATCCCGTACACGGACTTGATCGGCGCTTCCGTGTTGGTATGGCTGGATATCTTCCTTCGTAATCGGCTGGCAACAGCATCGAGATGCCGATTTTCGAAATTGGTTTGCCGCCGCGACAAGGTTCTGGCCAGGTCCTCCCTGGAACAGGGCTTTCCGGCATTCCCGATCAAGGCTTCGACAAATGTCTTTTCGGTCGCGGTCAACTTGATTTCCTGTCCTTCCGGGGACTGTAAAATCCAGCTCACCGCATCGAGAACCCATTCTTTCGCTGCGTCCTTGAGAGCAGCTTCCTGCGGCAACCGCCGCAACAGGCTGTGGACCGCCGCCGCGATCTCCCGCAACGCGGTATGCTTGACCAGATAGATATCCGCACCACTTTCAAACCCGCGCACACGACTTTCGGTGTCCCCATGCGCCGTCAGCATGATGATTCCGCAATTGAGCCTTGCGCGGATGTCCCTTGCAAGGCAATAGCCGTCACCATCGGGAAGCGCTACGTCGAGAAGGATCACATCAGGCAACTGTCCCTGCTTCAATGCGTCCGAAACTTCACCCGCAGTGCCGATGCCTCTGGCGTCAAAACCCTGCAGGCATAAATAATCCACCAGATCACCACGCAGTGAATCGTCATCCTCCACCACAAGTATTCGGTTCATGCCCTTTCTGTCTCCTCCACGGTGATTTCATTCGACAGCGATGCTGTCGCAAGCCCCGGCATCGGCAGGCGTATGGTCGCAACGGTTCCTCCCCCGTTGCGTGGCCGCAGATCCAGCGTTCCTCTGTGATATCCGATGAGTTTCCTGCAGGTATAAAGCCCCAGACCGTTGCCGGCGGTTCTTCGCGTGTTCGAAGCCCGAAAGAAGCGACGCCCCACATGGCTGCGTTCTGCCTCCGGCACGCCGATCCCACGGTCGGCGACCTTCACGACCAGAAGATTGTTCCGTCTTGAAAACGTCACTTCAACCGGCTGATCGCGCGGCGAATATTTCAACGCGTTGTCGACCAGATTGACAATGACGGTCTGAAGCATCTCCACATCTCCCCAATAATCAGGGGCTTCGTCGAGCGGCCGTACTTTCAGCCTTTGGCCAAGATCCACGTGATCAAAATATTGCTGAACCTCCATTGTCAGCCGCCGCAGGTCCAGTTTTTCGATCTTCAGTCCGCTTACCGCCTGCTTCTCGGTTGAGAGAAAGCGGTCAATGAGCTGGGTCATGCGGGAGACGGAAGCATCGATGCCGATCAGACGCTTTTCCACCGCGTCGGAGGGATTCTGGATCATGATGCCGAGCATCTCGGTGGCGTAGCGTATGGCAGCCAGAGGCGTGCGGAATTCATGGCTCACCATATGCATGAACTGGCGCTGTTCTTCGCGGGCGGTCTTTTCCTGATCGAGGCTGGCAGAGAGTTCGCCTTCCAGACGTCGCCGTTCAGTCACTTCCTGCGCGAGTGCCGCGTTCCTGTCTCGCAGATCGAGGGATAACCGCACACCGACCATGAAAAGCAAACAGATGAAGAGCCCCACAACAAACAGGTGCCCTTGAAAGAAGTACCAGCTGTTCACATCACTCAGGATCGGCGCTTCTGCAAACAGGGTTGGCTGCAGGAATATGAGCGCGCTCTGGAGCAGGCTGGCGCCAATGTATTCCACCAGAAGTGCGATCGTAATCCACCGCAGGAATGACGGCTGCCCGCGATCAACATACAGGATCCGGATCATCAGCCCCATCATGGCAAGGGTGAAAACCGTGGAGGCATGAATACGCAGAGAAAGGTCCAGCGGTGCCAGCGCCATGGCAAGGCTCCAGAGCGCCATATGTGCCGCAAGAATGATCAGTCCGACCCTGAGACAACCAGGATGGCCGAGAAACCTCGCCATACCGTCCGCCAGCAAAACCAATCCGAGCTTGATTGTCATGTTGTCGACGAAGATATGAAGCGCATGGGGATCGGGTCCACGCAGCGTCAGGAGCAACAAGCCCAGCGCAATGGCGCTGAAACCGGCGGCGATAAGCTTCAGTTCGTAAAGATAACGCCAGGACCGCCATACCAGAAGCCATGCAAAGGCCTGCAAGGCCGTCGTGCAGACTTCGAGCAGCAATAACGTCTTCAGATCCAGCATGTAGACGTGTTGGCCTATTTTGCCGGCTATCGCAAGATTCTTTCAGAACAACGCCGCCCTTAAGGAAGTTTTTTGTGGGGGTTTTATTAACGGAATCGCCCGCCGCAAGAATTGGTCAGAATTGGTCAGAATTGGTAGCTGGAATCACTGGCAGGACTCTTCGTATCTGATGTGATCACGCCCGAAGTACGATGTTTTTCATCGGGGCTCATCGGCAGGATGAGCAAGGTCTCGGGCGATCAGGTGTTGCGTGGGGGAAATGCCGTTGTCGAGAGATCCGCTGTTCAAAGGGGCGTTCAGGAAGATTTTCGGAACGTGCAGCGACACGCTCCCCAGCGTGGTTCGCGGGTTTGCGGCCGCCGCTCTGGCAGGCGCGGCACTCATGTCCGGCATCCAACATGCCAACGCCAATTGGACGAACCCGTCGGTGTCGCTCTCTTTCAACGGGCAGGATGGAAGATGTATCGCCGGGCCCTACGCCAATGCCACGACCACAGAAATTGTCGTCGACTGGACGGCCTACAATACCGATGCCATACCAGGCAGATACCTCCAGCTTATTGTCTGGGATGAGGGCAGTGCTAATACCCGCTCCACCGTTCCAGCCTATGGGAATGCGCCTGTGGGACAGATGCCCACGCAGCGCGACATCGTCGAGATCCTTGATCAATTTCTCATTACAGGAACCAGCAATGTCTATCTGGGACTGCGGGATAACTGGGATGACGGATCTGTCTGGTCTGACGCACGCAGCCCAGTCAATGCAGCTGATCGGGTCGGTCCAGCCAGCGGAACCCGCGGCTATACCTTCATCGACATGGCGAGCGATCCTGATTGCGTAGCCAAGCCCGAGATCGAGATCACCGGCAATGCACAACCGATTACGGATGGCGCAGCGTCCACATCCCCGACAAACTGGACCCATTTTGGGTCGACCATTTCCGCAAGCTCTTATCCGATCAGCCGGGTTTTCGGTATCCGGAATGTCGGCACGGGCACCTTGACCATATCCAGCGCCAGCCTCTCCGGGGCGAATGCTTCGCAATTCACCATCACATCCCCTCCTCCGTCGTCTATCGCGCCTGGCGGCTCGGGCACCTTCACCGTTCGCTTCTCTCCGGTCGGAGCGCCGGGTTCGAGAAGCGCTACGGTGACGCTCCGAAACAATGATGCGGATGAAGACCCTTTCACATTCGCCATATCGGGCACCGCGACCAACACAGCGCCGACCGCCAATGCGGGCTCCAACCAGACGGTGAACTCCGGTGCGGCAGTCACGATGAATGGCTCAGCGTCATCTACCAATGATAGCGGACAGACATTGTCCTATTCATGGAGCAGGGTCAGCGGTCCTGCTGTGAGCCTGTCAGGGGCATCAACCGCCACTCCGTCTTTCACCGCTCCGACGCTCTCTCCGGGAGCGTCGAATGCGACGCTGGTGTTCCAGCTTACCGTCAATGATGGGTCGCAAACGGCCACCGATACGGTGACCATTACCGTTACACCGCCTCCCAACACCCCGCCCACCGCGAATGCAGGATCGGACCAGACGGTCACCTCCGGTGCTGCGGTTTCGCTCAACGGGTCCGCCTCATCCTCAAATGATGCTGGTCAGTCTCTGACCTACTCCTGGTCCCAGACCAGTGGACCTGCAGTGACCCTTGCGGGTGCATCAACCGCCACTCCCTCCTTCACCTCTCCAACACTTGCACCCGGCGCATCCAATGCGATCTTGACCTTCCAGTTGACCGTCAACGACAGTATGGAAGCCGCATCGGATGCTGTGACCATTACAGTCACGCCGCCTCCCAACACCCCGCCCACCGCAAATGCAGGATCCGACGCGACGGTCACCTCAAGTGATCCGGTTTCGCTCGATGGTTCGGCATCCTCCTCCAATGATGGCGGACAGCCACTGACTTACGCTTGGAGCCAGACCAGCGGACCGGCAGTCACGTTGACGAACGCGACAACCGCTACCCCGTCCTTCACCGCACCGGCACTCACACCCGGAGCGCCGGACACCCTTCTTGTCTTCGAACTCACAGTGAATGACGGCGTGGAAGGGGCGACAGATTCCGTTACCATCACCGTCCAAGCTCCGCCAAACACGCCGCCGACGGCGGACGCCGGCACGGATCAGACCGTTGGCTCCAGTGCGTCCGTCTCGCTGGATGGGACGGGCTCATCAGCCAACGATAGCGGACAGACGCTGACCTACTCCTGGACGCAGACCGGCGGCGCTTCGGTGTCATTGAGCGGAGGCTCGACAGCCGCGCCTTCCTTCATCGCCCCGACGCTCGCTATCGGCGATGCGAATGAAGTTCTGACTTTCGACCTCACCGTGAATGACGGCGTGACAGGAGCAACGGATTCAGTGACCGTCACGGTCACGGCTCCCGGCAACACAACGCCAACGGCAGATGCCGGCCCGGATCAGACCGTTGCCTCTGCCGCATCCGTGACGCTGGACGGAACGGGTTCCTCCGATCCTGACGGCGGGCAAACCCTCACCTACGCCTGGACCCAGACCAGCGGTCCGGCTGTAACCTTGACAGGCGCATCGACTGCCTCCCCGTCCTTCACTGCCCCCACGCTGGCGATTGGCGATGCCGACGCGGTTCTCGTCTTTCAGCTTACCGTCGATGACAGCATCGCGAATGCGTCGGATTCAGTGTCCGTGACGGTTCGTGCCCCCGGCAATACGCCTGCGACGGCAGATGCAGGGGCGAACCAGACGGTTGGCTCCGGCACTCCGGTTGCACTCGACGGCTCGGGCTCCTCAACCAATGACAGCGGGCAGACGCTGACCTACGCCTGGACCCAGACCAGCGGCCCTGCCGTGACCCTTTCAGGGGCTGGCACAGTCGCGCCGACATTTACGGCTCCGACGCTGGCAATCGGTGATGCCAACGCGGTGCTTGTTTTCGAGCTATCGGTCGACGACGGTTTTTCATCGGACACGGATTCCGTGACCATCACCGTGACCTCACCGCCCAACACGCCCGCCACGGCCGATGCCGGTAGCGACCAGACAGTTGCTTCTGGCGCATCTGTATCACTGGACGGGTCGGCTTCCTCCGCCAATGATGGCGGGCAGGCACTCACCTATTCCTGGACCCAGACCAGCGGTCAATCGGTGACGTTGGCCGGGCCAACGACTGCTTCACCGTCCTTTGTCGCTCCGTCCCTGGCCATCGGCGCTGCCGACGAAGTTCTGGTCTTCGAGCTCTCGGTGAATGACGGCTTTTCGGCAGCGGTCGATTCTGTTTCCGTCACGGTTTCGGCGCCAGGCAACACGCCGCCAACAGCGAATGCCGGTTCTGATGCGACGGTTGCTGCGGGGGCCTCCGTCTCGCTGGATGGCGCTGCCTCGTCTGCGAATGACGTGGGGCAGTCACTGACCTACAGCTGGGTTCAGACCAGCGGCCCGGCGGTCGCGCTGACAAACGCGACAAATGTTTCGCCATCCTTCACGGCTCCGGCTCTCGCCATCGGCGATGCAGATGAGGTCTTGGTCTTCGAGCTTGAAGTTAACGATGGCTTCGCAACCGCGACAGACAGTGTAAACATCACCGTTTCGGCTCCGGGCAATACGCCTCCGACGGCTGATGCCGGCGCTGACCAGGGGGTGGATTCGGGAACATCCGTCACACTGGACGGATCGGGCTCCTCCTCCAATGATGCGGGACAGCCTCTCAGCTATGCATGGACACAGACGGGCGGACCAGCGGTGACGCTTGCGGGTGCCGGCAGCCCCTCTCCCACATTCAACGCACCGACTGTCGCAACCGGCGACCCCGATGTGATTTTGACCTTCGACCTGGAGGTGAATGACGGCTTTGCTTCGGCAACGGACCAGGTCGAGATTACCGTTTCCGCCCTTGGCGATATCACACGCCCCACCGTTTCTGTGAGCGGACCCGGCACAGAAGTCGTGATGGGTGAAACTGTGGTCGTGGAAATCATTTTCTCCGAGCCGGTTTTCGGTTTTTCCGGAGCCGATATTTCGGTGTTGAACGGGCATGTCCGTTCGCTGACCGGGGCAGCCACTGTTTATCACGCAACCATCGTCGCTTCGGGGCAAGGAGATCTGACCGTGTCAGTGCCCTCGGGTGTTGCAAGCGATGCGGCAGGAAACACAAACCTGGCATCCGGAACGATCGTGGTTTCTGACGCCAGCGTGCGGGAAACGCAGCAGCAGATGGCGCGTTTCATGCAAGCGCGCGCCACACAATTGATCAGCGGACAGCCGGACCTCATCGCGCTTTATCGCGGGAACGGCAGCGCTTCTCTCAATGCCCAGGCCACATCCGAAGACGGCAACCTGACCTTCGCCACACGACCAACAGATCCGATATGGGCGGAACTGTCGGCGTCATGGTCCAAGGATACAGGCACCACGAACCGCTATGTTCATTTGAGCACGGGCACCCATTTCGAACTGTCGCAATATCTTGCGGCAGGCGCCATGGTTCAGGTTGATCATCTGGCTCATGAGAACGCGGATGCTTCCATTTCCGGCACCGGCTGGCTGGCCGGCCCCTATCTGGTTGGCCGCTTGCCGGGACATCCGCTCTATTTCAGTGCTCAGGCGCTGCTCGGCCAAAGCCGGAACAGTCACGCGCCCTTCGGCACCTATACGGATACCGTCAGAACGCAGCGTGGTCTTTTCCGCGTTACGGTCGCAGGCGATGTCTCGCTCGGTTTGATCACCTTGACCCCCAGCCTTGATGCGGTTCATCTTTTTGATCGGCAGCGCTCCTATACGGACAGCCTGGGCAACGAGATCCCTGAGCAGTCCATCACCATGAACTCGCTCGAATTGAGCCTCGACGCCTCGATACCCATCAACGTCCCCGTCGGCGCGCTGACATTGCGCGGGGGTGTACCCCTTACATTCTCAAGCACATCGGGCACGGGAGAAGCAGCGTCGGTGGCCTCTGCAACGGACGGCGCACGGCTGGGTTTCAGGGTCGGGCTTGATTATTGGTTCGAGAATGGCGGGAAGCTTGCACTCGACTTCGACTATGACGGGCTCGGCTCGGGAGATTACGAGAAGTATGGCGCTGGTTTGAAGTACCGGATCGAATTTTGATGCTGCTTTGAAGGTTCGATTTTTGCTTGGCTGGCAGCAAAGGGGCGGTGGCGATGTCACTCGTCACACTGAGGCATAGCGTGTTGTCGCGACATGCTTCTTAAAGAGAAGACCTGTTGCGATGTCTACGCCAGTTGTGCACCCGGAACGAGTGAAGGGCTCTCTATCCTGCGCAGCCCGCAGCAGCGAATGTGCCCGGCCGCGCTCACGGTCTGCGCAACGCCGGCGCCACCTTCGCCGCGGAGAACGGCGCAACCGAAATCCAGCTTGTCGCCATGTATGGCTGGAAGAACCCGCGAATGGCGGAAAGGTACATGCGAAGGGCAAACCGAAGCCGCTTAGCGGAACAGGCATCGAACGCCCTATTCCCTAACCTCGAAACCGGTGCGGGTAACAGCGCAGAAAACCAATGAAATCAAAGGCCGAAAATTAGCTTGGCGATCCCGGCAGGATTCGAACCTGCGACCATCGGCTTAGAAGGCCGGTGCTCTATCCAACTGAGCTACGGGACCGACGCGTGGGCGCCGATTCAGTGCGTCCACGGGGTCTTGCGGTCATAGCGGAAATTGTCCGCATAGGAAACCTGGCGCCGCTTGGGCAGCTGTGGCTCTTCCACACGGAAGGGAATCCCCTTCCGTTCAGCGTAGGCGATCGCCTCTTCCCTGCTCTCGAAGGTCAGACGAACCTGGCTCTTCATGTCGGCAGACGTGGTGTATCCCATGAGAGGATCGATCTTGCGCGGTATCTCGGGGTCGAACTCCAGCACCCAAAGGCCGGTCTTGGCCTTGCCGGACTGCATGGCCGTCTTGGCCGGGCTGAAAATGCGCGCAGACACGTCGTAAACCTCGTTCCAGAGCATCTTTCAGTCAGGTGGCACCACCTGACATCCGCACAAATGCGAAAAGGTGGTCGGAGCGGCAGGATTCGAACCTGCGACCCTCTGGTCCCAAACCAGATGCGCTACCAGGCTGCGCTACGCTCCGAGGTCCGCTTTCCCTAGAGTTTCAGATCCGATTTGGCAATAGGCGAATGATCCAAAATCGGATCAAACAGCGCCCCGTGGCATTCACGCGCGCAAATGTCCCACGGAAATTGCCATGCTCATTGTGGCGGCGTGGCCTTCATCGCAAGAGGGGGCGCTCCTCGTTCTCCCGCTCAATCGATTTTCGATTCGTTCCAGTGCTCGCAGATGAAATGATCTGCGCCAAAATCCACCAGACACGCTCCGGCGCTTCAGTTGATGAAGCTGACGTTCTGCTCGTCGGCTCATTGCAGCAGCTTGAGGACGGGCGGGATCGGTGCGCCGCGGTGGTTTTAGCGTTTTTTGATGAATCGTGGTTTCAGGCGTATTCACGTGATCGGTTCGAAACCGGCCTCATCTGCACAGATACAGTGTACTGACCCAGCCTACGCGTCGACATTATCCGAGCGAAATCCATAATGCGCGCCCCAACCGTTTGGCAGCATCGACGGCTCTATCGCCCTGCAGAGGCCAAGCCTGGGTCAGTCCCTCGATGATGACGAGAAGTTCAGTTTCGACCGCAACGAGGCCCGTGGCCGCAGCGGCTCTGGATGCCACGTCCCGCTTGTGACGCTCGAGAAGGCTCCGGAGCGGTTCGCTTGCCGGGTCAGCGGCCACAGCGGCATGAAACAGACAGCCGTGAGAGGCCTCGGTCGCCATCCAGGTACCGACCCTCGTCAAAATCTCATCTCTGGCCTCTTCATGACCGTCCGGCAGGTCGTCAAAAACATGCGCGAGGTAGCGTTGATGACGGTTCTCCAGTGCTGCGAGAACCATGTCCGCGCGAGAGGGCGTGTACTTGTAGAGCGTGCGCAGACTCACCCCGGCGGCGTCGCGCAGATCCTCTACCGAGGGTTCCGCGAAGCCGCGCCTGGCGAAGGCTCGCTCGAGCCCATCGGATATTCTTCCAAATGTGTCCCTCATGGTTGACCATGTAGAACGTTCCCTCTACCTATGCAAGTAGAGCAATCATTCTACAATGGAGCCTACGTCGATGACACTGCCTGCGACAATGAAAGCCATGGTCCTCACCGGACATGGCGGTCTTGAGAAGCTGGAATGGCGCGAGGATGTGCCGGTTCCGCGGCCGGACGCGGGAGAAGTTTTGATCCGCGTGGGCGCCTCCTCCGTAAACAACACCGACGTGAATACTCGGACCGGCTGGTATTCGAAGTCCGTGCGGGGCGACACGAATTCTGCTGCGGCAGAGGGCTATGGCGGCGTGTCGGATGCCGACGGCGCGTGGTCTGGCGCGCTGAATTTCCCGCGCATTCAAGGTGCGGATTGCTGCGGCAGGATTGTCTCGGTTGGTGAGGGCGTGGACAGGGCACGTATTGGCGAACGGGTCCTCGTGCGGCCGATGCACCGTCCAGGAGGTGGGGAGCCTGACACGCTCGTAACTTTCGGTTCCGAGCGCGATGGAGCGTTCGCAGAATACACCACCGTGGGATCCGAACATGCCTTGAGAATCGAAAGCGCGCTTTCTGATGTGGAACTCGCGTCCTTCCCGTGCGCGTTCTCCACTGCCGAAGGAATGATCCAGCGCGCAAACCTGGCCAATGAGCGCGTGCTGATCACGGGTGCTTCGGGAGGTGTCGGTTCGGCCGCGGTACAACTCGCCAAACGTCGGGGAGCGCATGTCACTGCGGTCACCACTCCGGCGAAGATGGAGGCCCTTGAGGCTCTTGGGGCCGAGACCATGATCGATCGGAACGACCCCTTTCCCCAGTCCGCGTTTCATGTGGTGCTCGACCTCGTTGGCGGACCGCGATGGCCGGGCCTGCTCGACTCACTTGTGCCAGGGGGGCGCTATGTGACCTCAGGCGCTATTGCCGGCCCCATCGTGGAACTGGACCTGCGGACCCTGTATCTGAAGGATCTGACACTGATCGGGAGCACTCGGCAGGCGCCGAGTGTCTTTAGCGACCTCGTGAGTTACATAGAGGCAGGCGACATACGGCCTGTGGTCGCTGAGCGCTACCGGCTGCGCGAGTTGCGCGTCGCCCAAGAGGCGTTCCTGGCAAAGTCCCATATGGGCAAGATCGGCATAGAGGTTTGTGAGTGAAAAAAGGTTGCCGTGACCATGCGATGATTTCCGCATGACGTGCGGCAAGACGTGCGGCAACAAGAACGACATCGCCCGGCGGGGCCGGGCGATAAACGTGGTTATTCAGCTGGTTTGGGCGTTTCGATGGTGACCTTTTCCGGGACATCGATGTTCACGCCACCGCTGTCGCCACCACCCAGCGCACCGCCGAAGAGCAGGAAGCCTCCGAGAGCGAGGGCAACGACGAGCCCACCGGCGATAAACCAGCCGGCACCCCCGCCACCACCTGAGGTCACCACCGTGGTGCGATCCTTGCGCTCATCAGTCATCATGCACTCCTTTGTCACTTGTCTGACCTGTGGAGAGCAAAACTGAGATCGGTGAAAATGGTTCCCGCAGGCGTGCGACGCTCTTGCGTCTCGAACACGGGACTAACCTTCGAACACCCTTTCGCCCGCTTCCAGAGCCGCCACCACCTCGGCGGCGAGCGGGCGGGTAATTCTGGTCTTTCGCTCGAGCGCCGCGCGGTCGATGGCGTCCACCGCGCGGATGGCGCTTGAAAGGGAACGTTCGATGCGGCGCACGAGGAATTGCACCACATGCGGTTCCACATCCACCTGCCGATCGGCGAAAAGTTTCGTGATCACGCCGGCAAGGAGCATGTCGTCCGGCTCGTCGATTTCCACCATGGCCGCAGCCTTCAGCCGCGAGAGGAGATCTGGAAGTTTCACACCCCAGGCGCTCGGGAAGCTGCGCGCCGTGAGAAGCATCGCTTGCCTGCCCGCACGCGCGGCGTTGATCAGATGAAAGAGGCCGTTCTCGTCCACCGGGCCGCCATCGACATTGTCAATAAGCACAGGACGCAGAGCCGCCTGTTCCATGGCCTCGGCGTCGATCCCCTGGCGCAGCACCGTCACCGCATCCGCTTCTTCCTGCCAAATGGCGGCGAGATGCGACTTGCCGCTGCCTGCGGGACCGGCGAGAATCACCACCGGCGCCGGCCAGGAAGGCCAGTTTTCTATGAGAGCGGCCGCGCGAGCGTTGGCCGGCGTCACCACCAGATCGTCGCGGCTCAACGCTTCTCCCGGGGCCAGATCGAGCGGCAGCTGGCGCGATGACATGGTTTCAGCCCCGGGGTTTCGGCGTTTTCGCCGGTGCATCTTCGTGCCCGCTATAAAGCGGCGAAGCGAGATACTGGTTGATGGCGAAGCGCACCAGGACGGCAACGGCCGCCGCCGCCGGCACGGCGATCAGCAGGCCTGCAAATCCGAACAGATAGCCGAAAGCGAACAGCGCGAACATCAGCCACACCGGATGCAGCCCCACACTCTTGCCGACAAGTTTCGGCTGCAGAATGTTGCCCTCCAGGAACTGGCCGGAGAAGAAGATCGCCGCCACCGCCAGAACCCACCACCAGTCGGGCCAGAACTGCACCACGGCAATGCCTATGGCGAGCCCGAAACCGATCAACGAGCCCACATAGGGAATGAAGCTGATGAGGCCGGCGAGAAGCCCGATCAACAGCCCGAAATTGAGCCCCACCAGTGAAAGACCGACGGCGTAGAAAATCCCCAGAATGAGACACAAAGTGCCCTGCCCACGCACAAATCCAGCCGTTGCGACATTGATGTCGCGGGCGATCTGGCGCACCGTATCGACATGGTCGCGCGGCACCCAGCTGTCCACCTTCTCCACCATGTGGTCCCAGTCGAGAAGCATGTAAAATGCCACCACCGGCGTGACAACGAAGAGACTGGCCACATTGACGATCGCCACACCCGAGCTCCACACCGATTTGAAGAGCGTGCCCAGAAAGCTTGAGCCCTGCGCGAGAATTGAGCTCAGATTCTCGCGGACCGCGTCTGTCTCGCCATTAATGACATTGTTGAGCCATGACGGTTCGAGCTGGTTCGCCAATTCCTGAAGGCGTGTCAGATATTCCGGAAGGCGCCCGGCAAAATCGGCCAGCTGCGTTCCCAGAACCGGCACGACGATCATCAGACCAAGCAGCAATGAGACGATGAAGCTGATCAGGATCACAACGGTCGCGGCCATGCGCGACAGGCCCATCGCCTCCAGCCGGTCGGCGACGGGATCGAGGAAATATGCAAGCACCATGCCCGCCAGGAACGGCAGCAGGATGGAACTGAAAACATAGAGAAACAGGACAAGCCCCAGGGTCGCCACGACCCAGAACGCGACATGGCGTGCCAGCGTCGGGCGGGCAATCACCGGTCCGGCCCCGTTCTCAGCGTCCTTCGGTGTCACTTTCTGCATAACCACCCATATGCTTGATCCAGGCAACGAGATAGGCCGCTCCGGAAGCCACGGTCAAGAGCCCGGTAGCAATGATGAGAGAGATCCGCACTGCCCCTGAACTGTACCCGAATGCGAGTTCGGCCAGAACCAGGAGTGCCAGCAAGATCTGCACCAGCGTGTTTGCCTTCGAAACCAGCAGCGGCTTCATCGCCACCGGGTGCCCCATCACATTGGCAAGCAGCACGCCCCCAACGATCAGGGCATCGCGCGAAACGACTGCCATCACCAGCCAGAGCGGCAACTCCATCATATAGCCGAACACCACGAAAACGCTCACCAGAAGGAGCTTGTCGGCGATGGGGTCCAGATAGGCACCAAGCTCGGTTCGCTGATCGAAATGCCGCGCGATGAAACCGTCGACACCATCGGAAATGCCGGCCGCCAAAAAGCCGGCAAATGCCCAGCCATACTCGCCCGTCAGAAGAGCGAACACAACGCCCGGCACGAGGAAGAAGCGCAGCAAGGTGATGATGTTGGGTATCGTCACTGGGAAATCTCCACCCTCGCCGTCCGCAGCCATGCCTTTTCGCCACAGTGAAAGGCATTTTCGGGACACACTTATCGCAGGCTTTCACACATTGTAGGGTAAGGTCACGCTTTCAATAGGCCAGCCTGTTAATATCTCTCGCCTTGCAGAAGCGCCCCCTTCATGTCAGAAGCCGAAAAAAACGCGGCGGCGAGAACGAAATGGCTCAGGAACGTAAAAACGGCCTCACCTATGCCGATGCGGGCGTCGACATCGACGCTGGCAGCCGGATGGTGGACAAAATCAAGCCCATGGTGCGCGCCACGCGCCGTCCGGGCGCCGACAGCGAGATCGGCGGGTTTGGTGGCCTGTTCGATCTCAAGGCGGCTGGTTTCACAGACCCGATCCTCGTGGCGGCCAATGACGGTGTTGGCACCAAGCTCAAGATTGCTATCGACGCGAACCGCCACGACATGGTCGGCATCGACCTCGTCGCCATGTGTGTGAATGATCTCGTCGTTCAGGGTGCCGAGCCCCTTTTCTTCCTCGACTATTTCGCCACCGGCAGGCTGGATCCCGATCAGGGCGCGGCCATCGTGTCAGGCATTGCGGAAGGCTGCAGGCAGGCCGGCTGCGCGCTGATCGGCGGCGAAACGGCCGAAATGCCGGGCATGTATCATGGCGACGATTACGATCTAGCGGGCTTTGCCGTGGGGGCGGCCGAGCGTGACCGGCTTCTGCCCACCGGAGACATCATCGAGGGTGACGTTCTTCTGGGGCTTGCGTCCTCCGGTGTTCATTCCAACGGGTTCTCGCTCGTGCGCCGCATCGTCTCCGATGCCGGTCTCGGCTGGGAAGACAAGGCCCCCTTTGCGCCGGGCAAGACGTTGGGCGACGCGCTGCTCGAGCCAACCCGCATTTATGTCAAACCAATCCTCGAAACCCTGAAAGCCGCCTGGGGCATCAAGGCGCTGGCCCACATCACCGGCGGCGGCTTTCCCGAAAACCTGCCGCGCGTGCTGCCTGACCATCTCGCCGCCGAGATAGACCTCAAGGCCATCGATGTTCCTCAGGTCTTCTCCTGGCTCGCCAAGACGGGCGGTGTTGCCGAAAGCGAGATGCTTTCCACCTTCAACTGCGGCATTGGCATGGCTGTGGCGGTTGCCGCCGACGAGGCGGCGCAGATCGCAGCACTGCTCCAACAGGCCGGCGAGCATGTTACCATGCTTGGTCAGATCGTCCCGCGTCAGGCCGCCGGCGTCACCTATCGCGGTTCTCTCGCCCTATGAGCCGCCAGACGCGCAAGAAGGTCGCAGTCCTGATCTCCGGCCGGGGCTCCAACATGGCGGCACTCATCGCTGCTGCCATCGACCCTTCCTTTCCCGCCGAGATCGTCGGTGTGCTCTCCAACCGCGCCGATGCACGCGGACTGGACGTCGCTGCCACGCACAACATTCCCACAAGAGTGGTTTCATCGCGCGATTATGACGGGCGCGAGGCACATGATGCCGCCATTCACAAGGCTCTGACCGAATTCAAGGCGGAAATCGTCTGTCTGGCCGGATACATGCGACTTCTTACCCCGGACTTCGTGCAGAAATGGAAAGGGCGGATGATCAACATCCACCCTGCCCTCCTGCCAAGCTTCCGCGGTCTCGATACCCACGCCCGCGCGCTTGCAACCGGCGTGCGCGTTCACGGATGCACGGTTCATTTCGTCACGCCGGAGATGGATGAAGGTCCGATCATCGCCCAGGCAGCCGTGCCGGTTCTCACCGACGATACGGAAGAGACGCTTGGCGAGCGGGTTCTCAAGGTTGAGCATCGGCTCTATCCTCTATCGCTTCGCCTTCTTGCGGAAGGTCGCGTACGCATGTCCGATGGCGTTGCCGTGTTCTCCGGTGTCGAGGACGAACATCGCGACATTGCGATTGTGTCTCCCGGCGAACGCCGCGATTGAGAACCCCGTACATCCGCTCTCACTGTCGCTATCCTCGGGCTTGACCCGGGGATCCATGTCGCAACACCGGGGATAAACCGCAGCCCTTCAAGGCGAAACGCAATTTTTCTCGGCCGTACCCCGTCACCAGCGCCACGGCATGGCTCCCATGGTCAAGCCATGGGACGATGACGCAGTTGAAGCGCGATCCCTGCTCGCTGTTCGCTGATCCCTATTCGCTCATTTCTCCCCACCCCCGAAACCGCCGCTACACTTCCCCCATCGCCCCTGTCGGGAACCGGGTCCGGAGCCGGGGATCAGGAGGGGCGACGGCAGCCTCCCCCTCGGGTTCGGTGACCCGAGGCCTGTGAGGGCCCGCAAAAGGCCGGCGGCCGGCATCATGTCGGTTGCGGAAAAGCCGCTAGGGCGCAGATCGCCCGAGTGACCGGTCGGCAGTCGGGACAGCGGCCGGCGGGGCGCGCTTTTCGCGCCACTTCAATTCCCAACAGAGAGGCACGAAAAACGCGCCCCGTTTCCCGAACTGATGGCAAACCCCGGCGGCTCCCCCGCGCGGCAACGATGGAGCCTGCCCGAAAATGCGCACTCCCGTCATCCCGGGATTGATCCGGGACCCATTGGCAGAACCGCGGGCGCACGGCCCGGTTCTCACACAGCGCGCACCCAGACCTTCGTGTCGTGGAACGCCGCGCCGCCATATGGCGCAATGGAATCGGCTCCGGTCAGGACATTGATCCCTTCGCCGCGCTCATGCGCGCTGTTTGGCCAGATGCCCTCGGCGATCACCACGCCGCGCCGCACACCGTCGAAGAGCTTCACGTGCAAAACCACCTCGCCGCGCTGATTGCCGATCTCCACGCGGTCGCCGCTTTGAAGCCCGAGCTCTGCCGCGTCGTCGGGGTGCAGCATCAGCTCCGGGCGCCCTTCCCGTTTCAGCGAGCCCGGTGTTTCCGTAAAACTCGAATTGAGAAAAGTGCGTGCCGGAGAGGTCGCGAGCCGGTAGGGGTGTGCCGGATCCGCCACTTCGATGAAGTCCATGTGATCGGGAAAGTCCGGCATACGGGCGTGCGGCCCCTGCAGGCCGATGGAGGCAGGCGGACGGTTGGGCGCAGGCGTTCCCGTCCAGTCCGGCCGGAAACGGTATTTACCGTCAGGGTGACCGAATCCATCGACGAAATGAGCCGTGTCGAAATCCGGCTGCACATCGGCCCAGCGATCGGCCTTGAAGCTTTCGAACGTGCCGAGCCCGCGCTTCTCCAACATGAACTCGACATGCGCGCGGGCCGTAAGCCCAAAGCCCGGCTGGTCAGCGACACCAAGACGTTTCGCAAGCTCCTCGATCACGAACAGGTTTTCCCGCGCATCACCGGGCGCATCCACGAGCTTTGGGCCGAGAATGATGTGCTGATGACCACCACCGCGATAGATGTCGTCATGCTCGAGGAACATCGTCGCCGGCAGAACCACGTCGGCAAGCTTCGCCGTGTCCGTCATGAACTGCTCGTGCACGCAGGTGAAAAGATCCTCGCGCAGAAACCCCTTCTTCACCAGCCGCTGTTCCGGAGCGATGTTTGCCGGATTGGTGTTCTGGATCAGAAGCGCCGTAACAGGTGCGCCACCATGCAACGCTTCGGTGTCATTGGTCAGAATGCGGCCGATTTGCGCCTGATCGAGCGATCGAATCGAGGGATCGCGCAGCGCACTGCCCTCGATTTGCGACTTGTCGAGGCGGAAAATGCCGGAATTCGAGTGAAACGCACCTCCACCTTCATATTGCCAGCATCCGGTAACGGCGGCGATGGAGAGGGCTGCATGCATGTTCACCACGCCATTGCGATTGCGCGTAAACCCATAGCCCAGCCGGAAGAAAGTGCGCTTGGTCTCGCCCACCAGCCTGGCAAAGGTCTCGATTTCCTCAATCGAAAGTCCAGTGATGGCGGAGGCCCATTCGGGCGTGCGCGTCTTCAGATGCGCTTCAAGACCCTTGGGATCGTCCGTATATTTGTCAAGAAATGCCCAGTCGGCCAGACCATCGCGGAAAAGGACATGCATGACCGCGCAGGCAAGGGCCGCATCCGTTCCCGGCTTCAGAACCAGAGCGAGATCTGCCTGTTTCATCGTCGCATTGTCGTAGACGTCGATGACGACGATCTTGGCGCCGCGCTCCTTGCGCGCCTTGATCGCGTGGGTCATCACATTGACTTGGGTTGCAACGGCATTGGTTCCCCAGATCACGACACAATCGGACTTGGCCATCTCGCGCGGATCGGGCCCGCGCAGATCTCCCGCGCCCATGACAAAGCCTGTCCAGGCCGCACTGGTGCAAATCGTACCGAAAAAGCCGGAATAGCGCTTGGCGTGGCGGAGCCGGTCGATGGAATCACGCTGCACCAGCCCCATGGTGCCGGCATAATAATAGGGCCAGACGGTCTCGGTCCCGAATCTTTCCTCCGCCTTCAGAAAGGCTTCGGCCACACGGTCGAGCGCGGCTTCCCAGCTCGCCTCCTTCCATTGCCCCTCGCCTTTCGCTCCGGAACGGACCAGTGGCGTCAAGAGCCGGTCAGGGTGGTGGATGCGTTCGGCATAGCGGGCAACCTTGGCGCAGATCACTCCGGCGGTGTAACTGTTGTCCTTGGCGCCATGGACGCGGCCAATGCGCCCGCCCTTGACCTCGACATCAAGCGCACAGGTCGACGGGCAGTCATGTGGGCAGGCCGAATGGCCGATATGGATGTTTGCGTGTGTGTTCATGGCCCCGACACTAGCGATTTTTCGTGCGGACGCGTAGATCCAAACAGCAGAAATTCAGACACAGGCATCACCGAAGCGCAAATCATGAATTATCGCCACGCCTATCATGCCGGAAATTTCGCCGATGTGGTCAAGCACGCCATCCTGACCCGCATCGTTGAATATCTGAAACGCAAGGAGAAACCCTTCCGCGTGATCGACACGCATGCGGGCATCGGGCTTTACGACCTCAGCTCCGAAGAAGCGCAAAAAACCGGCGAATGGCGGGGCGGGATTGGCCGCTTGGTCGAGGCTTCCCTCAATGAGAAAACATCGAGCCTTTTGAATCCCTTGCTGAAAGCGGTTGAGAAAGAGAATCACGGTCCGGGCATCCAACATTATCCCGGTTCCCCGCGCCTCGTTCGCCATCTCTTGCGCAAACAGGATCGTCTGACCGCCATCGAATTGCATCCGCAGGATGCCGCGCGGCTGAAAGAAATTTTTGCCGGCGATTTCCAGGCACGGGTGATTGAGCTCGACGGCTGGCTGGCGCTGGGTGCCCACCTTCCACCAAAGGAGAAACGCGGACTGGTGCTGATTGACCCGCCCTTCGAGGAGGAGGGCGAGTTCGGACGCATTGTAGAAAAAGTCCAAAAGGCATATCGGCGATGGCCGGGCGGTATCTATGCCATCTGGTATCCGATCAAAAACCACGATTCGGTGCGGATTTTCCGGGAGCTGTTTGCCGAAAGCGACATCGCCGATGTGATCGACATCCGTCTCGAATTGCGCGCCCCTTCCGATGAACCGCGCCTCGATGGGACGGGCATGATCGTGGTCAATTCCCCCTTCGTGCTGCGTGAAGAGATGGAAGCGCTTCTTCCGGTTCTCGTCGACATTCTCGGCGAGGAAGGCAAGGGCCGCTGGGCGTTCGAGAGGCTTACGGACGAATAGCATGCTGATGCTTGACCCAAACCGCGCACTGGCGCAAAACTTCAACCGTTCGCACCGCAACAATCCGGGAGACAGACCTATGGCGCGCTTTTTGGCTCTTGCAGCCGGCCTCACCGCATCATTCCTTTCGATGCAGGCGCAAGCTGCCGATCCGATGATGGGCGCTTACGGCGATGTCTGCGCGGATGCGCGCGTTCATTCGACCATCCAGAAGCGTTTTCGATATCAGGTCACCCATGTACCGAACCTGCCCGATGTCGACATCGTCGATTTCTACGGGTCCTACCAGACCCGCTACAGCCCCTCCTCCTACGACAGCCCGATCGAGCGGCGCTATTGCCGCGCCACGGCACGTCTGTCCGATGGGCGCGACCGCACGATCTGGTACCTGATCGAATATGGTCAGGGCTTTGCCGGGCTCGGCAACAATGTCGAATTCTGTTTTTCCGGCTTCGACCGCTGGAACGTCTATGACGGCCATTGCCGCGTCCTGCGATAGACCAGGCGAGTTCGGGGCAAATTATGCGCATGGCAACGCGGCTTTGCGCCGCTTTTCTGACATGTCTTGCGGTGTCCACTGCCCCGGTCATCGCCGGTGAGCGCGGTGCACCGGCAGGTGCGTTCGACTTCTATGTGCTATCGTTAAGCTGGTCGCCCAGCTACTGCGCCGCCGAGGGCGATGAGGCCAACCGGCAGCAATGCGGACGCGAGCGGCCCTATGCTTTTGTGGTGCACGGGCTGTGGCCGCAATATGAGAAAAGCTATCCGGAATACTGTCCCTCAAAACGACCGCAGCGTGTTCCCGATGCACTGGTGGATCAATACCGCGACATCATGCCCTCAGCCGGTCTGATGGGCCATCAGTGGCGCAAGCACGGAATGTGTACGGGCTTCGCACAGGAGGATTACTTCACGCTGTCCCGCAAAGCGCGGGAGCGTGTGGAAACGCCCCCCGAGTTTCGCCAGCTTGCAAAACCGGAGATGGTTTCGCCAAAACGCGTCGAAGAGGCTTTCCTTGAAGCCAATCCTGGCCTGAAGAAAGACGCCATCGCCGTCACATGCGATAATCGCTATCTGCGCGAAGTGCGCATCTGCATGACCAAGGATCTGGAGTTCCGGTCCTGCGAAGCCGTGGATCGAAAGGACTGCCGGCGCGAGCGGGTTCTGATGCCGCCAGCCAGGGGCGGGTAAAGAAAAAGCCGGACACGAGGCCCGGCTTTTCCATTTCAGTCTGTCGCTTCAATCAGAACTGCATACCAAGGCCGAACATGACCTTGTTGGAGCTGTCGCTGACTTCCTGCGCACCGCTACCGGTGTTGAAGGCTTCATCACCGAATTTGGTGTAACGGTATTCGACGCGGCCGAAGACCTTGTCGGTCAGCTTTGCGTCCACACCGGCACCGGCCGTCCAGCCAAGCATGGTGTTGGTGTCTGAACCGGCGGCATCGGAGACCTTAAGACGCTGTGCAGCGCCACCGGCCGTGCCGTAGATCAGGATGTTGTCGGTCGCGGCGACACCGAGACGGGCGCGCAGCGTGCCATCGACGCCATGCTTGGACTCGACACCTGCATTGGTGCCCTTCATCCCATTATAGCCCACGTCACCTTCAACACCGTAGACGAAGCTGCCGGACTGGAAGTTCCAGCCAGCGAAGCCGCCGCCCACGAAGCCGTCGGTGTCAATGTCGTTGCCGGCAACCGGCTGGTTTGCAGACGTCTCGCCGGAAAAGCCGTAGCCAAGAGCGATACCGGCATAGCCACCTTCCCAATCGTTGATCGGAGTGGAAATCACCGGAGCGGCTGGCGGTGCCGGCGGCTGCTCCATAACGGCATCTGCAGCCTGTGCAGCACCAGCCGCAGCGACAAAACCAACGGCTGCGGCCGCGGAAAGAATTACGTTCTTATGGGCTTTCATGGTCCATACTCCTTAAGCCACTAGCATTTTCGTAGCTGTGGGCGCCCCACTTGGCATCATGCCCTTCAAACGCTCCACGCTGGCGAGACCGGTAATCCTGGGAGGAAACGGGCCGATCTCGCATGCCCCTATCTGGGCGCGAAATGAGGCTGAACGTGCCCGAAAAATAGGTCATTCAGCGGCGCCAATAAGGCGGAAAGTTGACGTTGCAAATTGGCAACATCCGTGTTCCGGCACCTTGGGGTCGTGAGGGCGAGCTCTTATATTCCTGCAGCTGTTCCGATTCTCGCGAGGTTCCTCATGCTCTTCAGCCTGCTCATGCTTGCTGCCGGTGTCGTTCTTCTGATGCTTTCCGGCGACATATTCGTCAAAGGCGCTGTGGGGCTGGCTGAAAATCTTGGCATTTCCCCTCTCGTCATCGGCTTGACCGTGGTCGCCTTCGGTACTTCTGCACCAGAACTCTTCACTTCCATACAGGCAGCACTCTCGGGAGCACCGGGCCTGGCGGTGGGCAATGTGGTCGGCTCGAATATTGCCAACATCCTTCTGGTGCTAGGCCTCCCCGCGATCATTTATCCCATCGTCTCGGACGGAAAGGGCCTAAGGCGCAACCTGGTTGCGATGCTGCTGACCACCGCCGTCTTTATGTGGATGCTCACCGGTGGGGTGATCTCGCGGTTTGAAGGTGCACTGCTTTTCGCAGGCCTTTGCGCCTTCATCGCCTGGCAGGCACGGAATGCTGTGAACGGCAAGGCATCGGCAGACCATGATTTTCAAGACGAAATCGGCGAAGCTCCTCATGATCGCAAACGGGTGATCGCCTATCTGGCTGCCGGTGTGATCGGTCTGCCCATAGCCGCCCAACTGACGGTAGCCGGTGCTGTGAGCATAGCTGAAAATTTTGGCGTCAGCGACGCCGTGATCGGCCTGACAATCGTTGCCATAGGCACCTCGCTTCCGGAACTGGCCACAAGCCTGGCGGCGGCACTGAAGCGTCATTCCACTGTTGCGCTGGGGAACATCGTGGGATCGAACATCTTCAACATCGCCTGCATCATGGGTCTGACAGCGCTCATCACACCAATCGCAGTGGATCCGCGCATTGTGTCCATCGATATGTGGGTGATGCTCGCTGCAGCCTGTGTGCTCGCTCTTCTCGGCTTTCTACGCGTCGCGTCGGGCAAACTCTTAGGCAGCGCAATGCTCGCCGGGTTTGCCGGTTACATCGTCACAGTCTTTTGATCCTGCGCAAAAAGCCTATGTCGAATACAACGCGCAACTGTCAGCAGTGAAAGGTCAGTCACGTTGCGGGCTTGGACGTCATCGGCATTGGGCTTAAACAACTTTGTTGAACATTTTGACGCGGCCGCCAGGTTTCGCAGTTGAGTTAAACCGAACAGGAAAGATATGGCTCAATCGAGGGCAACGGCACTGATTACTGGAGCTTCAAAGCGCATTGGCGCAGCCATCGCGCGCGACCTTGCGGGGCACGGATTTGCCGTTGCCATTCACTGCGGCCAGTCCCGCGAAGCTGCCGAAAAGCTGGCTGATGAGATCACCAGGACGGGCGGGAAAGTCCATGTGGTGCAGGCTGATCTGCAGAATGGCGCGGCCACCCGCGACCTGATCGACCAGACACGCCGAGTACTTGGCGTACCATCCATTCTCGTCAACAACGCCTCGGTGTTTGAAGATGACGGAATTGCCGACTTCACAGACGAGGGTTGGGATGCGCATTTCGACCTGCATGTGAAAGCCCCGGCTCTGCTCGCGCAAGCCCTTGCAGGAGCGCTCAAGGACGATCAGGAAGCGTTGATCGTCAACATGATCGATCAACGTGTGTGGCGTCTCAATCCACGCTTCTTCAGTTATACGCTCTCGAAATCAGCACTCTGGACCGCCACGCGAACCATGGCACAGGCGCTCGGCCCGAACATACGCGTCAACGCCATCGGGCCCGGCCCCACCCTGCCCAACCAACGCCAGCAGCAGGCGGATTTCGACCGCCAGACGGATGCGCTGATTCTCGAGCGTGGGCCAGATCTTGCAGATTTTGGACGCACCATCCGATATCTTTGGGAGACCCGGTCAATCACCGGTCAGATGATCGCGTTAGACGGGGGGCAACATCTTGCCTGGGAGACCCCCGAAATTGCGGGGATCCCCGAGTGAGCACCATCGTCACGTTAAAGGAGCCGGCGAATTTGGCGCTCGAGTGGGACAGCGGCGAAACGACTGATGGTGTTGTCGGGATCGAGGTCATCCAGTCAGCCGTGAAACGTTTGCCCAACGCTCCGGGCGTCTATCGGATGATGAACGCCGACGGCGACGTGCTTTATGTCGGCAAGGCGCGCAGCCTCAAGAAGCGCGTCACCAACTACGCGCAGGGCCGCGGCCACACGAATCGCATCGGTCGTATGGTCCGAGAGACCGCCTCCATGGAATTCGTGGTCACGCGAACGGAAACTGAAGCGCTGCTTCTTGAAGCCAATCTCATCAAGCGGTTGCGACCCCGCTTCAATGTGCTTTTGCGCGATGACAAGTCGTTTCCCTATATTCTCTTGACTGGCGACCATCCGGCACCTGGGATTTTCAAGCATCGCGGAGCGAGATCAAAGAAGGGCGATTACTTCGGTCCGTTTGCCTCGGCGGGGGCCGTCGGGCGCACGATTAATTCCCTCCAGCGCGCCTTTCTTTTGCGTACTTGCACCGATTCCGTCTTTGAGAGCCGCACCCGCCCCTGCCTTCTGTTCCAGATTAAACGTTGCTCGGGCCCCTGCACGGGCGAGATCAGCGAAGCGGGCTACGCGGAACTCGTCTCAGAAGCAAAGGCCTTTCTGTCAGGCCGCTCCAGCAAAGTGAAAGCGGAAATCGCCCAATCGATGCAGGAGGCGTCCGAGGCGCTTGATTTTGAGCGAGCGGCAATCTACCGCGACAGACTTTCTGCCCTGAGCCATGTGCAAAGCCATCAGGGCATCAATCCACAAGGCGTGGAAGAAGCAGACGTGTTCGCCATTCACCAGGAAGGTGGGCAAAACTGCATTCAGGTCTTCTTTTTCCGCACCAGCCAGAACTGGGGCAACCGTGCCTATTTCCCGAAGGCCGACCCGAGCCTTGTAGCGGAAGAAGTGCTCGGCGCATTCCTCGCCCAGTTCTACGACGATAAGCCCTGCCCACGCATGGTTCTCCTCTCGCACGAGATCGAGGAACAGGAGCTTCTGGCCGATGCGCTTTCGACACGTGCGGGCAGAAAGGTGCAGGTTTCCTGCCCGCAAAGGGGTGAAAAGAAAGATCTGACCGACCACGCGTTGCAGAACGCTCGCGAAGCATTGGGGCGGCGGCTGGCCGAGACCTCGTCGCAGGCGCGTTTGATGGAAGGGTTCGCCGAGACATTCGGCCTTGAAAGCGCCCCCCAGCGTATCGAAGTGTATGACAACTCCCACATCATGGGCACGAATGCCGTGGGCGGCATGATCGTTGCCGGCGCCGAAGGCTTTGCGAAAAACCAGTACAGGAAGTTCAACATCCGATCGACGGATATCACCCCTGGCGATGACTACGGCATGATGCGCGAGGTGATGCAGCGGCGGTTTTCTCGGCTGATCAAGGAGAATGGCCTACCAGGGCCGGCGGCAGCACCCGATGCCGACACCGAACAAGAGGTGGCAGGCGAAATGCCCATGTGGCCCGATGTTCTCCTCATAGACGGCGGTCAGGGTCAGCTGGCGGCGGTCAGGCAAGTGCTGGAGGAGCTCGGGATCGCGGGATTGGTAACCGCCATTGGCGTGGCCAAGGGCGTCGATCGCGATGCCGGGCGGGAGCGGTTCTTCATGGCAGGCACAAACCCATTCAGCCTGCCGGTTCGCGACCCGGTTCTTTATTTCATCCAACGGCTGCGCGATGAAGCGCACCGGTTCGCCATTGGCTCGCATCGCGCGCGGCGAAAGAAGGAAATGGTCAAAAACCCGCTGGACGAGATCAGCGGCATCGGCCCAGGCCGCAAACGCGCACTCCTGCATCATTTTGGGACCGCGAAAGCCGTCAGCCGTGCCGGGATTGAAGATCTTACCGCAGTTGACGGCATTTCCGAGGGCATCGCCCGACAGATCTACAACCATTTTCACGAAAATGGCTGAACCGGCGTTGTTTCGTCGCGCCCGAGGACCTTGGCGCTTGCCGTATGCGCCTGGTTCTGATTTGACAGAGGCTGATTGGCTTGCTGCGTCTACAGACAGGCGGGCCTACTTCAAGAGACTGGGGGTATGAAGTCCCCGGCGGCAGACCGGAGCAGGATTGCGCTTCATGGCCAGACGTAGCACACCGGCATTCAACATTCCCAACCTCCTGACCTACGGCAGAATTCTCGCGGTACCAGCGATTGTCCTGTGCTTTTTCCTGGAAGGTAGGCTCCAGTCGAGCGATTTCGCCCGCTGGTCGGCGCTCGCGCTTTTCATTGCGGCAAGCATCACTGATTATCTGGACGGCTATCTCGCCCGCATCTGGGAGCAGACCTCCAACATCGGCAAAATGCTCGATCCCATCGCCGACAAGCTGCTGGTTTCAACGTGTCTTCTGCTTCTTGCAGCCGACACGGATCGGACCATCGCCGGGTGGACCTTGTGGGCGGCGATTATCATCCTCTGCCGGGAAATTCTGGTGTCTGGCCTTCGGGAGTATCTGGCAGCCCTGAAAGTCAGCGTTCCTGTCACACAACTGGCCAAATGGAAAACCACAATCCAGATGGTAGCCATCGGTTTCTTGCTCGCCGGTCCCGCCGGTGACAAGGTCTTGCCCTACACTACGCAGCTTGGCATCGCGCTCCTTTGGATTTCTGCCATCGTAACCCTTTACACAGGTTATGATTATTTCCGCGCGGGGCTGAAGCACATCGTGGAGGAGTGACGATGAAGCTGGTTTATTTTGCATGGGTGCGCGAGCGCATAGGCCTGTCTGACGAAACGGTTACCTTGCCCGCCGACGTAAAGACAGTGACAGACCTGCTTACCTGGCTGAAAGGGCGCGGTGAAAATTACGAGGCCGCCATGGAGCGGCCTGAGATTATCCGTGTCGCCATCAACCAGGAGCATGCGGACCATTCCACGCCCCTGCCCCCCCATGGAGAGATTGCTCTGTTCCCTCCTATGACCGGGGGGTAAAAATGGCATCGGCGTGCGAGCCCTTGGTACGCGTACAGGCGGATGACTTCGATCTCGCCACAGAAACCCGGCGCCTGACCGCCCGACGCCGCGATGTTGGCGCCGTCGTGAGCTTCACAGGACTCTGCCGGGATGAGAATGGCCGGCTTGAAGCCCTCGAACTCGAACACTACCCCGGGATGGCGGAAGCCGAGATAATCCGGATCGCCAATCAGGCGACCACGCGCTGGCCGCTTACGGGCCTGACCGTGATCCACCGTTTCGGCAAGATCGCACCAGGCGACAACATCGTTCTCGTGGTGGCTGCCTCGTCCCACAGGCGTGCCGCATTCGAAGCTGCCGACTTCCTGATGGATTTTCTCAAATCTCGGGCGCCCTTCTGGAAAAAGGAGCACGTGAGGGGAAGTGCCAAGACAGGTTGGGTGGAAGCAAACGACAAGGATCTGGAGGACTTAAAGCGCTGGGAAGACTGAAACCAGAAGCCTTTACGCCTCGCTAACGATAGGATTCATTTCTCTCAAGACTAGACGTTTCGACAAACCATTCGGGGTTATAGCTTCCTCTAGGTAACGCCGGGGAGCACGATGTCGGATTTTTTCCAGACGATGCTGGTCGCGGGAACGAATCCCGCGTGGTTGATCGCAGCAGTAGGCCTTTTGGGATGCTTGGGGCTAGGCTATCAACTGGCCCGGATCAGCCAACGCTATCGCGACGCGCGAGACGAGCAGAAGAACCATCAAGAACTGATCGACAACCTTTCCGAGGGCATCTACCGGTCTTCGCTCGACGGGCGGCAGCTCAGCGCGAATCCAGCTCTTGTGCGCCTCAACGGGTACGAGAGTGAGGCGGCACTCCTCGCAGGGGTGAAGGACATCGCCAAGGAGTGGTATGTGGGGCCCACCCGCCGCGATGCGTTCCGCGCCGAACTCGAGGCCAATGGCAAGGTCGAGAACTTCGTTTCCGAGGTCTATCGTCACAAAACACGGGAGCGTATCTGGGTGAGCGAATCGGCGCGCTTGGTGCGTGATCGCCGGACTGGCAAGCCGCTCTATTATGAGGGTTCCGTACGCGAGATCACAGAAACGGTGAAGCGCCTGAAACTTCAGGACATGTTCGAGAAGCTAACATCGCAACTGCCTGGTGGGCTCTTCCAATTGTTACGGCGCGATAATGGAGAATTTTCCATTCTCTACGTGTCAAAGGGTTTACGAGACTTGCTCGGCTATGATGATCGGACTGTCCCGGACGATCCGAATACGGTTTTGCACGTGATCCACAACGATGACCGCGCACATTATCTGGAGACGCTGAGGGATTCAGGCATCAAGCTGAAACCCTGGGAATGCGAGTTTCGCATCCACGCGATGGACGGCGTGGAAAAATGGCTGCGTGTCGCGGCAATGCCTGAAACGACGAAGGAGGGTATTGTCTGGCACGGATATCTCTCCGATATCTCCCTGCGCAAGAAGAATGAAATGGAGATCGAACGCCTTGCGTTCTACGATCCCCTGACCCGGCTTCCCAACCGCCGACGGCTTTTCGACGAGGTCGGTCGGCAAATGGCTTCATGTCAAAAGAGCGGGCAACGAGGCGCGCTCCTGTTCATCGATCTCGACAACTTCAAGACCCTGAACGACACGATGGGCCACGATGTCGGGGATGTCTTTCTCAAGCAAGTCGCCGATCGTCTGCAGGCTGCCGTCGCCCCCCAGGACTCGGTGGGCAGGATCGGCGGTGACGAGTTTGTAATCGTCCTGTGCCTGAATGATACCACAGCCGCGACTGCGACGCGCAATGCGATCGTGGCTGCCAATCGGGTTCTTGCTGCGCTGCGTCAGGAATTCGTTCTTGGGCACATGATCCATCACACTTCGGCGAGTGTTGGCGTTCTCGTATTCGACGGCAGCGAAAAAGGCCCTGAAGTTCTGATGAAGAATGCCGATATGGCCATGTATCAGGCCAAGAGCCTGGGACGAAACAATGTCGCGCTATTCGATCCGAAAGTGCTGCGCAAAGAGCGCAAGCGTTTTCGCCTGCTCAACGACATGCGCAGTGCGCTGGTGGACAACAACCTGGAACTGCACTACCAGCCGCAAGTCAATGCCGCGGGCCATGTGGTGGGCGCAGAGGCTCTCCTACGCTGGAATCACGCGGAGCATGGTGCGCTTTCGCCAAGCGATTTCGTGGGATTGGCCGAGCAGCACGGACTTGCAGAACTCCTGGGACGCGGTGTGATCGACACGAGCGTACGCACACTTGCCCAATGGAAAGACAACCCGCGCCTTGCGGGACTGCGGATGGCCGTAAACCTCAGCCTCAAATCGCTGCGCGATCCGGATTTCCTCGACTTCCTGCACGACAGGCTCAATACGCACGGCCTCGATCCGCAGCGTCTGACATTGGAGATGACAGAACGTGTCCTGACAAGCGATCAGATGCAGATCACCCGGCGCATGCATGAGCTAAAGGCATTGGGTGTGAGGTTGTCGCTCGACGATTTCGGAACAGGTTATTCCTCCATCGCTAATTTGAAAAAACTGCCGTTCGACGAATTGAAGATCGATGGCAGTTTTATCGCCGATATCACGAGCAGCGAAAGCAACCGGGCGTTGGTGCAGACTATGCTGGACATGGCCTCCACGCTCGGTCTTTCTGCCGTCGCTGAGCATGTGCAGACCCAGCAGCAGGAAGTGCTGCTGAAATCATCAGGCTGTGAGTATTTCCAGGGCTGGCTTTATGGTCGCGCCATGACTGGACGCGATTTTGCCAACTATGTACTGGAGCGCAATCCCGCGTCCATCCTCAAGTTTCCGAACTCGCGCCAGGGCGCATAAAAAAACCGGGGCGTGAACCCCGATTTCAAGGAACAGCGCTCGATGAGCGCTGGTCGGTCAGCCGACAATTTCGGTGTCGGAGAACCAGTAGCGGATCTCTTCGGCAGCGGTCTCAGGCGCATCGGAACCGTGAACGGAATTTTCGCCGATCGACGTGGCGAATTCCTTGCGGATCGTGCCCTCGGCGGCCTCGGCGGGGTTGGTAGCGCCCATAATCTCACGGTTCTTGAGAATGGCGTTCTCACCCTCGAGCACCTGAACGACGGTCGGAGCCGACGACATAAACTCGCATAGCTCGTCGAAGAACGGCCGCTCTTTGTGCACTGCATAGAACCCTTCAGCCTGGCGGCGGCTCATCCATACGCGTTTCGATGCCACGACACGCAGGCCGGCATCCTCGAGCTTCTTGGTGATGGCGCCGGTCAGATTGCGCTTGGTGGCATCCGGCTTGATCATGGAAAATGTGCGTTCGATCGCCATGGTCG
The DNA here is from genome assembly GCF_019891395.1 of Nitratireductor kimnyeongensis. NCBI lineage: Bacteria > Pseudomonadati > Pseudomonadota > Alphaproteobacteria > Hyphomicrobiales > Phyllobacteriaceae > Nitratireductor > Nitratireductor kimnyeongensis. The sequence continues at coordinate 3,234,200 of NZ_CP078143.1, read as the reverse complement.
GTCCTTCGATTGTCTGGATTTTGAGCGTGAGCTCATTTTAGGAGATGGCGCGCTCTATAGCTGTCTCAAAGGCACATGGGAAGGCCCTTCCCATCAGCAAGCCGCCGGGACCCGCCTGCCAATCCCACCGTGCAGGTCCAGGCAGCGTTCGAACCACGCCGCGACCGGGTCCTCCGCTGCGAGAAGCGGGAAGGGAGAGATAACACGCGCCCACTGAAAGATGCCCGCGACGATATAATCGGCAAAAAGAGGCCTTTGTCCGCCGATGAACTGCTGCTCGGAAAGCATCAGACGTAGCGGCAACAGGCTCGCACGAAACCCCTCGAGACGCTCCTCCCGACCCCTTGCCGTCTCCTCCAACGTGCGTCCGAACCGTTTTTCGCGACTGCCGCGGAAATACTCCTGGTCGGCCGGGCCGAGTGCATCGTGAACGTCAAGCACCAGCGAGGGGCCGATATAACCGGTGAGGGTGGCCTGCGCCCATTTCTCGATGAAACGCGAGAGAGCCTTGCTTCCCTCACCCGCGAACAACGGAGGAAGGTCTGGATAGGTCTCTTCGAGATAAAGTGCGATCTGGAAAGAATCGACGCACAGGCGCTCGCCATCCCGAATGGCCGGTACGGTCTTGAAGGCGCCAGACTCTATTTTCCCGATTTCCGTGAAGCGTACCGGCATCGACTTGAACTCGAGCTCTTTGTGGGCGAGCGCAAAGGCGATTTTCCAGCAATGCGGACTGAAAGGGCGCGCTTCGTCCGCGCCCACGAGGTCGTACAATGCAATCGTCACGCCTGGTCCTTTCGATTCTGGGTGAGACCTGAAAGATTAGTCACGATTGCATATCCAGTGCTCAAGGCAATGCTCCAAACGCAGGATTTTCTGCTCCAGACCTCGGACAAAGACGATGAAACAACATTTTGAGATGTTCGCTTCCTATAACTTCTGGGCCAATACAAAAATTTATGAGTCTGCACAGGTCCTCGATGCGGAAGCGCTCAATCGAGACGTGGGCATATTCTTCAAATCGCTGATGGGCACACTGAATCACATTCTGGTGGCCGATCTCATCTGGATGAAACGATTTACGGGTGAAGGCGCAGCTCCCGCGCGGTTGGACACGATCCTGCATTCAGCGCTGCCGGCCCTGCACATCGCACGCGAAAACGAAGACAGGCGCATTTTAAGCTGGATAGAAAGTCTAGAGGAAGGCGCTTTTTCGGGGCGCTTCACCTATGTCACAGTCACCGACGTACGAACAGTTTCGCAACGCCTTGCGCCTGCGTTGTGTCATTTCTTCAATCATCAAACACACCATCGCGGACACGCCCATGCGGCATTGTCGATCCTCGGGATAGACGCACCGTCGATTGATCTGATATACTTTCAGAGAACAAAGCAGGGCTCTCGCTTTGGTTGAATTAACACACCAGTATTTCAACCAAGAAATACATATGTAAATATTATTTTATTATAATTTTTTCATTTTTGTTTTCTTGAATAAACTCTATTGTAAATCCAGTTATTTAATACTCCATAGCTGCCCTAACTTCCTCTTTGCCGGAAATTACTTCGGCCAAACTAAAGAGGACGATAATGAGAGCAAAGTATAGAAAAGCATACGCTAATCTGACCTGTGGAATTATCATGCTCAGCATGTCATCGCCGGCAGCGGCAATCGACCTTGGAGGCGTCAGCATCGGCGGGAATGACCGTGGAGGTATCAGTGCCAGCGTCGGTGGCGTGTCCGCATCGGTCGGCACAAGCAACGGCGTGTCAGCGGATGTCAACGCAGGTCTGGGCTCAACTACCGCCAATGTAGGCGCTTCAGTCGGAGGCGGCAGTGTCGCCGGCATCAACGCAGATGCGAATGTCGGTAGAGCGATCGGTGCTCAGAGCAGCACAACGGTCGGAGGAGGAGGCGGAAGCCTTTTCGGCTCCGGGACCACAGCATCGATCGGCGGCAGCAACGGTTTAAACGCCGGTGTCAACGCGAATATCGGTAGGGATGGTGTCGGCGCCGGTCTCGGACTGGGACTGGGCGGCGACCGCCCAGGAACAGGCAATCCCGGCACCGGTGGTCCGGGTACAGGTGGTCCCGGCGCTGGAGGCCCAGGTATCGGGGGGCCTGGCAATGGCGGCGGCGGCAACCTTGGACGACGAGCACTCAGCGGTATGAGTGACCAGCAGATCGCGATCTACCGTAAACGTTGCGTCAACATCCTACGCAACCCAAACGCATGGGAATATGACCTCGTACAGCTTTGTAAACTCCTGCGCCAAGCCGCTGCGCGCTAGCAGTCGCTCATGAACAGGGTGTGGCCCACTCAGGCTGGGCCACACCTGTCTGCTTTTGGCAACACAAGCCAATTTCCGTCACCCTTCAGCATGTGCCTGGGCAGTCGCCACTTGCAACGCTGACGGCGACCCGTCAAAACGCCGTCATGTTGACAATTTCAAACTTATCGCTGCGCATTGCGGGCCGACTCCTTATCGACCAGGCTTCGCTTACTCTTCCTGCCGGAACGAAGGCAGGCCTGGTCGGCAGGAACGGGACCGGCAAGACAACGCTGTTTCGTGCGATCACCGGGGATTTGGTCTCTGAAAGCGGTACTCTTAGCATACCGAAGGGGACGCGGATCGGTCAGGTTGCCCAGGAAGCGCCGGGGACGGACGAGCCACTGATCGACATCGTCCTGAGGGCCGATACGGAACGTGAAGCGCTTTTGACGGAGGCCAAGACGGCCACCGATGCGCATCGGATTGCGGAAATACAGACACGCCTCACCGATATCGACGCCCATTCCGCGGAAGCGCGCGCTGCGTCCATCCTGTCAGGCCTCGGATTTGATGCGGAGGCGCAGAAACGTCCGGCATCCTCGTTTTCGGGCGGTTGGCGCATGCGCGTGGCGCTTGCGGCCGTGCTCTTCACCCAACCTGACCTTCTTTTGCTCGACGAACCGACGAACTATCTGGATCTCGAAGGCACGCTCTGGCTTGAGAACTACCTGTCTCGCTATCCGCACACGGTCCTTCTCATCAGCCACGACCGCGACCTTTTGAACAGGGCCGTTTCGTCCATCGTGCATCTGGAGCGCAAGAAACTCACCTTCTGGCGCGGGGGATATGACCAATTTGCCCGCCAATATGCAGAAAAGGCGGAACTGCAGGAAAAGATGCGCGTCAAGCAGGAGGCGCAGCGCAAGCACATGCAGTCTTTTGTCGACCGCTTTCGTTACAAGGCTTCGAAGGCTCGCCAGGCGCAATCGCGGTTGAAAGCGCTGGAACGAATGTCGCCGATGGCCGCGGTGGTGAACGAGACCGTGCTGCCGTTCCGCTTTCCAAATCCTGAGAAAGCGGTCGCTTCCCCCATCATCGCGCTCGATGGCGGCGCTCTCGGATACACCCCCGGCAAGCCCGTTCTGCGTGGTCTCACGCTGCGCATCGACAATGACGACCGCATCGCCCTGCTCGGCGCGAACGGAAACGGCAAATCGACATTCGCGAAGCTGATCGCCGACAGGCTGACGCTCGAAAAAGGCACCAAGACGGTTGCGCCCGGTCTGAAGGTGTCCATTTTCGCCCAGCATCAGCTTGATGATCTGCGGCCCGACGAGGACGCGTATCAGCATCTTCGACGCCTGATGCCTGATGCGCCGGAAGCGAAAGTGCGGGCGCGGGTGGCGCAGTTTGGCCTAACGACCGAAAAAATGTCGACACCTGCTCGCGACTTGTCCGGCGGGGAGAAGGCACGGCTTCTGATGGGGCTTGCAACATTCGAGGCCCCGCATCTGCTCATCCTCGACGAGCCGACGAACCACCTCGACATCGACAGCCGCGAGGCGCTTGTCGAGGCGCTTAACATGTTCGACGGGGCGGTGATCCTCATCAGCCACGATCGTCATCTGATCGAGGCGACGGCAGACCGGTTGTGGATCGTCGGCGATGGGACCGTCTCGTCGTATGACGGAGACATGGACGATTACCGCGCCCGCGTGACGGGTGGCGCCAGCCGCAATCGGGAGAAGCGGGAGACAGACAAGGCCTCCAAGGCTGACAAGCGCAAAGAGGCGGCGCGCAAACGCGCGGCTCTCGAACCGCTTGCCAAGGAAATCAAGGCCACGGAAGGGCTGATCGAGAGAACCCGCAAGAGGATCGACGCCATAGAGGCGCGGCTTGCCGATGCGAGCCTCTACGACCAGGAGCCGAAAAAGGCTTCGGAACTGGCCAAGGAACGCTCCGACCTTGCTACCATGCTGGCGAAGCACGAAGATCGCTGGCTCTCGCTTTCCAGTGATTATGAGGAAGGGATGGCTTCGTGAAACGGCTTCTCACCATCGGCTTCGACGCCGATGACACGCTTTGGCACAATGAACGCTTCTATCGCCTGACGGAGGCGCGCTTTGCAGAGTTTCTTGCGGATTTCGCAGAGGCCGGGCACCTGACGGAGCGCCTTCTGCAGGCTGAGAAACGCAATCTTGGAAAATATGGTTTCGGCATCAAGGGATTCACTCTCTCGATGATCGAGACCGCCATCGAGGTGACGGATGGGCAAGTGCCAGCCTCGACGATCCGCGACATTCTCGACGCAGGTAGGGAAATGCTGGACCATCCGGTGGAAACCCTGCCCTACGCGCACGAGGCGCTGGAGGCCCTCGCGGGGCGTTATCGGCTGGTAATGATTACCAAGGGCGACCTGTTTGATCAGGAACGCAAGCTGGCGGCATCGGGCCTTGGCGATTATTTCGACGCCGTCGAGATCGTCAGCGACAAGTCCCGCGGAACCTACCAGCGAATTTTCGCGGCGCAAGGCGAAGGGCCGGATCACGCGATGATGATCGGCAATTCGCTCAAATCCGACGTGATACCGGCAATCGAGGCCGGATCATGGGGCGTTTTCGTGCCGCATGATCTGACCTGGGCGCACGAATATGCCGATGAACCGCGCACTGAACCGCGGTTCCGCAAAATCACACATCTGGGTGAAATCGAAGCGATTCTGGAAGAAATCGGCTAGTGTTTCGGTGCATTGTTGGCGCCAGGTCCCCTCGCCCTTCGACGAGTTCAGTACGAGTGGCCCTGCAAGGCAAGTTGCTCTACTGCCCCAAAGCGAATCGGTCGTCTAGGCCTTCTTCTGCCAGCGTCTGTCAGGCCCCTGCTGCCAATAGGTGACGGCATGGCCGGCAGATTTGAGCGATTTCCAGTACCCGCGCGCAGCGTCGAGTTGCCCGGCATCGTGGCCGTCGAACATCACGACAGCACGCTCATACCCGTCCACCCCGGTCGGATCGGCTCCATCCACAAAAAAGCGTATCTGCGCACCATTCGGATTGGTTGCCGCATCGGTCAACAGCACCGGTTGGTGCTCGGGATGCACATCCCGATCCGTTCCATGGGCGAGGAAGGCCTCCTCGCGCCATGTCCAAAGCCAGCTGTCGAGCGCCTCGCAGCGTTCGCGGGTGCCGGTCTGGATCACCGCCCTCCACCCCCGCTCGAGGCTCTTCTCCACCAGAGGCGGTAGCGCCTCCTCCAGTGTCGATTCGGTCAGGTGGTAGAAGAGAACATCCATCGGCCTATTCGTAATTGTCCGCTACTAGGCGGTCGAGCAGGCGCACACCGAAACCCGACCCCCAGGATCGATTGATGTCGTCAAGCGGCGCGCCCATGGCCGTGCCCGCAACATCAAGATGCGCCCACGCATCATCCTTGACGAAACGCTTGAGGAATTGAGCGGCCGTGATGGAACCGGCCATGCGGCCAGCAGAATTCTTCATGTCCGCATTCTTCGAATCAATCTGCTTGTCATACTCTTCGCCAAGGGGCAGGCGCCAGACCTTCTCGCCCGTTGCCTCGCCGGCAGAGAAAAGCCGCTCAGCCAGCGTGTCGTTGTTCGAAAACAGCCCCGCCCGGTGGTGTCCGAGCGCCACCATGACGGCACCGGTGAGCGTGGCGAGATCGACCATGAACTGCGGCTTGTAGCGTTCATTGCAATACCAGAGCACATCGGCGAGCACGAGCCGCCCTTCCGCATCGGTGTTGATCACCTCAATGGTCTGGCCGGACATGGATGTCACGATGTCGCCGGGACGCTGGGCATTGCCGTCAGGCATGTTCTCCACAAGGCCGATCAGACCGACAGCGTTAACCTTTGCCTTTCGGGCGGCGAGCGTATGCATGACGCCGATGACGGCGGCGGCGCCGCCCATATCCCCCTTCATGTCTTCCATACCGCCAGCCGGCTTGATGGAGATTCCTCCCGTATCGAAGACAACGCCTTTGCCGACGAAGGCGACAGGCTTCTCTTTCGCCTTGCCACCATTCCACTCGATGATCGCCAGGCGTGGAGGCCGGACCGAGCCCTGTGCGACGCCTAGCAACGCGCCCATGCGGAGCTTCTTCATCTCCTTCTCGGTCAGAATTTCGACCTTGGCGCCGAGCTTTTCCAGGTCTTTCGCTTTTGCCGCAAACTCGACCGGACCAAGGACATTGGCAGGCTCGTTGACGAGATCCCGCGCCAGCAGCACGCCATTTGCGACAGCCTCGGCGCGAGCAAAAGCCTTTTTTGCTGCAGATGGGTCTGCACACTGAATGACAATTTTCAGCTTCTTGGCAGGTTTGTCGTTTCCATTCTCTCTGCTTGTGGTTTTGTATTTGTCGAAGCTGTAGGCGCGCAACAGCATGCCAAGCGCCAGATTGGCTGCCGCCGCCGCATCGATTTCGGTGCCGTCGACATCCGCCACGACGGTGATCTCGGAAGCTGACTTGCCGGCGGCCAGCGCCGCACCGCCGATTTTCAGAAGCGGCTCTTCTGCAAGCTCATCGGGCTTGCCGACGCCAATGGCTGTCAGCCGATCAAGCTGCGACCCTGCAGGTGCCAGAACCTCAACGCTCTTTGCAAGTTTACCCGAGAATCCCGACACCTCGAAGGCCCGCGCAAACACGCCTTCGGGATCACAAGTCTGCGCTTTCTCTCCCAGACCGCCGCCTTCGCTTGCCAGAACGATGACGGTGCCCTTGCCGGGCATTGCAAATTTGGCGAAGGAGACACTCGGTCTGTCGGTCATGATATTTCCCAGATTTCCGTGATTGGTCGATAAAGGGCGCCGGCGATCTTGGAGGTTTTATGCAAATTGGCAAGGCCCGCACACAGGGGGTTCCCGAATTTTCACCGATGCGTGCGCCCTGCACGCCTCGATTATTGATCCATAAGCAAGCTGTTAACCGCGTTTGTTTCGCATTTTCTAACCAATCCCACCCACAGTCACCCATGGGACAAGAAATGGTGGGCCGCCCTTCAAAGCCGGCAGTTGCGCATTGTGCGCGCGTTTCAGGACCGTTAGGTTCGCGCGCGCCTTTAAAGGGCTGTTCCAACGAAACGGATTGTCGATATCCATGCGGGTGATCGAACTTTACATCATGCGTCGCACCTTCGCCCTGTTCGCGGCGGCGTTGCTGTGGGTGATCGCACTGGTGTGGACCACGCAGGTCCTCAACCGGATCGATCTCGTGACCGATAGCGGACAATCCGCCGGCACATTCTTTTTCGTCGCGGCCCTCGTTCTGCCGTCCGTCATTCCCATCGTGATCCCCTTTGCGCTCGGCATCGCTGTGGCTCAAACGCTTGCGACGATGAACTCGGATTCCGAGCTCGTGGTCATCAACGCGTCGGGCGCGCCGCGCGCCACCATCATCCGCCCGATACTCATCATCGCAATCGGTGCCAGCCTTGCCTCCTTCCTGATCAACAACACACTGGAGCCCGCCTCACGTCAGGCGTTCCGGTCCGTATTGGCCAACGCCCGCGCAGACCTCATTACCACCGTGCTGCAGGAAGGATCCTTTCAGAAAGTGGATGACGGGCTTTTTGTGCAGGTCTCAGAGCGCCTGCCCAACGGGCTTCTGGGCGGCATTTTCGTGGCCGATTCGCGCGACGAGAACACCAAACTCGTCTACCACGCGCGAACCGGTGCGGCAGTGGAGCGCGAGGAGGGCTCAATCCTAGTAATGCAGGATGGGATGGTGCAGCGTCAATCGGTGAATGGCGACGTCTCGACGATCCGCTTCGATTCCTATGCGTTCGACCTTTCGCAGTTCACGAGCGGAGGTGGGGGAGAACCGACACTGCATCCGAAGGACCGGTCACTCGCCTTTCTTCTGAATCCGGATGTGAATGACACATTCTACAAGAAGTCGCCCCAGATCATCCGTGCCGAGCTGCATATGCGGCTTTCGGAATGGTTGTATCCGCTCGTTTTCGCGATGGTAGCGCTAGCCGTCGCAGGTGATGCGCGATCCTTCCGTGAGGCTAGGCTCCATCCAATTGTGACCACAATGGCAATTTCGCTGATTGTGCGCTGGGTCGGGTTCTATTCGGGCACGGAAGCGGAAAGCTCTCCATTCTTTTCCTTCGTGCTCTACGCCGCTCCCCTTTTGATGATTGGACTATGTGCATTCTTCATCCTCACCAATCGTGTAATGGAATTGCCAACGCACTGGGTTGAGAAGCTGAACGCGCGCCTGCAACGACTGACCGACAGCATGACGCATTGGCGCGTCAGGCTCGCAAGCAGGCGGACACCGGCCGGGAGGCGCGGATGATCGGCCTGACACTGGGCGGCTACTTCTTCCGCCGATACGCCTCGATTGCAGCATGGAACTTCTTCGGCATTGGCCTGCTGATCTTCATCGTTACGTTCGCGGAGGTGTCGAGTCGCTCGGCCGGATTGCCCGGCTATACTGCGCAATGGGCTTTCTCACTCGCGGCGCTGCAGACGCCGATCATCCTCTTGCAGGCTATACCCTTTATCGGGCTCATAGCAGCGATGGCGACGCTGATCAGCCTGAACCGCAAATATGAACTCGTCGTGGCTCGCGCCGCCGGCGTGTCAGCCTGGCAGTTTCTAACACCGATCGCTTTTGGCTCTTTTCTATTTGGCGTGCTGGCAGTGGCTGCACTCAATCCGCTCGCTGCCAACGGCTTCGCCCAGGCCCAGAGCGTCGAAGCCCAGGTGCGGGGCGCCAAAAGCAGCACCAACTCGGAAGCCGAGCAATGGATCAAGCAGCGTTCGGGCGACGAGGAAACCATTGTAGGGTCAAATGCTGTATTGAACGGCGGCCAAGTGCTGGTACGTCCAACATTCTTCCGAATCGATGCCGAAGGTCGCATCTTCGAACGTCTGGATGCCGACCGAGCGTTCCTCCGCGACGGATATTGGGATTTGCAGGGCGTGGCACGTCGACGCGGCACCGCTGCGGCAGAGAAAATCAAGAACATCCAGATCGCAACCAATCTTCAGCCGGAGTTCGTTGGCGAGCAGCTTGCCCGGCCCGAGGCAACGTCGATTTATGCACTGCCTGGAAAGATTGAAGTCGCTCGGTCCTTCGGGCTCAAAGCAAACGCGTTTGCCACGCATTTTCATTCACTTGTGGTGTTGCCACTCCTGCTGGTCGCCATGACCCTGATTGCCGCTACGGTATCCATGAGATTTACTAGAATGGGACAGTCAGCAACGGTGATTCTGGGTGGAATCCTCGCCGGGTTTCTGCTTTATGTGGTTTCGGTCCTGGTCAAGGCGTTCGGCAGCGCTGGAGTTGTTCCTCCGGTGGTGGCTGCTTGGACGCCTGTGGTCGTGGCGATGTTTTATGGGGTGACTTTCCTATTGTACAAGGAGGACGGTTAGTGGGGGTTGCGGCAAAGAGAGCCGGCATGTCCACACGGTTAGCGCACTTGATGGGCGCAACCGCGTTGGCAACCTTGTGCACCTATACATTGCTTCCACAGGCCACTGCCCTTGCGCAGACGGGCGGCCTGGATGTTTCCGATTTGCCTCAGGGCGCGCAGATGCTCCTGACGGCGGAGAATCTGATTTACGACAACGATCTCAATACAATCACAGCTGCTGGCGGTGTGCAGATCGAATACGCTGGCAACAGCCTTGTCGCAGACCGCGTGGTCTATGATCGCCGGACATCGCGGGTGGTGGCGCGCGGGCGTGTGCAGATCATCGAAGAAGACGGCAACAAGATTTTTGCCGACGAGATCGATGTCACCGACGACTTCCGTGACGGCTTTGTCAACGCCTTACGGATCGAGACCGTTGACAAGACCTATTTCGCTGCCGAAAGCGCAGAGCGTTCCGGCGGCCAACTGACGACCTTCAACAACGGTGTCTACACCGCGTGTGAGCCGTGCCGCGAAAAACCCGGCAAGCCACCGATCTGGCAGATCAAGGCTCAGAAGATCATTTGGGACGGCGAATCGAAAACCGTTCGTTTCGAAGGTTCCCGGTTCGAATTCTTCGGTATGCCGATCGCCTACCTACCCTTCTTCGAGGTCGCTGATCCGACCGTGAAGAGAAAGTCCGGCTTTCTTATACCTGGCGCCTCCTATCAGGAAGAAATGGGGGTTGGCATCAGCGTCCCCTATTACTTTGCATTTTCACCGACCTACGACCTGACCGTAACAGGCACCTACTACACCAAGCAGGGTTTTCTCGGGGAGGCCGAATGGCGCCAACGTTTTGACAATGGCCAGTACAGCATCAAGATTGCCGGTATCAAACAACAGAATCCGGAGGCCTGGGATGCGGACACGGTCAACAGGAGTGAAACCGGCCGCGGCATGGTCGGTTCGAAGGGCCAGTTCAGCATCAATCCTCGCTGGACGTTTGGATGGGATGTGTTGGCGCAAACCGACAAGAATTTTTCACGCACCTATGGCATCGACGGCTTTTCCGACACGGTGCAGACATCGCAGCTTTATCTGACAGGCCTCGACGACCGGAATTTTTTCGACCTGAGAGCCTATCATTTTGACATACAAGAAAACGTCCTCGATACCGCCTCCAACGCGCGGAACGACAAGCAACCCTGGGTTTTGCCCAGCTTCGATTATTCCTACACACCGGATGAAGCCGTTGCCGGCGGCGAGCTGAATTTCGATGTAAATGTTCAGAACATTTACCGGGACAGCCTCAGCGGGAACATGACGTCCGCGAATTCGGGGATTTATGAGCGAATCGATGGCGTCGAAGGCCTGACCAGCCGAATGACAGCCGAAGCAGAGTGGAAGCGGTCCTTCGTGAGCTCGGGCGGTCTTGTCGTGACGCCGATTCTGCAGGCGCGGGGAGATGCGATCTACACCGATTACGATGCCAATACGGTCAATGGCGTAACCAGTTTCGAGTTGAACAGCACTGCCGTCGGCAGCGATGTTCGCTCCTCTTATTACCGCTACATGGCCACGGCCGGTCTCGAAGCTCGCTGGCCCATCCTTTTTTCCACCTCCAGCGCCAGCCATGTTCTGGAGCCGATGGCGCAGATTTTCCTAAGGCCGGACGCCCCCTATCAGGACAGGCTGGGCATTCCGAACGAAGACGCCCAGTCGCTTGTATTCGACGCGACAACTCTGTTCGAGCGCGACAAATTCTCCGGGTATGACCGGATCGAAGGTGGCACGCGCGCCAATGTCGGCATCCGCTATTCGGGCAGTTTTGCCAATGGATGGACCACCCAGGGGCTGTTTGGGCAATCCTATCATCTGGCTGGCGAGAACCCGTATGCCCAGACGGACCTCGTCCATGCGGGTGCCTATTCGGGCCTGGAGACGGATGTCTCCGATTTTGTCGGCATGATCGGCATTGCCAGCCCGAACGGCTTTGCCTTTTCCGCCGGAGCCCGATTCGACGAGAAAACCTTCGACATCCGCCGAACCGATCTGAAGACAGCCGCGACATTCGGCCAGCTCACGACGTCGCTGCAATATGCTTACATAGAAGCGCAACCCCTCTACGGGTTTGACGATGACCGGCAGGAAGTGACCGGCGTTGCCAAAGTTCGCTTTGATGAGAACTGGAGCGGCTTCGCGTCGGGGACATATGATGTCGAGAGTCAAACCCTGGTGAAGAACGACTATGGTTTCTCGTATGGGGACGAATGTTTCATTTATTCGATGACCTATTCCCGCAGCAAGAACCGCGACACGCAGGAAGTCAGCCAGTCTTTCGGTTTCCGCATTTCGCTGCGAACTATCGGCGACTTCGGCACCAGCAGCGGCGAGCTGAACACCAGCTTTTAGCCCGTCTCATTTCAGGCCCCGTTCAGGTGACGGGGCCTTTTCACATGGCATTTGCGCCTTCTTCCGGAGCAAAAGGCCACGTTTTTGCCCCACCCGATGTCGATAAAACAGCTTAAGGGACTGTAGCTCCCGTGCAATTGCTGTTATCTCAGACGCAATTGCGGGGTGCAAAGATGAGATCAATGACGATGTTTAGCAATTGCAGGCGATTTCTGAGCGCAGGCGTTCTCGCGGTGGCCATGGCAACGACCTTGCCACTGCTTCCCGGAGCAGTCGCACAAGCGACGGAAATCCGCTATGTGGTGAACAACGCGCCAATCACCAGCTACGATATCGATCGTCGCATGGCGTTCCTCAAACTACAGCGTGAAGGCGGCAATCTACGTCAAAAAGCAACCGATCAGATGATCGAGCAGACGCTGAAAATTCAGGAAATGCAGCGCGGCAATATCAACATACCTGATGAGATGGTGAATCAAGCTTATGCCCGCTTCGCCAGCGGCAATCGCATGACGGCCAGCCAGTTGAACACCGTTTTGGCGCAAAGCGGAGTCACTGCCGATCATTTCAAGGAGTTCATTCGCTCCCAGATCGGCTGGGGGCGAGTCATGCAAGCACGCTCCAGTTCGGCAGGTCGCATGAGCGAGCAGGATGTGGTCGCCAAAATGCTTCAGCAGGGTGGCAGCAAACCGAGCGCCACCGAATACATGCTCCAGCAGGTGATCTTTGTGGTTCCTTCAGGGCAACGTTCCAGTCTTATGGGTAAACGCAAGCGTGAAGCGCAAGCCATGCGCGACCGGTTCCGGGGCTGCGATAGCACGCGTCAGTTTGCCAAAGGCCTGATAGACGTGACGGTACGTGACCTCGGCCGTATTCTCGAGCCCGAGTTGCCGACCGACTGGAAGGAGCAGGTTATAAAAACCACTCCTGGAAGTGCGACCGTCGTTCGCGAAACAGAACGCGGTGTTGAGTTCATCGGCGTGTGCAGCACACGAGAGGTTTCCGATGATCGCGTTGCGCAAATGGTCTTCCAGAATGAAAACTCGGGGAATGACTCGATGGAAAAGGAAGCGCAAGAATTCCTCGCCGAATTGCGCAAGAATGCACGCATTAGCCAGCGGTGACTTGCCACGGGCCTGGCGCAACAGGGTCCTCTTCGTTCCACCAGCTATTTCTCCAGAAGGAGATGGGTCGTGCTCCCGCTCGCGCTCAGCATCGGCGATCCTTCCGGGATAGGTCCCGAAATCATCCTCAAGGCCTGGCTCGAAAGACGCAGGCATGAGTTGCCTCCATTTTACCTCCTTGGGGATCCGGCGTTTGTTTCGGCGCGAGCGCGGTCCCTGGGACTGGATGTTCCGATTGCGGAAACCGAACCGGAACAGGCGGTGGTCGGCTTTGCTACACACCTGCCAATTTCGCCGCTCGACAACAGGCTGACCGACAATCCGGGACATGCAGAAACGGTGAATGCTGCTGGCGTCATCGAAGCGGTTTCGCGGGCCGTGGATGATACGATGCAGATGCGCTCTGCAGCGGTGGTGACAGCTCCCATAGCCAAGAAGCCACTCTATGACGCGGGTTTCCGCTATCCTGGCCATACGGAGTTTCTCGGTCATCTGGCAGTAGAAATCACCGGGGCTCCAGCAAAGCCTGTGATGATGCTGGCAGGCCCTGAATTGCGCACCATACCGGTGACTGTTCATGAGCCGCTGGCAACGGTTCCTTCAACGCTTACACGGGAGCTTGTTGAAGAAACGGCCAGGATAGCCGCGCGCGATCTGCGCGAACGCTTTGGCATTGCCGCCCCCCGGCTTGCGATCGCCGGCCTCAATCCCCATGCAGGCGAAGGCGGGGCAATGGGGACCGAAGACAACGATATCATCGCACCGGCAATCCAGGCGTTACAGGCGGAAGGCATCGACGCATTTGGCCCTCTACCCGCCGACACGATGTTTCATGCTCGCGCTCGACAAGGCTATGACGCAGCGCTTTGCATGTATCACGACCAGGCATTGATCCCCGTTAAAACCGTTGCATTCGACGAGACAGTGAATGTTACCCTTGGTCTACCCTTCATTCGCACCTCTCCCGACCATGGCACAGCGTTTGATATTGCTTCCAAAGGCATTGCGCGAGCTGACAGCATGATTGCGGCGATCAGGCTTGCGCGTGAGCTGGCGAACAACGCCGGTGGCGTGCGATGAGCGCCGACGGCCTGCCTCCGCTGCGCGAGGTGATCGCCGCTCATGGCCTTGCCGCGAAGAAATCGCTCGGTCAGAATTTTCTTCTCGATCTCAATTTGACGGCGAAGGTGGCGCGCGCTGCCGGAAACCTCGAAGGCGCGACGGTGATCGAGGTTGGCCCCGGCCCGGGAGGCCTGACGCGAGCACTTCTCATGGCAGGCGCCGAACGTGTCATAGCTGTCGAGCGCGATGAACGCTGCCTTGACGCCCTGGCTGAAATCGCCGGTCACTATCCGGGCCGGCTTGACGTTGTCAGTGGCGATGCCATGGAAACGGATTTCGCCGCTCTGGCACCGCATGCGGCAGGTGATGTACGGATCGTGGCGAACCTGCCCTATAACATCGGCACCGAGCTTCTGCTGCGCTGGCTGACGCCGGAAAGCTGGCCGCCCTTCTACGCCTCCATGACATTGATGTTTCAACGCGAGGTGGCGCAACGGATCGTCGCGCAGCCTGGCGACAAGACCTATGGCCGGCTTGGGGTTTTGGCCGGGTGGCGCACGGAGGCAAAGATCGCTTTCGACCTGCCCCCACAAGCCTTTACCCCGCCGCCCAAAGTGACCTCGTCGGTGGTGCATATCGTCCCGCGCATGGCACCGCTGGCCGTCGATCCGGCGAAGCTGGCGAAGATCACCGAAGCGGCCTTCGGACAACGCCGCAAAATGCTGCGCCAGAGCCTGAAATCGCTCGGTGGGGAGACGCTTCTGGCACGGGCGGGGATTGATGCCACGCGCCGGGCAGAGACGCTTTCGGTGGCTGAATTCGTCACGCTGGCTAACAACGCCTAAGCGTCAGTTCGCCTCTTCTGCCAAAAGCCCTGCCACGAAATCGAACAGGCCGGGACGCCGGTCGCGGCGAAGGCGCTCTGCCTCGACGATCGAGCGTACTGAAGAAAAGGCCCGATCAAGCTGGTCATTAATGACCACGTAATCGTAGTCAATCCACTTTTCGATCTCGGTGCGTGCGTTCTTCAAACGTGTTTGAATGATCTCCGGCGTATCTTCTGCGCGCCGTGTGAGACGGCCGAGTAGCTCTTTCATGGTCGGCGGCAGAATGAAGATCGACACGACATCGCCGCGCATCTTCTCGCGCAATTGCTCTGCTCCCTGCCAATCTATGTCAAAGAGCATATCGCGGCCCTCTGTGAGCGCCCTCTCCACCGGGCCGCGTGGGGTGCCGTAAAAATTGCCGTGAACTTCGGCCCATTCGAGCAGCTCGTCATTGTCGCGCATGATCTCGAATTCGCGCTGCGACTTGAAATGGTAATGGACCCCTTCGATCTCGCTGCCTCGACGCGCACGCGTCGTCACGCTGACAGAAAGCTCGAAACCTGGCACCTGCGCCAGCAATGTGCGCGCGATGGTGGATTTTCCCGCCCCCGAGGGCGAGGACAGTACCAGCATAAGACCGCGCCGCGAGACGTCGGTGGAAACGGCAGGCGAGAATTCCGAGGACATGGTCTACTCCAGATTTTGCACCTGCTCGCGAAACTGATCCACCACGGCCTTCAGCTCCAGGCCAATGGCCGTCACGGTTGCCGCATTGGATTTTGAGCAAAGCGTATTGGATTCGCGGTTGAACTCCTGGCCCAGAAAGTCGAGCTTTCGCCCGACGGGGCCGCCTGCGGCGATCAGCGCCCGCGCCGATGCAATGTGCGTGCGCAGACGGTCAATTTCCTCGCGTATGTCGGCTTTTGCCGCGAGAATGGCTGCTTCCGCATGCAAACGATCCGAATCGAAGCCGGTGGTTGCATCGAGAAGTCGCGCTACCTGCTCTCGCAGTCGCTCCCGAATGGCCTCGGGAGAGCGCGAAGCATCAGCTTCCACCTGATCGGTCAAGGCCTCAATACGCGTCACATGATCGAGCATTATTGCTTGCAACGCACTGCCCTCATCCCGGCGGGCTTCCTCAAGGCCCTGCAGCGCTTCGTCGAAGGCCGCAAGGATCGCCTCATCCAGGGACGCGCGCATCTCTTCATCCGCGACTGGATCGGCGAAATCGAGAACCCCACGCAGACCCAGCAGCCCATCGGCTGTTGCCGGCCCCGTGCCGAACTGGTCCTGCAACCGTCCGGCAAGAGCCGCAATCTCTTTTAGAAAGTCCTCGTCGACGACAGGGCGGCGCAAAGCGGCGCTCTGCGTGAAAGTGAGTGAGGCCTGAACATTGCCGCGGGAAAATCGCTTCTGCAGGCGCTGACGCGCCGTCTGCTCGATGCGCTCGAAGCCTGCCGGCAGACGAAAGCGCGCTTCGAGGCTACGCCCGTTGACCGACTTCACCTCCCAGGCGACGCTTCCTGCATCGTGGTCGCGTGCGGCACGGGCAAAACCCGTCATGCTCTGGAGCCTGCTCATGCCTCCCCCTCGTGCAGTCGTGTCAACGCGCGCACCGGCTCAGTTCGAGCCGTTCTCGCCGGCGCTCTCACCCTCCGCCCGCCGCTCGCGTTCCACCTTGCGCCAGCGAGCGACATTTTCGTTGTGTTCCTTGAGCGTCTTGGCGAAAACGTGCCCGCCTGTTCCATCGGCGACGAAATAAAGCTCATCCGTCTGAGAGGGATTGGCCACGGCCTCAAGTGCCGCGCGGCCAGGATTGGCAATGGGTGTGGGCGGCAAACCATCGATCAGGTAAGTGTTGTAGGGCGTTTTCTTGTCGAGATCGGATCGATAAATCGGTCGATCAGATGGTTTCCCCTGACCACCGAACAACCCGTAAATGATCGTGGGATCCGACTGCAGACGCATGCCTTTGCGCAAACGGTTGATGAACACGGCGGCAACCCGCGGGCGTTCGTCAGCTATGCCAGTCTCCTTCTCCACGATGGAAGCGAGCGTCACGAATTCGTTCTTGTCCTGAATGGGCAAGTCTTCGTCGCGACGTTCCCAGATGCTGTCGACAAGCTCTCGCTGATCCTCGAGCAGTTTCTCCACGACCGCCGTCCGGTCCATCCCGCGCGTGAAACGTAGCGTATCGGCAGCAAGACTGCCTTCGGGCGGGAGTTCCTCGGGCAGAGTGCCAGAAAGCTCTTCGGTTTCACGGATCCGCTCGAACACCTGGAACACGGTCTGGCCCTCAGGAATGGTGAGCGAGTAAAGAACGCTTTTGCCGCTCTTCAACAATTCCATGATCTCATGCATGGAAGCGCCGGCATCGATGGCGTACTCGCCCGCCTTCAACTCGGAATCCGCGCCATAGGCGCGAACGCCGAGCGAGAATATCCGGGCATCGGAGATAACGCCTTCTCGCTCAAGCAGGCTTGCAATCTGACGAACACCGGTGTTCGGCTTGATCATAACGGTCTCAGCCGTCCGCGAAGGGCCTGGCTGATGGAATTCCCGCTTGCCAAAGTAAAATGCGAAACCGGCAAGAATGACCAGAAACACGATGGATGAGAACACGAAGTTCAGGAACACCACAAACTGGCTGCGCGCACGCTTCGAGCGCCGCGGAGGCGGTGTGCCAGCCTCTGGCCGCAAGGTTTGGTTGGCCGATTTGAACGCTCGACCGCGTTCCTCGCCCGCCTGACGGCCGTAGCCCGTATTGTCTCCGGAAGTCCCTGTCATGCCTGTTGGACCGCTCCCTCAGAACGGCGCCAATGGTCGCCGGTCCTGTCCTAATCTGTATAAACACCCTGAGCGATCACGCTGGCTTCAGAAGACCGCTCTTCCAGAGCCTGGTGACCACTGTTTCGATTCGTGACTGCCAGACTGAATTGCGAAAATGGCAAAACTGCAAGCCTGTTATTGCAAAGCCTCAGGCGTCATACCGTTTGAATACGAGAGACGCATTGGTGCCACCAAAGCCAAAAGAGTTGGACAATGCCACGTCAACCTGTCGCTCGCGCGGCTGATTGGGCACCAAGTCTATGGGTGTTTCCACCTGTGGATTGTCGAGATTGATGGTCGGCGGGGCGATATTATCGCGAATGGCCAAAACCGAGAAAATGGCCTCCGCCGCGCCGGCTGCACCCAGAAGATGCCCGATCGAGGATTTGGTGGAGGACATCGACACCTTGCTCGCAGCATCCCCGAGGAGCCGCTCCACGGCACCGAGTTCAATCGTGTCCGCCATGGTGGATGTACCATGAGCGTTGATGTAATCCACATCGGCGGCGGAAAGACCTGCGCGCTTCAACGCAGCCTTCATGCAGCGATAGGCGCCGTCACCATCCTCGGCCGGAGCCGTGATGTGGTAAGCGTCGCCCGTCAGGCCATAGCCAACCACTTCCGCATAGACCCTGGCACCGCGTGCCTTTGCGTGCTCCAACTCTTCCAGAACAACCACGCCGGCACCCTCGCCCATGACAAAACCGTCACGATCGCGATCATAGGGACGAGAAGCCTTTTCTGGCGTGTCGTTGAAGCTGGTGGAAAGTGCTTTGCATGCAGAAAAGCCGGCAATGGACAGGCGTGTGATCGGCGCTTCCGCACCGCCTGCGAGCATGACGTCGGCATCCCCCAGCATGATAAGCCGAGCGGCATCGCCAATGGCGTGCGCACCGGTTGAACACGCGGTCACCACCGCATGGTTCGGCCCTTTCAGCCCATGGCGGATCGATACCTGGCCGGAGACCAGATTGATGATGTTGCCAGGAATGAAGAAGGGGCTGATGCGGCGCGGGCCGCGCTCAGCAAGCGTCAAGGCGTTCTCAGCAATACCCTCAATGCCACCGATCCCCGAGCCAATAAGCACACCGGTGGCATATTTTTCGTCCTCGGTTTCCGGCTTCCAGCCTGAATCCTCCAGCGCCTGATCAGCTGCAGCAATGCCGTAGGTGATAAATTCACCGATCTTGCGTTGCTCACGCGGCTCCAGAAAACCATCAGGGTCGAAAGCCCCTTCGCCTTCGCGAGGGATCGAATTGGCGATTTTGCAGGCCAGATCATCGACCTCAAAACGATCGATACGGCTGGCCGCACTCTTGCCC
The DNA here is from genome assembly GCF_019891395.1 of Nitratireductor kimnyeongensis. NCBI lineage: Bacteria > Pseudomonadati > Pseudomonadota > Alphaproteobacteria > Hyphomicrobiales > Phyllobacteriaceae > Nitratireductor > Nitratireductor kimnyeongensis. Next base: position 3,214,966 of record NZ_CP078143.1, on the reverse strand, counting down.
GAAAGCAGGCTCTTCCACCCATGTTCAACACCGAGGCCGAAGGGTGAAAGAAGCCCCATACCGGTGACGACGACGCGTCTCATATGCTGATTATCCGCCTTGACTACGTTTCGTAATGAAAACGCCGGACGGCCTCAGGTGGTCGCCTTGTCGATGTATTTCACCGCGTCGCCAACGGTGAGAATCGTCTCGGCAGCGTCATCCGGAATTTCAACGCCGAACTCTTCTTCAAAGGCCATGACCAGCTCGACCGTGTCGAGGCTGTCTGCACCAAGATCATCAATGAAGCTTGCGCCTTCGGTCACCTTGTCGCCTTCGACGCCCAGATGTTCGACAACGATTTTCTTAACGCGTTCTGCAGTATCGCTCATGAGAGAACCCTCGACTTTCTGAATTTCCGATCTTCGTTAGCCGCACGAATGCCGCTAATCAAGCGAAATGACGACTAAAGCGCCGATACGCTCGACGCCCAGTCTGTTATGCTCCGTTGACGATGCACATTGTGCATGCGGTGTGCGGAACGGCTTCGAGCGGGCGCTTATCACGATTTTAACGCGCGCGCCAAGCGTTATTCCTCACTCTCCCACGTTCAGATCATTGCCATGCCGCCATTGACGTGGACGGTCTGGCCTGTGACGTAAGAAGCTTCATTGGAGGCAAGATAGGTGACGGCGGACGCGATTTCATCGCCACTGCCCATACGCCTCATGGGAATGGCCCCCATGATCGCGTCCCGCTGCTTTTCGCTGAGTTTGTCGGTCATGGCCGATTCGATAAATCCTGGCGCAACGCAGTTCACGGTGATCGACCGGCTTGCGATTTCCTGAGCAAGCGACTTCGAAAAGCCGATCAGACCCGCCTTGGAAGCACAGTAATTCGCCTGGCCGGGATTGCCGGTTACACCGACGACAGAGGTGATGTTGACGATCCGGCCGAATCGACGGCGCATCATCGGATGTGTCAATTCACGTGTAAGCCTGAAAACAGAACCGAGGTTGATCTCCAGAACCTGGTCCCAATCATCATCGCTCATGCGCACGAATAGGCCGTCGCGGGTGATGCCGGCATTGTTCACAAGAATGTCGACACCCTCAAGTTCCGATTCCGCCTTTTCGGCCAACTGCTTGACTTCGCTACGGTCTGAAAGGTTGGCGGGAAGCAGTTTCACGCGGTCGCCGAGATCGGAAGCCAGGGTTTCCAGCTTCTCAACCCGCGTGCCGTGCAGACCGACGATCGCGCCCTGAGCATGAAGGGCTCGCGCGATCGCTTGGCCGATACCGCCCGACGCTCCTGTTACCAGTGCCTTGCGGCCGCTCAGATCAAACATGGCCATTTCCTTCCCAATCACCTGAATGTCTTGTTATCGGCCATGCGGGCTCAGAGGAGCGCCGCCATAGCCGTTTCTATCTCTGCCGGCGTGTTGACCGGAACCGCTACGAGATCGCGATTGATGCGGCGGGCAAGACCTGACAGCACCTTGCCCGAACCGATCTCGTATAGTGTGTCCACACCGTTATCACCAAACCAGCCGATGGTTTCGCGCCACCGCACCCGACCCGTGACTTGCTCGACCAACCTTTCGGCGATCTCTTCAGGATCAGTGACAGGGGTCACGGTGACATTGGCCACTACCGGAACAGCCGGAGCGTGCTTTCTGACATCGGCGAGGGCATCGCGCATCGCGTCGGCTGCCGGCTGCATAAGGGCGGAATGGAATGGTGCCGATACCGGAAGCATGATCGCGCGCTTGGCGCCCTTTTCTGAGGCAAGCTTCGCGGCTTCTTCGACGGCGCCTTTGGCTCCGGATATCACAAGCTGGCCGCCACCATTGTCATTGGCGATCTGGCAAACACCCTCTTTGCCAACAATCGCACAAACAGCGTCGACATCTGCAGCCTCGAGACCGATGATAGCCGCCATCGCTCCTTGCCCTACAGGCACTGCAGCCTGCATGGCATTGCCGCGAATGCGCAAAAGGCGGGCGGTATCAGCCAGAGAAAAAGTTCCTGCAGCACACAATGCGGAATATTCGCCAAGCGAATGGCCGGCAACGTAAGACACTTTGCCCTTGAGCGAGAGCCCCCCCTTTTCCATGACCCGCATCGTGGCGATGGAAACAGCCATGAGTGCAGGTTGCGCATTGGCAGTGAGCGTCAGTTCATCCTCGGGACCGTCCCACATGATTCTGGACAGATTCTGTTCCAGCGCGTCATCGACTTCCTGGAAAACGTCCCGCGCCTCGGGAAACGCGTCAGCAAGATCGCGCCCCATGCCGACAGCCTGGCTTCCCTGACCTGGAAAGGTGAAAGCTGTGCCCATCGCCAAATCTCCGGTATTGATCGTTATCGGGCGCCTCTGGTGACGCAACACGATCGGCACGTCAAGCTTTTTGGGCTTTTTCAGAGTGCGATGTCCTTGACATGAAAATTCCACAATTGAGGAGAGATGTATCGCTCTTCCGCCCCATTTCCGGTGGCGTGCACGGGTATTTTAAACATGACTCTCGAACCAAATGAGCCACAGCTGCAGGAAATTGCGCCTCGCCGCCGGCTCACGCTCGCCCAGACGCTGGGCTTTGTCTCTGTGACGCTCTTCATTTCAACGGAAGTGGCAACCGCCTCCGCTGCGGGGATATGGGGAATCTCCGGATTGCTTCACCTTCAGACCGTTGGCGAAGTCATTCTTTCCGTGATTGTTGGCATTCCAACGCTTTTCGCGATGGTGCGCTGCGGACAACTCGCCTTTGCAGCGGAGACTGACCCGGAAAACAACTGATCCGGGCACGGGAAAAGAAACCGTCTGTTCATGTCAGGAAATGTCAGCGAGCTCGTGAGCGCGCTGGCAAGCGGACTGCACATTGCCTATATGTTCGCGGCCTGCCACTGCCCCGACATGACGGATGTTTTCGATGACGACCGCACTTTCAATCAAAGACCTTTCCAAGACCTACGACACTGGATTGACCGCTCTGAAATCGGTCGACCTCGAGATAAGGCGCGGCGAGATTCTCGCCTTACTCGGCCCCAACGGTGCCGGCAAGACCACGTTGATATCGATCATTTGCGGCCTGGTGAAGCCGTCGACCGGTACGGTTACTGTGGAGGGACACGACATCGTGGCCGATTTCCGGCAAGCACGCCAGCTCATCGGCCTTGTTCCTCAGGAACTTCACGTGGAGTCCTTCGAGACCGTCTGGGACACGGTTACCTACAGCCGTGGCCTCTTTGGCAAAAAGCCCGCACCGGCCCTGATCGAACAAATACTTCGCGACCTCTCCCTTTTCGAAAAGAAAGACGAAAGGATCATGGCTCTTTCAGGGGGTATGAAACGGCGCGTGATGATTGCCAAGGCCCTGGCGCATGAACCACGCATCCTGTTTCTGGATGAGCCCACCGCCGGCGTTGATGTGGAATTGCGCAAGGATATGTGGCGTCTGGTCAACCGGCTGCGTGACACAGGCGTCACTATCATTCTCACCACGCACTACATCGAGGAGGCCGAGGAAATTGCCGACAGGGTTGGCGTCATTCGCAAGGGTGAACTGCTTTTGGTCGAAGATAAGGTCGAACTGATGCGTAAGCTTGGCCAGAAGCAACTCACTCTGGACCTGCAACAGCCGATCGACCAGATTCCCGAAGCCCTGTCCGACTATGAACTGGCCCTGGATATGGCTGGCACCCGCCTCACCTATCAATATGACACGGCCGCGCAGCGCACCGGTATAGCCACGCTCCTCTCGGCCTTGTCCTCTGCCGGAATAACCGTAAAAGACCTCGATACCGAGCAGCGCTCGCTCGAGGATATCTTTGTGAGCCTCGTCGAGGAGGAAGCCCCGTGAATTTTCAGTCCGTCAAAGCCATCTACCTCTTCGAAATGGCGCGCATGAAGCGCACGCTCCTGCAAAGCGTGATTTCGCCCGTTCTGTCGACATCGCTTTATTTCATCGTTTTCGGTGCAGCCATCGGTTCGCGCATCGAGGCGATCGATGGCGTCCAGTATGGTGCCTTCATCGTGCCCGGCCTTATGATGCTGACACTGCTCCAGAACTCCATCTCCAACGCGTCGTTCGGCATCTACTTTCCCAAGTTCATCGGCACGATTTACGAGGTGTTGTCGGCACCTATCTCATTTCTAGAGATCGTGATTGGCTATGTAGGGGCAGCTGCAACCAAGTCGCTGATCCTTGGTCTGATTATACTGGCAACGGCGCATCTTTTTGTGCCCATTGAGATCAAGCACCCATTCTGGATGCTGTTCTTCCTGGTGATGACGGCGATAACTTTCAGTCTCTTCGGCTTCATCATCGGCATCTGGGCCGACAATTTTGAGAAGCTCCAGTTGATTCCGTTGCTGGTGGTCACGCCACTCGTCTTTCTTGGAGGCTCGTTCTACTCCATCGAAATGTTGCCAGAGTTTTGGCAAAAGGTGACGCTTGCCAATCCCGTGCTCTACCTTATCAGCGGTTTCCGCTGGAGCTTCTACGAGACTTCGGACGTGGGGATCGGCGTGAGCATTGCCATGATTTGCTTCTTCCTTGTCCTCTGCCTCAGCGCCATCTGGTCGATTTTCAAGACAGGGTACAAGCTCAAGACATGACCTGGCCTTGCTTCTGCGAGAGAACTCTGTATAAGCGCGCGATCTGCCGGTCTCAGCTGGGGGCTGAACGGAGGGCCGTTCGCTTATCGAATTCGTGAAGCGTGCGCTGTGAAGACAGGTTCTTCCGCCTCCCGTGTCTCCGCTCTCGACCGTCCAACGCGCTTTTCTTCGGCCCCTCGGGGACAAGACTAGTCGCAGAGGCTTAGCCGCTGGCCGGTGGATGGAAACGAAGAAAGGCAAGACAATGGCACTTTACGAACACGTGTTCCTTGCCCGGCAGGATCTCTCGCAGCAGCAGATCGATGCTCTTGTTGAACAATACAAGGGTGTGATCGAAGCTGGTGGCGGCTCCGTTGGCCGGGTCGAAAACTGGGGACAGAAGTCCCTCGCCTACCGGATCAAAAAGAACCGCAAGGCATACTTCACGCTCATGGACATCGACGCCCCGGCCGAAGCCGTCAAGGAAGTCGAGCGCCAGATGGGCCTTTCTGAAGATATCCTGCGTTTCATGACGGTTCGCGTCGACGCGCATGAGGAAGGCCCTTCCGCAATGATGCAGCGCCGCGATGACCGTGGCCCGCGCCGTGACGACCGTGGCCCACGCGGCCCGCGCCGTGACGATCGTGGCCCGCGCCGCGACCATGACCGCGATAGCAACAAGGAAGGCTCCGAATAATGGTCGATATCAACCAGATCCCGACGCGGCGCCCGTTCCACCGTCGTCGCAAGACCTGCCCGTTCTCCGGCGCCAACGCACCGAAGATCGATTATAAGGACGTGAAGCTCCTGCAGCGCTACATTTCTGAGCGTGGCAAGATCGTTCCCTCCCGCATTACGGCGGTGAGCCAGAAGAAGCAGCGTGAGCTGGCCAAGGCCATCAAGCGCGCCCGCTTCCTGGGCCTTCTTCCCTACGTGGTGAAGTAAGTTACTTCGGCTCGGGCGGCTATCCGCCCGGCCCCTCCCCGCGGCGGGCGCGGTTGAGGTTTTTCAAATCCCGAGTTGGGGCAAATCCCCCTAACTGCCGCACTGGGCAGGACAGCGACTTAAATGCCGCGCACCGGCATTCCCGTTTCTGACCTGCCTCGAAGAGATTCCGGCGCAAGGCGCCGAAGACAAAGGACAGAAACGATGGACGTTATTCTCCTTGAGCGTATCGCCAAGCTCGGCCAGATGGGCGACGTGGTGAAGGTCAAAGATGGCTACGCACGCAACTTCCTCCTGCCCAAAGGCAAGGCTCTGCGCGCGAATGAAGCCAACCGAAAGAAATTCGAGAGCCAGCGCGTCGAACTCGAAGCACGTAACCTGGAACAGAAGAAGGAAGCCGAAGGCGTCGCTGAAAAGCTCGACGGCAAGTCTTTCGTCGTCGTTCGTTCGGCTGCCGAGACCGGCCAGCTCTACGGTTCTGTTGCAACGCGCGACATCGTCGAGATTCTGTCTGAAGAAGGCTTCAAAATCGGTCGCAACCAGGTCGAGCTCAACCAGCCGATCAAGACCATCGGCCTGATGAATGTGGCCATTGCGCTTCATCCTGAAGTTGAGGTCACCGTGACACTCAACATCGCGCGTTCGAGCGACGAGGCCGAGCGCCAGGCGCGCGGTGAGACGCTGGATTCTGCTGAGGCCATCTACGGCGACGACATCAATGATAGCGCGCGTCCCGACGAATTCTTCGATCCGGAAGCCGAGTATGAAGATGACGAGGCTGCCGGCGACGAGACGGCCGCCGAGGAGACCGACGAAAACGCATAGCTTTCGCTTTTTGTCGAAACTGAAAGCCGGGCGCCTCGCGCCCGGCTTTTCTATTGTCTGGCATTGTCTGGATCAGTTGTCTTGATCGTGGCTTGCATCTTTTAGAGGCCTTAGGGAGAAAAGCACCAGTTCCACGATTTTTTATGGTCTGAATGGCAAGAAGCGGCAAGAGTAAGCGATGGGCTATGCCCTGACGCCTTCTTGGCCCCTTTTCAAGCGTATCGAAATTGTTTCATACTTGCGGCCTCCCGGGAGTTTTGGGGGTTATGCGATGAACTGGTTGCTTGAAAGAATCCTTTCTCGCCTTGTCCGCAAAGGAAAGCTTTCCGTCACCGATGCGGGAGGGAAAGTGCATATTTTCGGGGATGGTAACGGCGAGCCCGTTCACGTCGTCATTCACTCCAAGGCGGCCGAACGCGCCATCGCCATCGACCCGACTTTGGCGGTGCCCGAACGCTACATGGACGGCGAAATCGATATCAAGGAAGGCGATATTCTCGCGTTCCTCCAGATCATCTATGAGAATATGGAAGAAGCTGACACCCCGCTTTTCCTTCTCAGACTGGGAGAGGCACTGCGTCATCCCTTCCGGCGCCTACAGCAATGGAACACCACTGCACGCTCAAAGCGCAATGTTCACCGGCATTACGATCTCTCGGAAGAGCTATACCGCCTCTTCCTCGACGAAGACATGCAGTATTCCTGCGCCTATTTCGAAACGCCGGACGTCTCTCTCGAAGAAGCGCAAAGGGCCAAGAAGCAGCATATCATGGCGAAACTCGCCCTGAATGCAGGACAGAAAGTTTTAGACATTGGCTGTGGCTGGGGTGGCCTCGGCCTCGATATTGCGCGTCAGTTCGACGCCAATGTGCTGGGTGTGACGCTTTCAGAGGAACAGCACCGCGTCGCCAATCTACGTGCGCGTGATCAAAAACTCACCGGGAAAGCCCGTTTCGAGATCGTCGACTACCGCTCTTTAAAGGGCCCGTTCGACCGCATTGTGTCGGTGGGTATGTTCGAACATGTGGGCATCAACCACTATCGAACCTTCTTCGACCAGAGTGCCCGTCTTCTCGCGGACGATGGCGTAATGCTATTGCACACGATCGGCCGCTCAGCGCCACCGGCAGCGACAAACGCGTTCATTCGCAAGCACATTTTCCCCGGCGGGTACATTCCGGCACTCTCGGAGATGATGCCGGCCATCGAACGGTCGGGATTGATCGTGACGGACATCGAGATCCTACGCCTTCACTATGCAGAAACCCTGAAGCACTGGCAGGCACGGTTCCAGAAGAATCGGGCCAAGGCGGTCGCGATTTATGATGAGCGTTTCGCTCGGATGTGGGAGTTTTATCTCGCAGGCTCGGAGGCATCGTTCCGCTGGCAGGAAATGGTGGTCTTCCAGGTTCAGCTTACCAAGAAGCGCGAAACTCTGCCTGTGACCCGGACCTATATCGGCGAAACAGAGAAACTGCTCGCGGATCCGGCCGGCAAGAAACCGGGCAGGTTCAGGCAGGCTGCGGAATAGGCCGATATCGAGCCGCAAGGCGGTTCATTTGCTGGGGCCTGGCAACCACGGTCAAGCTAATCATGATAGTTGCCCACAGCTGCGGCATACGACTGTGAATCGCGGTCACATGCGATCTCCGCGCTTTCACCTTGACCAAAGAGAAGGTACGAAAGTAGCTGGGGGTGCCGGGACGTTCATGTCTTTCGTTTGTTCTGGCGCATTAGGCAAAATCATACCGGAACAAAAATGATGGCAGAGGCGGCAGTCCGCAAGCTTGAGACGGCGGAAACCCAGCTATATCGGGAAGCACCGAACAATATCGAAGCCGAGCAGGCGCTGCTTGGCGCCATTCTGGTGAACAATGACGCGCTTTACCGCGTGTCCGATTTCCTGAAGCCAATCCATTTCTATGAGCCCCTGCACCGCAAGATATTCGAGGTTGCAGGCGAACTCATCCGCATGGGCAAGACCGCAAACCCCGTCACGATCAAGACCTTTCTACCTGCCGAGGAAAAGGTTGGGGAACTGACCGTTGCGCAATACCTTGCGCGTTTGGCGGCAGAAGCCGTCACGATCATCAATGCCGCCGACTATGGACGCGCAATTTATGACCTTGCGATTCGCCGCGCGCTGATCACCGTTGGCGAGGACATGGTCAACATCGCCTATGACGCGCCGGTGGACATGGCACCGAACAAGCAGATCGAAGATGCAGAGCGGCGTCTTTTCGAACTTGCGGAGACCGGGCGCTATGATGGCGGGTTCGAGAGTTTTGGAGACGCGACGAAGATCGCCGTCGACATGGCGAACGCCGCCTTCATGCGCGATGGACATCTGTCGGGTATCTCGACGGGACTGCGCGACCTCGACGGCCGCATGGGTGGGCTCCAACCTTCGGACTTGATTATCCTTGCCGGTCGCCCCGCCATGGGCAAGACCTCACTGGTGACCAACATCGCCTTCAACATCGCAGCGTCCTATGAACCGGCGCAGCAGGCAGATGGATCTTTTGCCGCAGCCAATGGCGGCGTCGTCGGCTTCTTCTCCCTGGAAATGTCTTCCGAACAGCTGGCCACCCGTATCATTTCCGAGCAGACCGAAATCCCCTCCTCCAAGATTCGCCGCGGTGAGATCACGGAAAGTGATTTTGAGAAGCTGGTGGCCTGTGCCCAGACCATGCAGAAGATTCCGCTTTTTATCGATCAGACCGGCGGCATATCCATTGCCCAGCTCGCAGCCCGTGCAAGGCGTCTCAAGCGCCAACGTGGCCTCGATGTGATCATCATCGACTATGTGCAGCTCATGCAAGGTTCTTCTGCGAAGTCTGCGCAAAATCGCGTACAGGAAATCACCGAAATCACCACCGGGCTAAAGGCTCTCGCCAAAGAACTTTCGGTGCCGATAATAGCTTTGTCGCAGCTCTCGCGCCAGGTGGAGTCCCGGGATGACAAGCGCCCACAGCTCGCCGACCTCCGCGAATCGGGTTCCATTGAGCAGGACGCGGACGTCGTGCTTTTCGTTTATCGTGATGAGTACTATCTGAAGAACAAGGAGCCAAAGCCCGGCACCGAGGAGTATCTTCAGTGGGAAGCCGAGATGAACGAAGTTCGTGGCAAGGCAGAGGTGATCATCGCCAAGCAGCGTCACGGCCCGACAGGCACCGTGCAGCTTGCCTTCCAGGGCGAGTTCACCCGCTTCTCGGACCTTGCCGAAGAGGACCGTATGCCCGAGCGTTTTGAGTAATCGCGATATGACCCACACCGATCCGCAACTGCACGGCGTCGACCCCCGTGTGGCCGGAGGGCGGCTTACGGTCGACCTCGACGCTCTGGCGGCGAATTACAGGTTCCTCGCGGAACAGTCGACACCGGCGGAGGCGGGCGCCGTTGTAAAGGCGGATGCCTATGGGCTTGGAACAGGTCCAGTGGTCGAAGCTTTGGTCGCCGAAGGGTGCAGAAAGTTCTTTGTTGCCCTCCCCGAGGAAGGACTTGCCGTTCGCGCTTCGGCTCCGGAAGCCGACATTTATGTCTTCAATGGTCTGTTTAGCCCTGAGGCAGCGGCCTTCTATCGTGAGGGGCGTCTTCTACCGGTCTTGAATTCCCAATCGGACCTGTCGATCTGGGAAGCGCATGGTTGGGACGATGAAGACGCACCGCGCCCCTGTGCCCTGCATGTCGAAACCGGGATGAACAGGCTCGGGCTCACGCCGGAACGCGCCAAAATTGTCGCACAGGAAAACGCGCTGACTGGGGCACTAACACCACGACTTATCATCAGTCACCTGGCCTGTGCCGACACGCCCGACCATCCGATGAACCGACAACAACTCGAATCATTCCAGGCACTTGGCGCGCTTTTTCCAGATGCTGAATCAAGTTTGGCAAACTCCGCAGGGATATTTTTGGGCGGCGAGTTTCTTTGCGATGTGACACGGCCTGGCGTGGCACTTTATGGCAGCAACCCGATGAACGGCACCGTCAATCCGATGCAATCTGTGGCAAGTGTGCATGCGCGTATTGCGCAATTGCGCCACGTGCCGGCGGGCGCCACGGTCAGCTATGGCGCGACACCAGTTGGGCGGGACACGCTCATTGCCGTAACCGCCGTCGGTTATGCAGACGGGTATCATCGTTCCGGGTCCGGTGCCGGTGTGCCGTTGCGCACCGCTCAGCCGGTCGGATCGCACGGCTATATTGAAGGCCGACGCGTGCCCGTTCTCGGCCGTGTCACCATGGATCTTACGCTGTTTGACGTCACGGATCTTGGGCTCGACACTTTGCAGGTGGGCGATTTCATCGAACTCATGGGTTCCAATCTGCCGATGGACGAACTCGCTTCGGCCTGCGGCACGATATCCTACGAGCTTCTGACCTCTTTGGGGCATCGTTTCGAGCGCCACTATGTGCGCAGCGGAGATCACATCTAATGGCCCGCGCACGCGTTCAGTTCATCTGCCAGAACTGTGGTACCGTGCATGCACGCTGGGCTGGCAAATGTGACGGTTGCGGCGCCTGGAACACGCTCGTAGAGGAAGGCACCTCAAGCGGCATCGGATCAGGGCCGCAGGCAGCATCGCCTAAAGCGCGCAAAGGGCGTGCAGTGGCGTTGACCACACTTTCCGGCGACATAGAGGATGCACCACGAATCACCACGGGTATCGGCGAACTCGATCGGGTCACCGGTGGCGGCTTTGTGCGTGGTTCGGCGCTGCTCGTGGGCGGTGATCCCGGCATTGGAAAATCAACGCTCCTCACACAGGCCGCTGCAGCCCTTGCTGCACGCGGCCACCGCATTGTCTATGTGTCGGGTGAGGAGGCGGTTGCGCAGATCCGTCTGCGTGCACAGCGCCTTGATGTGGCGCAGCAGCCTGTGGAACTGGCAGCCGAGACAAATGTGGAGGACATCCTCGCTACCATTGAGGACGGCAAGCGGCCCGATCTTGTCATTCTCGATTCTATCCAGACCCTTTGGACTGACATGGCAGACTCCGCGCCCGGCACTGTCACCCAGGTGCGCGCCTCGGCCCAGGCGATGATCCGCTACGCGAAATCCACCGGCGCCGCCGTGGTTCTGGTGGGGCACGTCACTAAGGAAGGTCAGATAGCCGGTCCCCGTGTCGTGGAACACATGGTGGACGGCGTCCTTTATTTCGAAGGTGAAGGCGGACATCACTATCGCATCCTGCGTACGGTGAAGAACCGTTTTGGCCCGACGGATGAAATTGGCGTCTTTGAGATGGGCGATAAGGGTCTGCGCGAAGTTTCCAACCCCTCGGAGCTGTTTCTCGGTGAACGCAGTGCCGCGGCGCCAGGCGCCGCCGTATTTGCTGGCATGGAAGGGACAAGACCGGTTCTTGTGGAAATCCAGGCACTGGTCGCGCCTTCACCGCTCGGCACGCCGCGCCGTGCGGTGGTTGGCTGGGATTCTGCCAGACTTTCCATGGTCTTGGCCGTTCTGGAGGCGCATTGCGGGGTGCGTTTTGCAACCCATGATGTGTATCTGAATGTGGCCGGAGGCTACCGGATTTCAGAGCCGGCAGCCGATCTGGCCGTAGCGGCGGCATTGGTATCCTCGCTGACCGGGCTTGCTCTGCCCGCCGATTGCGTCTATTTCGGCGAAATCAGCCTTTCGGGCGCTGTCAGACCTGTTGCACACGCAGCGAGCCGTCTCAAGGAAGCCGAGAAGCTCGGTTTTGCACAAGCGGTGATGCCGCCTGGGAGTGAAGACGGATCGGGAGCGATAGCATCGCGGTCCGCACGCCCCGAAGCGCTGGCCGAACTTGTAGCTCGCATTGCGGGTTCCAAGGCGGAGTAGTTGGGGCGGCCTGGCGGGGCGGTTTGAACAGATCGATTGGCGGCACAGTGGCCCGAAAGACGAAGACAATGACCTTGCGGGGGCATCCTATCTGCCAAAGGAGTAGGGGTGACAATGCCAATCACGTTGCTTGACGGAATTCTTGTCGGCTTCACGCTCGTTTCGGCCATGTTGGCCATGGTGCGTGGTTTTTCACGCGAAGTGTTGTCGATCGCATCATGGGCGGCAGCCGCCGTGGCGGCCTATTATTTTCATTCGCTGGTTCTGCCCTATGTCACACCCTATATCAGCAACGATATGTTGGCCCTTGCGGTTGCAGCAGCGGTGGTGTTTCTCATTGCACTGATCGTGGTGACGATCATCACGATGAAGATCGCGGATTTCATCATCGATTCGCGCATCGGTGCGCTCGACCGCACGCTCGGCTTCCTCTACGGTGCCGCACGCGGTATTCTGGTGGTGGCTGTTGCCCTACTGTTTCTCAACTGGCTGATGGGTGCGAACCCGCCCAGCTGGGTAGCGGAAGCCAAATCGCGCCCACTGCTGGACGGCGTGGGCCAATGGATCCAGGGAATGCTTCCGGATGATCCGGACAATTCGGTTTTCGACCGCCTCACCGATGGGGCATCTGGCGAGGGCGAAACCGCAAACTGACGGTCACGGGCCGTCTGTGTCACAATGAAAGGGCGGCCAGAAATGGCACTGGAAGACAATTTGCCTCTCGTAGGCGAAGCGGACGACCATTTTCATGATGAATGCGGCGTCTTCGGAATTTTTGGGCGTAGTGACGCTGCAGCCATTGTAACGCTTGGGCTGCATGCCCTCCAGCACCGCGGACAGGAAGCTGCCGGCATTGTCTCCTTTGATGGCACCCAGTTCCATGTAGAGCGTCATATCGGCCTGATCGGCGACACATTCACCAAACAATCAGTCCTTGACCGTCTGAACGGAAGCCGCGCCATCGGTCATACGCGCTATGCAACCACCGGCGGCTCTGGTCTGCGCAACGTTCAGCCCTTCTTTGCCGAATTGTCGGATGGCGGTCTTGCAATCGCCCACAATGGCAACATCACCAATGCCATGACCGTTCAGCGCAAGCTGCAGAAGGAAGGCGCGATCTTCTCGTCCACTTCCGATACTGAAACAGTGCTGCACTTGGTCGCCACCAGCAAGGAACGGGACACCAATACCCGCTTCATCGAAGCGCTTCGTCAGATTGAAGGCGCCTTCTCGATTGTCGCGCTTACATCGAAGAAGATGATCGGCTGCCGCGATCCGCTGGGGATCCGCCCACTGGTGCTCGGCGATCTGGATGGTGCCTATATCCTGGCCTCGGAGACCTGCGCACTCGACATCATCGGCGCGCGTTTTGTCCGCGATCTGAAGCCCGGCGAAATGGTGGTCGTGACCGAAAAGGGGATCGAAAGCTTTTTCCCCTTTGAACTCAAGGAGAACCCGCGCTTCTGTATCTTCGAGTATGTCTATTTCGCGCGGCCCGACTCCATTGTGGAGGGACGCAACGTCTACGAGGTGCGCAAGGAGATCGGTGCGGAACTGGCTAGGGAAATGCCGGTCGAGGCCGACATTGTGGTTCCGGTGCCGGATTCTGGTACGCCCGCTGCAATTGGCTATGCTCAGGCGGCCGGCCTCCCCTTCGAACTCGGCATTATTCGAAATCACTATGTTGGGCGCACTTTTATCCAGCCGACGGATTCGATCCGTCATATGGGCGTCAAGCTGAAACACAATGCGAACCGACGCTGCATCGAGGGAAAGCGCGTCGTTCTGGTGGACGATTCCATTGTGCGTGGCACGACAAGTCAGAAAATCGTTCAGATGGTGCGTGATGCCGGCGCAGCGGAAGTGCATATGCGTATTGCCTCTCCCCCAACTCGCTCGCCCTGTTTCTACGGCGTGGACACGCCGGAGGCCGCGAAGCTTCTCGCCTCACGCATGTCCATCGAGGAAATGGCTGAGTTCATCCGGGTCGATTCGCTGTCCTTCCTGACGATTGACGGACTTTATCGCGCCGTGGGCGAGGCAGCGCGCAATGCCGAGCAGCCGCAATATTGCGATGCCTGCTTCACCAAGGATTATCCGACACGGTTGACCGATCACGACAGCACCGACAATGTGCGCACGCTTTCCCTTCTCGCAGCAGGCGGTCAATGACAGACACCAAACCAGACTTGAAAGGCCGGCTGGCTCTCGTCACCGGCGCATCCCGCGGCATCGGCTATTTCCTGGCGAAAGAACTTGCAGCCTGCGGCGCGCATGTCGTTGCAGTGGCGCGCACTGTCGGCGGTCTTGAAGAACTCGATGATGAAATCAAGGCTGCGGGCGGCGAAGCCACGCTTGTACCGCTCGATCTGACAGACATGGCGGGTATCGACCGAATTGGCGGTGCCATTCACGAGCGTTGGGGGAAATTGGATATCTTGGTCGCCAATGCCGGCATCCTCGGTGTGATCGCACCGCTCGGCCATGTGGAGGCGAAAGTCTTCGAAAAGGTCATGAACATTAACGTGACGGGCACTTGGCGCCTCATTCGGACCGTCGATCCCCTGCTGCGCGCCTCTGACGCGGGACGCGCGATCATCATGTCTTCGGGCGCTGCCCACTCTGCACGTGCATTCTGGGGTCCCTATGCGGCCTCCAAGGCGGCAGCGGAGGCGTTGGCGCGATCCTGGGCCGACGAGACGAAAAACATGCCCCTGCGGGTCAACTCGGTGAATCCGGGAGCCACCCGCACCGCCATGCGCGCGCAGGCCATGCCCGGCGAAGATCCCGAGACCTTGCCGCATCCGTCCGAAGTCGCGGCCAAAATCCTGTCACTAGCCAGCCCTGAATTGATGGAAACGGGACTGATTTTCGACGTGAAGAAGAACCGGTTCACCCGATATCAGATGCCTGAGTGAGACAGCGACGGGCGCAACTTCAAACCAGACTTCACGATTGACCTGCGGAACGCATTCGTTACCTTTCCACGCGGCAGCGGACGAAGAGGCGCGCCGAGGGGCTGTGGAAGGGTCTGCGTTTCAGACGCAACTGACCGAATATTGAGAACGATGCCGGGCTAAGCCATAGGTGTAGGACCGGCAATTGGGAGACGCGGCATGATACTGATCACCGAATTCGTGCTGCTTGTCCTGGCGGTGTGGGCCGCCATGGCAGGCATTGTTCAGTATCGTCGCGGTGTCAGTTTTCACCAAGCGGCCTTGCATGCGCCCTTGAAGCTTCTGTTCCGCATCAGCGACCGTGAGGTCGATCTTGCGCGAAAGGCCGAAACGCCGGTCATCTATGCGGTGTGGCATCAGTCCAGTCTTGATCCGGCAACGATGCTTGCGTTGCTGCCCGATGACACGCTGCACATCCTGGATGAGGCGTCGGCAAAGTCGCTCTTTCTCGAGCCCTGGCGCGCGCTCGCACGCACGATTGCCTTCAACGCTCATCATGTGTTCGTTAGCCGCAGGCTTGTGCGCCGCCTCAAGGGCAACGGTCGGCTTGCCGTCTACATGCCTGACGAGACGGAGCCGGACACGAAGACTTTTCGCCTGTTTCGTGCCGTCGCGCGCATTGCACTCAAGGCCGAAGCGCATGTGGTGCCCGTCTATATGGAGCGGCGCGGGTTCGTGCCGGCGCGCCACGTACACACACTGCCTCCGATGACAATTGAAGCCTTGATTGTACGCTCCGGCCGGGAAGACATGCGCGCTTCAGAAGCCCTGTTCAGCCGGATGATCGAGGTGCGCGACGCTTCGAATCGGAAGAACGAGGTCTGATCTACAGGATTAGATATGCTCTTTGCCGGCTTCTTCTGCCCCCTTTTTGTCTTCCAGTTCCGAGCGCCGGGCATAGGCCCGCATGCTAAAAACGAGAAACACCAGATAACCGAGCGCTGAGACCGTCAGCGTCATCCAGGTGAAGCTGGTGAGAAGCAGCACGTAAAGCGCCAATCCCAAAATCAAAGGAAGAACATATTCGCGCGGAATGCGACTTCCTGAACTCTTTCCCGAATAGACCGGCAAGCGACTGACCAACAAGAAACCGATCAGAACTGTATAAGCCGAAGCGGCAAAGGCCATGGTCGTATCCGACGCGATGCCGAGAAAGCCCAGATAAACCGGTAAGAGCACAAGTGCGGCTCCGGCGGGGGCCGGAACGCCGACGAAGTAATCCGTGTGCCAGGCGGGACGATCCGGATCTTCCAGCATGACATTGAATCGTGCGAGCCGCAGGCAACAGGCGATAGCGAACAGGAGTGCTGCAATCCAGCCAAGCGCTCCTGCCCTGTCCAAAACATAGGCATAAAGGACAAGTGCCGGAGCAACGCCGAAATTCACGATGTCGGCCAGTGAATCCATTTGTGCGCCGAATTTGGATGACGCCTTGAGCATGCGCGCCACACGCCCGTCCACAGCGTCCAGAAAAGCAGCTATCAGAACCATAACCACTGCCGTTTCGACGCGATGCTCGAAGGCAAGCCGAATCCCGGAAAGACCGGCGCAAATGGCCAGAACCGTGATGAGGTTCGGCACAAGCATGCGCAACGGAATCTCAGTCAGCTTCGGCCCGCCCCCGCCATGCGGCTCGAATGGTGGAAAGGGCCCGGCCATCAGGAGACCCTGACAATCGGTTGTTTCAGATCGCTTCCGAAAGCCGCGATGACGGTTTCTCCACCGACTGCCGTCTGCCCGACCGCGACGCTGGGGACCGCACCTTGCGGAAGGTAAACGTCGACACGTGATCCGAATCGAATCAGGCCGAAGCGTTCGCCGACGGCGATCTGTCCAGGTGCTTCTGCCCAACAAACAATACGTCTCGCGACCAACCCAGCAATCTGCACTACGGGAACAGGACCGTGAGGGCTTTCGATCACAAGGCCGTTGCGCTCGTTCTCAGTGCTCGCCTTGTCCAGCTCGGCATTGAGGAACCGGCCCGGACGATGCTCGATCAGCGAAATCCGGCCGCGTACCGGCGCACGATTGATGTGACAGGAAAAGACATTCATGAAAACGGAAATACGGGTCATTTCCCCGTCGCCCATGCCAAGTTCCGCAGGTGGGACGGCGGGGCCTACGAAGGACACCACGCCATCTGCGGGTGCAATCACCAGACTGTCGTTGACCGGGGTGATGCGCTCGGGGTCGCGGTAGAAATAGATGCACCAGGCTGTAAGGATCAAACCGATCCAGAACAACGGTCCCCAGATCAAACCCAGCACAATCGTAGCGCCGGCAAAAGCCGCAATGAATGGGTATCCCTCGCGGTGGATCGGCACTAGCGTGTTGCGGATCGTGTCAATCAGGCTCATCGGTGGCCGCTTTCAAATCGAATGAATGTGCCGTCTTGGTAACGGAAACGAGGTTTTCCCGCAACGCATCAACCGGACTGCCGGGCCATTTCCAACACCTGTGTACTCTCGCAGGTTGACACGACGAAGCCCGGGCGCCCGTCAATAAGCCGGTTGGCGGCGCACCACTATGCCCAGTTCATCCGTCTCACGCGCCTTGCGCAGCCGCTCTTCGGCCTCCGTGGCCTCCCGCTGCCTGTTCCACATTTCCGCATACAGGCCGCCAACCTCAAGGAGATCCCCATGGCGCCCTCGCTCAGCAATCTCTCCACCACGCAACACGATGATCTCATCTGCGTTAATCACCGTAGAAAGCCGGTGCGCGATCACCAATGTGGTTCGCCCGCGGCTAACCGTGTCGAGCGCCGCCTGTATTTCCTGTTCGGTGTGCGTATCCAGGGCCGAAGTGGCTTCGTCCAGCAAGAGAATGGGCGGCGCCTTCAGGATCGTGCGTGCAATGGCCACACGCTGCTTCTCACCGCCAGAAAGCTTTAACCCGCGCTCACCGACCATTGTGTCATATCCTTCCGGCAGACTCTCGATAAAGGGGCCGATCTGAGCCAGTTCAGCCGCCTTGCGCACCTCTTCGTCGGTGGCGTCAGGCCTGCCGTAACGGATATTGTAGGCGATGGTATCGTTGAAAAGCACCGTATCCTGCGGCACCATGCCGATAGCTGCACGCAGGCTCTCCTGCGTCACGTCCTTGACGTTCTGTCCGTCAATCGAAACCTCGCCGCTTTGGGCATCGTAGAAGCGGAACAGAAGGCGTGAGATGGTGGATTTTCCTGCACCGGAAGGACCTACCACGGCAACAGTCTTTCCAGCCGGGATTTCGAAGCTGATGCCTTTGAGGATCGGACGCTCAGGATCGTAGGAAAAGCGGACATTCTCGAAGCGGACGTCACCTTTCTCAACGGTAAGCGTCTTGGCATCGGGCTGGTCGGTGACCTCGGCTCGAACATCGAGCAGGTCGAACATCTGTTCGATGTCGGTCAGGCCCTGCCGGATTTCGCGGTAGACAAAGCCGATGAAATTCAACGGTATGGAAAGCTGCATCAGCATGGCGTTGATGAAAACGAAATCGCCAACCGTCTGCGTGCCGCGCATCACTTCATAGGCTGACAGTCCCATGGCGGCGGTCATGCCCAGTCCAAGAATGACGCCCTGACCGAAATTGAGCCAACCCAGAGACGTCCATGTGCGGGTTGCCGCATCCTCGTACCGCGCCATCGATCGATCGAAACGTCGGGCCTCCATCGCTTCATTGTTGAAGTATTTGACCGTTTCGAAATTAAGCAGGGAATCGATGGCTTTCGTGTTTGCATCAGTATCGGAATCATTCATTTGCCGGCGGATACCGATGCGCCAATCACTCGCCCGGATCGTGAACCACGTGTAAAGCCAAACCGTCACAGCGACGATCGCTACATAAATCCAGCCATAGGCAAAGGCGAAAATCCCCGCGGCGAGAACGAACTCGAGAACTGTGGGGATCGAATTCAGGATCGTAAATCGAACGATCGTGTCGATACCCTTGGTGCCACGCTCGATGATGCGCGAAAGTCCGCCCGTGCGCCGCTCCAGATGGAAGCGCAGAGACAGTTGGTGCATGTGGACGAAGGTACGGTGGGCGAGTTGCCGTACTGCATGCTGCCCTACACTGGCAAAAAGTGCATCACGCAGTTGGTTGAATCCAAGTTGAACGATACGCACGACATTGTAGGCCACGACCAGCATGATCGGGCCAGCCAGCACGGTAGGCAGGAAACCGGGAGCCCCCCCTTCCCCAGAGAGCGCATTGGTGGCCCATTTGTAGAAATAGGGCACAAAAACCAGAATGACTTTGGCGAGAACCAGGAAAAAGGCTGCGACCACCACGCGACGTTTCAAATCCGACCGGTGGGAAGGCCACATATAGGGCCAGAGGTTGCGCAGGGTCTCGAAGGTCGAGCCCTCGGCGGATACGGTCTTACTGCTCATGCGCTTCGGCCTCGTGGTTTGAATTTCTGCTTTTCTTGGCGTTGATGCAGGTTAGCGTCAGGCGGGCCAAAGCTTCGGTGAGGCTCTGGAGCGCTTCTGTATCGACCTCATAGCGCGAACTCTGACGCTCTGGACGCACCTGCACGAGCCCCGCATCCACAAGCACTTTCAAGTGCTGTGAAACCGTCGATTGGGCCAGATGAAGATGCTTCACCACATCCTTGCAGCAGCATGCATCATAGCCCGAAAGATGCTTGAGTATCTCTATGCGGGCAGGGTGAGATAGCGCACTCAACCCCTTCGTCATCGCGTGATGCGCGCAGCATGCACCGGGCAGCGCTCGATTCATGGCGGAAACCTTTCATCGTTCATCGGCGATATACGATGAAAGGTTCAACGCTTTCAAGAGCTGCAGAGATTTTATTTCCTGCTAGTTTGCGTTTTCCGGATCGACCGTCTGATCCTCAATGGCATTCATGTCAGCCGCCTCGCCCTCTTCAGTGCTCTCGGGCACGGCAAAAACCTGTCCCGGCCAGATGCGATCAGGGTCCTCGATCTGATCCTGGTTCGCGAGGTAGAGGGTGGTGTAGCGAATGCCGCGACCATAGACGCGCCGAGAAATATGCCAGAGTGTATCGCCGCGCCGAATGATAACAGAGCCATCCACCGGCGCGAGTTTTGGTGCCGTCGTCCCTGACCCGGAAGCGGCAGGCTCGGGCGCTGTCATCTCTCTTTCGCCGGCTTGGGGGGCCTCGGTCGACTGCGAAGAAGCATCTCGTTCATCGGATACATCGTTGCGCACATCCGAACCGGAATTGGGAGCAGCCACAGCTGCGACCTGCTCGCCCTCTGCCCGGGTAAACGGCACGGCCGCCCTGGCAACCACGCTACGGCCATCTTCCGACAGCATGTCGGCGCGCACAATGTAATCGCCGATGGGGAGTTCACGGGTCGCTTCGATCAGAAACCGTCCGTTGGGTGTGGTGACTGTTTCACCCAGGAGAATCTGGTTCGCATAAACGCGGATTTTGCTGCCGGGTCGAGCCGCACCGGCGACGAAGACCTGGCGCCCATCGATCTCGACCGCTTCAATGAAGGGAGTTTCCGGGCTTGCCGCTGGCGGCGCGGTCTGCTCGAGTGCCTGCACGGCCTCATCCGGCTTCGGCTCCGCAGATTGTGGCTTCGTCGATACCGGATCGCCTTGCGGCGTTGCTTCCGCAACCGCTTGCTTCTGAGATGTGGGCTCGGCGTCGGAGGAATCTTCCGTCTCGATCTGCGCCTCACGCTCTCCAGAAGCTTTGGCTTCAGGAACAGTGATCAGGCGGCTGGGCGCCCCCGGTTGATCGACAAGGGCGAGAACCTGCCCCGTTTCACTGTCGGGCACCGTGACGATAGCCGTTTCTACGGATGTGGCAGCAAGGTTTTCCTGCGTAGTCGCCCGCAAAACGATCTGGTAGTCTCCCGGCTCGAGCGGCTCATCAAGTACGGCCGCGAAATCGCCGGAAGGCCCGCTCGTCGTCGTTCCGAGAACAGTCGCGCCATTTATGATCTCCACTCGAGCATTGGGCGCAGCCTTGCCGGCAATCACCAACGATCCGTTCGGCTCAACCCGAACAATGTCGAACGTTGGCGGTTCAATCTCCTGAGCGGATTTCAGGGTTTCAGAAGCCGTGCTGTCTGTGTCCCCATCTGGCCCGTCCAGGCGCGCTTCCTTTGTGCTGGCACCTGCATCCGCTTCATCTTTTTTCGCCGCGGTCGAAGATGCGTCCGTCTCAGGAGACGGCGACGATGACACGGTCGATTGCGGCGCCCGTGTTTCGAAGGCACCCATGACATATGCGGCCCCGAGACCCGCCACGACAGCGCCGGAGAGAAAAAGAAGCCCCTTTAAAGGTGTCAAGCCCATAAACCCACGATAGTCCCTTTGTGAAACGCTGTAACGCTTTTTCGCGTAAGCGACAAGAAAAAGCCATCGCCCTCTTGACCGCGACGGTGGCGCGGATGAGCAATGATTGCATGAGCAAAATTGAGTCGGTTTGCGTTTATTGCGGGTCAAGCAATGGGCGCGATGAACGGTATTTTCAGGCGGGGCTTGCGCTGGGGCGCGGCTTGGCGGAGGCGCGCCTTCGGCTTGTCTATGGCGCGGGAACCAAGGGCATTATGGGCGCCGTTGCCCGAGGCACCCTGAACGCTGGAGGAAAAGTTACCGGCATTATACCCAAATTCCTTATCCGCCGGGAGGCCAACGAGGTCGATCTGGCTGAGCTGGATGAACTGATCGTCACCGACGACATGCACCAGCGCAAGCACACCATGTTTGAACGATCAGACGCATTTGTCGCGCTGCCGGGCGGAATCGGGACGCTGGAAGAAATTGTCGAGATCATGACCTGGGCCCAGCTTGCCCGACACGACAAGCCCATGGTCTTTGCCAATATAGGCGGGTTCTGGAATCCACTCCTGACACTGATCGATCACATGAAGCAGGAAGGCTTTGTGCATTCCGATCACCGTGTCCGTCCCATTGTGGTGGATCAAGCTCAGGACATTGTCCCCGCGATTCTCACGGCGGCCGCTGAACGCGCCTCTACCAATGGTGAGGATCAGGCGGTCATTGACCGGCTTTAATTGTCCACAGCTTTCACGCATCCGCGCGGGATTGTCATCGTGGTGTTACGCAAACGCCGTCCCTCTGTAACACTGGACTGCTTGGCTCTCACGGCGCGGTGTAGGGCTTGTGTGCATCCCTATCCAACCGCCGCCGGGCCAGACTGTGTTTTTGTGTTCCCGGTTCCGCTTGCTCCGCGCAGCCGTCCCTGACCCGTCGATGTCCGCCGCACCCCTTCCAGACATCACGGGCTTTTTTCGCCGCCCCTCATTTAGCTTTTGGGGCGGCTATTTTTTGCGCGGCGCGCATCCCGCAACATTGACCAGCTGTAGAGGGCAAGAGCAGCCCAGATCAGAGCGAACGCCACCGCCTTGACGCCGCCGAAAGGCTCCTTGAAAACAAACACGGCGATCAGGAAGATCATGGTCGGCGCGGTGTACTGCATGATGCCGATTGTTGAATAGCGCAGAAGCTTGGCGCCCATGGCAAACAGGATAAGCGGGATGGCCGTGACCGGCCCACAACCGATCAGCAATGCGATGTCGCCCGGGCTGGACAGCGTAAAGTGCGCCCCACCCTTTGCACCCAGCCATATGAGATAGCCGAGAGCCGGCAGAGCGAGGATCAACACCTCGAGAAAAAAACCCTGACTTGGGCCAATCGGCAGGGTTTTGCGCAGAATGCCATAGGCGGCAAAGCTGAACGCCAGACTGAGGGACACCCAGGGCAAACCGCCCGCATCCGTGGTCAGGATAAGGACGGCGAGGCCGGCAAGGCATACCGCGGCAATCTGATAGCGGTTCAGCCGCTCACCAAGAAAAAGCGCCGCGAGGGCGATGCTGACCAGCGGGTTGATGTAATAGCCGAGCGCTGTTTCGACGGCGCGATCCACAGAGATTGCCCAGACGTAGATACCCCAATTGACGGAGATAATCGATGCCGTCAGCGCCGCCATGAGCAATGTTCGTGGTGAGCGAAGCGCCTGACGGATATCGGCGGTACGCCCCAGCAGATAGAGGATGAGAGCGGCTACCGGAAGAGACCAGAGAACACGGTGTGCCACCACCTCCGTGGCCGGAATATGAGAGACAAGCTTCATGTAGAGGGGCAGGAAGCCCCACAACCCATAAGCGGACAATGCAAAGAGAAATCCGCGCATGGCATCGTTTCGGTCCGCATCGAGCGGCTTGTCTGCAATCTCGGACATGAGCTTTCCACGAGAGCCCGATCGGGGGCGACAGGCGTTCGATTACCCTGTCACACCGCTCTGGATCGGCGCCATTTCATTTTATTGGTCCAGCGATCAGCGCGCCTCAATCAGGCGGCGTTCTCCTTAGCTTCCGCCGAACAGTCGCGGTTCTTGACCAGTTTGTAGACGATGGAATCCATCAATGCCTGGAACGACGCATCAATGATGTTGTTGGAAACACCAACCGTCCACCAGCGAGCCCCCGTGCTGTCGAACGATTCGATCAGAACGCGCGTGATCGCCTCGGTACCGCCATTCAGGATACGCACCTTGTAGTCGGCCAACGCCAGATCAGAAATTTCGGCCTGATATTTTCCAAGGTCCTTGCGCAGAGCGATGTCGAGTGCATTGACCGGGCCGTGGCCTTCCGCGACCGACATCAGCGTCTCACCGTCCACCGTTACCCGGACGACGGCCTCCGATACGGTTTTCAGTTCGCCATTCGCATCGAAGCGACGCTCCACCATGCACCGAAAACCATCCACCTTGAAAAACTCCGGCACGCGGCCGAGGGTTCGGCGCGCCAAGAGCTCGAAGCTCGCATCCGCGCCTTCATAGGCATAGCCTTGAGCCTCACGTTCCTTTACGAGCGCAATGAGCGTATCGAGGCGTGGGTCGGCCTTGTCGACGGCTATGCCCCGGCGCTTCAGCTCGGCAATGAAGTTCGATTTCCCGCCCTGGTCGGAAACCATGACGCGGCGCGTGTTGCCCACGCTTTCCGGCGCTACATGCTCATATGTTTCGGGCTCCTTGAGCACAGCAGAAGCGTGGATGCCGGCCTTGGTGGCGAAGGCCGATGCGCCGACATAGGGCGCCTGCTGCTCCGGCGCGCGGTTCAAAAGCTCGTCAAAGCCGTGGGAAAGACGCGAAAGGTCGGCCAGCTTCTCGTCGGGAATGCCGGTCGTGAAGCGTTCCGCATAAGCAGTCTTGAGCGCCAGCGTGGGCAGGATCGTCACCAGATTGGCATTGCCGCAGCGCTCGCCGATGCCATTGAGCGTGCCCTGTATCTGGCGCACGCCTGCCTCGACGGCGGCAAGCGAATTGGCCACGGCCTGGCCCGTATCGTCATGAGCATGAATGCCCAGATGCGCGCCGGGAATGCCGGCTGCAATCACGGCACTCACGATGTCCCTGATCTCCGCCGGCTGCGTGCCGCCATTGGTGTCGCACAGCACCACCCAGCGGCTGCCTGCGTCATGGGCCGCCTTTGCACAGGCCAGCGCATAGTCCGGATTGGCCTTGTAGCCATCGAAGAAATGCTCACAGTCGACCATCGTCTCCTTGCCGGCGGCAACCGACGCCTCGACCGAGGCGGTAATCGATTCCAGATTTTCCTCATTGGTGCAGCCGAGCGCGACGCGCACATGGTAGTCCCAACTCTTCGCAACAAAGCAGATCGCATCGCTGGCCGAATGAAGCAGGGCCGCGAGACCGGGATCATTGGAGGCCGAGACACCGGCGCGCTTGGTCATGCCGAAGGCGACGAAGGCCGCCTTCTCGGTCCGCTTCTTCGAAAAGAAGGCCGTGTCGGTGGGGTTTGCCCCGGGATACCCGCCTTCAACATAGTCGAAGCCGAAATCATCGAGCAGCTTTGCCACGGCGATCTTGTCCTCGACGGAAAAATCGACGCCCGGTGTCTGCTGACCATCGCGCAGCGTGGTGTCAAACAGGTAGATGCGTTCTTTCTGTGCCATGGTCATATGCCTGCAAACTGGTCTGTCGCCCGGATCAATCGATCAAGAATGCCCGGTTCTGAAAAGGCGTGCCCTGCCCCCTCGATCAAGTGGAATTCGGCGTCCGGCCACGCCTTGTGCAATTGCCAGGCGTAGTGCGCCGGGCACGGCATGTCGTAGCGGCCATGAACGATGACGCCGGGAATGCCGGCAAGCTTGTGGGCGTCGCGCAGAAGCTGGCCTTCCTCGAACCAGCCGCCATGGACGAAGAAATGATTTTCGATGCGCGCGAAGGCAATAGCGAAATCCTCTTCGCCAAAATCCTCTGTGAGGCCCGGATCCGGCAAAAGCGTGATGGTCTCGCCCTCCCACAGGCTCCACGCCTTTGCCGCCTCGAGCTGAACCGTCCGGTCATCCGAGGTGAGGCGCTTGCGGTAAGCCGACATCATGTCACTGCGCTCCTCCTCCGGGATCGGGGCAACGAACCGCTCCCACTTTTCCGGGAACATCTGCGAGACACCGAACTGGTAATAC
Source organism: Nitratireductor kimnyeongensis (assembly GCF_019891395.1). Lineage (NCBI taxonomy): Bacteria > Pseudomonadati > Pseudomonadota > Alphaproteobacteria > Hyphomicrobiales > Phyllobacteriaceae > Nitratireductor > Nitratireductor kimnyeongensis. Next base: position 3,189,397 of record NZ_CP078143.1, on the reverse strand, counting down.
CAATCGAGTTCGGCACGGGTGAGCGTATAGATACCGCGCAGGATCAGTTCACTGACGTGCCCTGGGTGCGTCTCAGCATAGGCGAGTGCCATTGTAGAGCCCCAGGAGCCGCCGAAGACCAACCACTTTTCAACACCCATCAGGGTCCGCAGCCGTTCGATATCGGCCACCAGATGCCAGGTGGTGTTTGCCTCCAGCTCCGCATGGGGCTTCGAGCGCCCGCAGCCGCGCTGGTCGAAGAGCATCACGTCGTATTTTTCCGGATCAAAAACGCGGCGATGCGTGGGTGAACAGCCGCCGCCCGGGCCGCCATGCAGGAAGACGGCCGGTTTTGCGCCACGGGTGCCCACGCGCTCCCAATAGACCGTATGGCCATCGCCCACATCCAGCATACCGCTGGCGAAGGGCTCGATTTCAGGATAAAGCGTGCGCAATTCAGTCATTCTCAGTGTCTTTCCGTGCGTTTTCAGGCAGCGGCCAGTCGTCCGTGTCGTGATCGGGGTGCTGGTAGGAGACCAGGTCGCGCAGAAACTCCACCGCGTCCGCATCTTCCTCGGAGGTGTAACCCGGGAGGGCCGCGATGCCGTCAGTATAGGGGAGCTTCCCCTCCAAGCCCCACTGCACCACCGGCGCGATTTCCTCCGGGTGGTCGAAGGCGGCGATGGTTATCGCCTGCCCGTCGGGCGCTTCATAGGTAAGGGGCGTGCCGCATTCGGGGCAAAAACCCCGACGCACATGGCTGGACGACTGGAAGCGCTTGGGTTCAGCGCGTGTCCAGGTGAGTTTCGCGCCACGCACCGAGACCAACGGAAGCATAATGTTGCCGCTCGCCTTCTGGCACATGCGGCAATGGCAGACCGAAGCCTCGCCGAGTGCGCCTTCGATATGAAAACGCACCGCCCCACACTGGCAACCGCCGGAATAGACGGGCTTGTTGTCGAGGCTCATTCCCTGCCCTTTCTCCCAGAGCGCTTTCACTTTTGCCTGAAGCGTAAAAGCGCTCAATCTTATCGTTTTTAAGCAGTTCCGGACGGAAAACCCGTAGCCACTCTTCCTGGAATTGCTCTAGGCCGGCCTGTGACAGACAGCCTCCACATTGTTGCCGTCAGGGTCGAAAACGAAGGCGCCGTAGTGGTCTGCATGGTAGTGGGGGCGCGGGCCCGGCGCACCATTGTCGCGGCCGCCGGCCTCGAGTGCGGCCTTGTGAAAGGCGTCCACCTTTTCTCGGGTGTTGGCCGTGAAGGCGACATGTTTCGGTTCGCCGGCGGGCGCGCCTTCCGTCAGCCAGAAGACCGGCCGGTCGCGGCCATAACCGCCAACCTTGACGCCATCGGTGTATTCCGGCGGCACCATCATCAGAAGCGACGCGCCAAGCGGTTCCATCGCCCTGTCGTAAAACGCCTTCGCACGCTCGAAATCCGCAACCTTGATGCCGATATGGTCGATCACCGTTTCACCTCCCATCTGGTGCGGCGTTCGCCGCTCTCCGTATCCTTGTAGTCCATGAGCTGGACGCCCTGTGCGGCAAGCTCATCGCGGATGCGGTCGGCTTCGGCGAAGTTCTTTTCGAGAAGGTGGGTACTTCTCTCATCGATCATTTTCTCAACCATACCAACATTCAGATAATCGCTGAGTGCCGCGGTCTCTTGGTAAGCTTCCCATTTCTGCATGCTATCAAATTTCTCTACGCCCAGAAGCTGCAGAGCAGCGTAAACTTGATGTGCAGTTTCGATGTTCTTCGACTTCGCCATCTTATGAATCTGAACAATTGCAGCAGGGGTATTGAGGTCGTCTGAAAGAACCTTGAGAAAACCCTCCGGGATTTCCAATTCATTCTCGTAGAGATTTCTGTTCCCCTCCTGCCAGGAAAGATTCTGCGCGAACATGAACTCGCGCCAATTCTCGAGCACCGCCTCCGCTTCTTCGAGCTTGCGCACCGAAAAATCGATCGGCTCGCGGTAGTGCGTCATCAGCATTGCAAGACGCAAAACCTCGCCCGGCCATTTACGCCCGCCGAATTTCTCCGTTTCGAGCAGTTCATGGATGGTGACGAAATTGCCCTCGGATTTGGACATTTTCCGCCCCTCCACCTGGAGGAAGCCATTGTGCATCCAGTAATGCGCCATGACATCGCGGCCATGGGCGCAGCAGGATTGCGCGATCTCGTTTTCGTGGTGCGGGAAGATCAGGTCAAGGCCACCGCCGTGAATGTCGAACTCCTCGCCAAGATAGGCCGCGGACATGGCCGAGCACTCGATGTGCCAGCCGGGGCGGCCGCGAATGGTCATTGCAGCGCCACGGATGGTGAAACGCGCATCCCACCCCGGCTCATCTGCCGAGGACTGCTTCCAGAGAACGAAATCGGCCGGGTTCTTCTTGTGCGCTTCCACCGCCACACGGGCGCCTGCCTGCTGGTCTTCCAGCCTGCGTTTGGAAAGCCCGCCATAGGCCTCCATGGAGGCTGTGTCGAAAAGGATTTCTCCTTTCGCCTCATAGGCATGGCCGCGATCGATGAGAGATTGAATCAGGCTGGCCATATCCGTCAGCCCGTCCGCGCGCGGCAGGACGAAATCGGTGGCACGCGGCTCGATGGTCGGCTTCAGGCAACCTAGGGCGGCAACGTCGGCATGATACTGATCCGCGGTCTTCTGCGTGACCTCGCGGATCGCCTCATTGAGCGGCAGGTCGGGATAGTCGCGGCGGGCGCGGGCGTTGATCTTGTCGTCAACGTCGGTGATGTTGCGCACATAGGTGACGTGGTCCTCGCCATAGAGATGGCGCAGGAGACGGTAGAGAACGTCGAAAACGATGGCCGGACGCGCATTGCCGATATGCGCAAAGTCGTAGACCGTCGGACCGCACACATACATGCGGACGTTCTTCTCATCGATGGGGACGAAGTCCTCTTTGGCCCGCGTCAGCGTGTTGTAGACCCTGAGGCCCCTGAAACCGTTCGTCATCCTCGCCTTCCGTTTTCAACCCCACAGCCATGCTCAAGCGTCACGCATATTGCGGGCACGGTTTACGCCGGCCTCTGGCCTGGGCGTTTTTCTCATCGGGAAAGAAGGGCGAAAACGTCCGGACCAGCGGTATGGCGCTAGCCGATAATGCAAATGCCAATAATGGTGCACAGCGTTTTCATGGGCTTTCTTATCGCCGCAGGCGGCAAATGCGTCAAGACTAAAAGCTGAAAGCCAAAAGGCTGGGGATCATGCCGAAACCCGGCTTCGCGCCCCGAAAGAGGTATTGCAAGCAAAATGGCAATGTGAAGGAAATGTTAAGGCTGATGCGGCAATTTTAAGAATGCGTCTTCCGACGGGGCAGTCTGTCAAGATTTTGTCGGATTTGGTCCCCATCTGCGCGGAAGGGACGACAACGCGGAACCAAGGATTTGATATGCCCCGCGACATGAACAAGCCAGCAGAGTATACCGCCGAACAGGAAAAGCTCCTGCTAAGCCAGTATCACGCGGTTGGACCCGCAGCGATCAATGCCGCTCTGCAATGCAAGGCCGAGAAGCCTGCACCGGCACCCAAGCAATCCCCTTACGACACACAGACCGACTGAGGTTTTGCTCCGGCATTGCCGGAGCGGTGGCAAGGGGCAGCACAGTTTCCGGACATTGCGACAGCGATGGCGAGGACGTTGTGCGGCGCATCGAATGCGGTTCCGGCATGACATCATGCGGATTTTTCGCTTGGATCGGCCTCGACCGGCGTGTGATCTGTCGGCGCTATTTCAGTTTTTAGTGAGTCCGCCAGATGAGGAACGACCCGCATTCCCACGGCCTGTGGGAGAAAACGGCCCCTGCCTCGCCGCAGACGACAGCCCTGACAGGCGATGTGACGACAGAGATCGCCATCGTCGGCGGCGGCTATACCGGCCTCTCCGCGGCGCTGCATCTGGCCGAGGCCGGAGCCGACGCGGTTTTGCTCGAAGCTGACGAGATTGGCTTTGGCGGCTCCGGGCGCAATGTGGGTCTTGTCAATGCGGGCATGTGGGTCATGCCAGATGACCTCCCCGGCATTCTCGGCGAAACCTATGGCGAACGGCTGCTCAGCCTCCTTGGGGATGCGCCCCGGGTCGTTTTCGACCTGGCGACACGGCACGGAATGGACTGCGAGGCGATGCCCGTGGGCACACTGCACTGCGCCGTTGGGGCAAGCGGTCTCAAGCAACTTGATGAGCGCTCGAAGCAATGGAAGGCGCGTGGTGCACCGGTGCGACTTCTGGAGCGTGAAGAAGCGCAGAGGAAGATCGGGAGCGATGCGTTTTCGGGCGCATTGCTGGATGAACGGGCCGGCACGATCCAGCCGCTGGCCTATGCAAGAGGCCTAGCCCATGCGGCCACGAAGGCTGGTGCGAGGCTTCACACCAATTCGCGTGTGACGAACGCCGAGCAGCGCGGCGACAGCTGGTGGCTAGAAACACCCAAAGGCACACTGACAGCGCGGAAGGTGATTGTCGCTACCAACGCCTACACAACCAAGCCCTGGCCGCAGATCCGTGAGGAGATCGTCCACCTGCCCTATTTCAATTTTTCCACGCCCCCCCTGCCACAAACCGTGCGCGACCACATTCTGCCGGAGCGGCAAGGTGCGTGGGACACGAAGCAGGTTCTGACCTCATTTCGTTGGGACCGGGAGGGGCGCCTTGTTTTCGGCAGCGTGGGAGCCCTGAAGGGCACCGGTCAAGCGGTGCACCGTGCGTGGGCTGAGCGTGCGATTGCCCGGCTGTTTCCGGAGCTGAAAGGCATCCGGTTTGAACATTGCTGGTACGGACATATCGGCATGACCGCAGATCACCTGCCGAAGTTTCATCGCCTCGGTGACAATGTGGTCGGCTTTTCCGGATACAATGGCCGCGGCATCGGACCGGGCACCGTGTTCGGTAAAGCTCTGGCAGAGCTAATGTTGGGCCGTATTTCGGAGGAAGAGCTCCCCCTGCCCGTCAGCGACGTGTCGCGTCAATCATTCCAGACCTTGCGGGAAGGCGTGTACCGTTTTGGTGCCGAGGCAGTCCATCTCTTGCGGACCATCGCTTAAAACAGGTCGAGCTGGTCGCTGTCTTTCACGGCTTTCGCGCCGGAAACTTTTTCCTCGTGGCGTTCCACGCGCCCCTGAAGGTCCGGGCCGGCATTTGCCACCTTGTTAACCCGATCCGACACGGGCACCGCCTCGAAAAAACCTGGCTCGGCCGGTGTCAGAAGATCAGCCACGTGACGCGGTTCCTGGTTGAGGCAGTCCAGCCAGCGGTCGAAGTCCTCCGGCCTGATGACCAGAGGCATGCGATGGTGAATACCACGCAAATCCTCGTTCGCTTCCGTAGTCAGGATCGCGCCAGTATCAACTTCGGTTCCCCCGGGTTCGGACCAGCTTTCCATCAATCCGGCAAAGGCAATCAGCCCGCCATCGCGTGGCCGGATCCAATATGGCTCCGCGCGTTTCGAGCCGACACGACGCCATTCATAAAAACCATTGGCCGGAATTAATGTGCGGCGGTGCCGCATGGCGGTGCGGAAGGATGCTTTTTCCGCAGCCGTTTCAGAGCGGGCGTTAAACAACAGAGAGAAATCGTCGGGATTTTTCGCCCAGGAGGGAATAAGCCCCCAGCGGACAAGCATGCTCTGCCGTGAAGGCAAATTGGAGCCTGCCGCCCGTGCCGGACCGGATATGGCCATCAGAACAGGCTGCGTTGGAGCGATGTTGTAGCGCGGGGGAAACGGCTCGAAATCCGTTACGGCAAGCAACGACTGCACGGCATCGGGCGTATCGGTGAGAGCGAAGCGACCACACATACGGAACTCTCCCTGCCAGCCCTTCAGTAGCGGCGTGCAGCTTCCTCATAAAGGTAGTCGTCATAAAGGCGCTCAGCATCGCGCACGCGCCCCTCAGCAACGAACAGATCCGATTCCTTCAGTGAAATCCGGTTGCGAATCTTGCTGCGATCCTCACCCTTGGCGGCATCTTCCAAATCGTCATAAAGCTGTTCGAGTTCGCGCTTCAGACGATCATATTCCGACCGGGCATCATAAACACGTTTGCCGACGCGGTACGCGCTTTCGAAACCAGGAGCAACATCCATCGGGCAGGAATTGGCATTGCTACGTCCGTCGCGCCCGGCGCTCAAACCGTTGGCTGGTGTGCAAAACCGGCGGATGCCGTCTTCCCAACCTGCGCGCCATGCGCTTTCGTCCACCGGCAAACCGTACTTTTGACAGGCTTCGCGGTGACGCTGGACATAAGAGGGGCTCCGCCCTGCCGTCCCGTCACTGCGTCCCAGGTCACTCCAACTGACCGATTCGCATTCGCTTTCGTTCAGCGTTGCGCATGCCGATAAAGACAACATGCAGACCAGGCCCGCGATCAAACCTGTGTTCAGCATTTTGCGCATGATTGCCTCCCGCCAAATCAACAGCCATAACTCTTCGGCCACAAACTTGGCCGGACTGTTGGTGATCGGGTGGCAGGATGCAAGAGCTTTGGTTATGAAATCGGAGGAAATCCTCGCCGTTTCCGCAGCCGTCATTCAGGGTGGTTGTGTTTTGCTTGTGCGGCGCGGTCGCGCGCCGGCAAGAGGTCTGTATGCGTTCCCTGGGGGACGGATGGAAGCCGGAGAGACACCAGAACAGGCGATCGCACGCGAGTTGCTGGAAGAAACCGGACTGGTGATGACGAGCGCCACCCCCTATCGCGACCTTGTCCTGCATGGCGACGTCGATCAGCAAATCTTTCGACTGAACGTTTTTCGCGCCACTGTCTCGCCCGGCACCGTCATGGCTGGCGACGACGCAAGCGAGGCTGGATGGTATTCTCCCGAGGAAATCGCTACTATGTCGCTGACCGACAGCACGCGCACGATTGTTGAAGAACTGCGACACTCCCCCGGCGGATGAAGCTGCTGAGTGCCTAACCCTCAATCTCGCCACTTTCGTGAATGTTTTGTGATGGTCTTCCCGCAATCGCGGGCGCGCGGGCGTTTGACAGGCAGCGCCTGCTGGGAGACAAGACGGCATGCGTAATGGTTCCGTATTCTGCAGCCTTATGGCAGTTCTTCTCCTGGTTGCGCCTGCATCGCAGGCCAATGAGTCCAGCTATGAATCCCCTCTTTTGAGATTGGCCGAAGTGCTCGGTTCTATCCATTATCTGCGCAACCTGTGTGGAGAAGAGACGGAGGCGTGGCGTGGAAAGATGGAGGAGCTGTTGGAGACGGAAGCGCCATCGCCGGCCCGCCGCGAGAAGTTGATCGCCAGTTTCAACCGCGGCTACAGATCCTTCGCAGGGACATATGAAAAGTGTACGGACCAGGCGCTATCAGCCATTGACCACTACATGAATGAAGGCGCGCGCATTTCCACCGAGATCGTGCAGCGCTACGGAAACTGAGACGTGACAATGACCTTCGATCAGGTGAACGTCGCACACCATTGCATTCTGCGACGCTTTGGATTTTGGCGGAGAATTCTTCTGGCCGGTCTGGCAAGCTTTGGTGTGAACGGAGCCTCAGTCTTCCCTGCATTCGCCCTCAGTGAGCTTCAACAGGCTGAACCGATAGAAGAGAGCCAGACCGAATCCGACAATATCGAGCGTGTGCCGCTGCCGCCTCCTATTCGCTTCCCCCAATCTGACACGCCCTCACCGGAGAACTCTGAACCCGCGGAGGGAGCCTCCCCGCCTGAAGATACGCCGACGCGCGATCTCGTGCGCCCCGACACCCAGATTGGGAAGGAGCTTCCAGAGGTCCATTACGATCTAGAAGAGTTGCCAGAACCTGTTCGCCGCATGCATGGGCTCATCGTAGAAGCCGCGAAAAGCGGTGACATTGAGAATCTGCGCCCGCTGATCGGTAGCGGCGACAGCGCGACACGGCTCTCGCTCGGCGGTCTCGATGGCGATCCGCTCGAATTTCTTATCGAACTTTCCGGAGATGAAGAAGGCCAGGAGATTCTAGCTATTCTTCTGGAGGTGCTGTTGGCCGGATATGTGCATCTCGACGCAAGCACACCGCAGGAAATGTATGTCTGGCCATACTTTTTCGCTATCCCGCTCGAAACGCTCGACAAAAGACAAAGGGTTGAACTGTTCACGCTGGTTACCGCCGGAGATTATGAAGACATGAAAAGCTTCGGCGCCTATATTTTCTACCGCGTCGGCATCACGCCGGAGGGGCACTGGACGTTTTTCGTCGCCGGAGACTGAGTTCATTCTTGCAATCTCCGGTGTCACCCCCATATCCGCTGAAGCTTCAGGGAGGTTCGCCATGGAGGGGATAGCGCACTCACGTAGCGGTATTGCGGCATCATCACCGAGCCGAGGACGGCGTGGACGTCTGGTCCGACGTGTCATTCTCTTCCAGGTCAAGCTCATGGCTGACGGCATACGCGATGTGGTGATGAGCCCTCTTTCGATTGCAGCTGGCTTGCTCGGTCTTGTTTCGCGCGATGGCAGTGCCGAGATTTATTTCGACCGTCTCATGCGCTTTGGCAGGGAGACGGATCACTGGATCAACCTGTTCGATCATCGAAGCCAAGCAAACGATACGCCGTCTCTCGATCGCATTGCCGAGCAGATCGAGGAGGCGCTTCGTCTTGATTATGAAAGCGGCGGACTGAGCGCTAGAAGCGCGAAGGCCCTCGCTGAAGCAGCAGCGCGTCTGAGGGATAAGGCTGGGCGCTGAGCCCGTTTACGTTTACCGGGTTGTCGTGAGCAACAAAGCATCCTAGCTAGAGGTGGACGAGCTCTTCACCTTGCCGGATCAGCCATGCCGACCTGCCATCTTATTGAACGTGCCCTCTTTCATTTGAAGGGTCCTGAAGCCGTACCATTCCTGCAGAATGTGATAACCACGGATCTCTCCGCACTGCAGGATGGCGAATGCCGCCCAAGTGCCCTGCTTACGCCGCAGGGCAAGATCCTGTTCGATTTCCTTATTTCGCGCGCCGATCTCGAAACTTTCCGCATTGAATGTCGAGCGGATATTGCCGCGGAACTGGTTAAGCGGCTCACACTCTACAAGCTTCGTGCACAGGTCGATATTTCTGATATAAATCAAACAACAATCGCAGTTTCATGGGAAACGGATTCCAGTTCTTCGGAGAATGAATCAACGCTGATCGACAGGCGTTTTCCTGCAAATTTGGGCGTTCGACGTCACTATGGTGATTTGCCTGATGCCGACAGGGACAAGACGAACTGGGACGAATTGAGAATTGCCCATGCCGTTGCCGAAAGCGGGAGCGACTTTGTACTGGGTGAGGCGTTTCCGCATGACGTTCTCTACGACCAGAATGGTGGCGTCGGACTGAAAAAGGGGTGCTATGTTGGGCAGGAGGTGGTGTCTCGGATGCACCACCGCGGTACGGCCCGCCGTCGGCTACTGATTGCCAAGGGTTCAGCGAATCTGCCGCCGCATGGAACAGAGATTCGCGCAGATGGGAAAACCGTCGGGAACCTGGGCACTGTGTGCGGCTCCAAGGCTTTGGCCATCGTCCGCATCGACAGGGTGAAAGATGCTATGGATACGGCTGTATCAATCGTGGCAGATGACACCGCTGTCACGTTCAGCATACCGCAGTGGGCGACATTCGCGTTCCCGGAGACGAAAGGGCAGCCGGATTGATGCCGGTGTCATCCAGCAAAACCACGCCTCCCCGCGCTTGGCAGCGAATGCTGTCCGGACGCCGTCTTGACCTTCTGGACCCGTCTCCGCTCGACATTGAAATCAGTGATATCGCGCATGGCCTGGCCCGCGTGGCCCGTTGGAACGGGCAAACGGAGGGCGACCATGCCTATTCTGTCGCTCAGCATTCCCTTCTGGTGGAAGACATCTTTTGCAGGATCACGCGCGATGTCACACCCGAATGCGCGATGGCAGCGCTGCTGCATGACGCTCCCGAATACGTGATCGGTGACATGATTTCACCCTTTAAGGCCACATTGGGCGACGACTACAAGTCGGTCGAAAAGCGACTGCAACGCGCCATCCACCTGCGTTTCACCCTGCCCCCAGATCTGCCAGCCAAGCTGAAAAAAGCCATCAAACGCGCTGATCAGATCGCAGCCTTCTTTGAGGCGACCCAACTGGCGGGCTTCGGCGTTGCGGAAGCCTCCAGGTTCTTTGGCCGCCCACGGGGTATGTCGCCGGAGGAATTACGGCTTGAGCCTCATCCACCCAAATTGGCTCAGGCAGCGTTCCTCGAGCGCTTTAAGAAAATAGAGGAGTCAAGAAGAGAGTTTCCAAGCAAATAAGTTATTTAAATTCTTTATTTTATTTATCAATCACATAAAAACAGAATTATAACAGTGGTTTAAAATTATATTATATATATAATTTTTCAACCAAGATAAACTTGCTATACGCTTCACCCAAACTGACGCAGTTTAGCGCTTCTTCTCTGCCTGCAAATTCCTCCTGGCAGATGAGAACGTCAACGGGGCGGTGCTTCGGTTTCTGTAAATGGAAACCCTGAACACGCCCCGGAGATGTTCGGAAGATGGAAAAGCAAACTGGACGCCTTATCCACACCGCGAATGCGGCAGTTGGTTACATCACTGAATTCGCTCTGAATTACGGATTAACGTTTCTTGGTGCCGGCGCCCTTTTGGTGATCGGCATAATCGCTGCCAAGATGCTGGAACGCTGGGTGCGCAATACACTCAGCAAGGTCTTCTCATTCGACGCCACATTGACGTCATTTCTTTCGGTACTCGCCAGATATACCGTTGTGGCGCTGTCCAGCGTCGCAGCGCTGACGCAACTCGGCGTTCCGACTGCCAGCATCATTGCCGCTCTAGGTGCGATCGGCCTCGCAGTCGGTCTTGCCCTTCAGGGGACGCTGCAAAACATCGCGGCCGGTGTCATGCTCCTGATTCTGCGCCCCTTTGAAGTGGGCGAACACGTGTTCGCGAACGGAATCTCAGGAACCGTCAGCACTCTGGGGCTTTTTGCAACGGAGTTGAAAACCGATGAAGGACTGATCGTATTCGCTCCCAATAGCACGCTTTGGAATGCGGCCATCACGAATCATTCCCGGAACAAGGCACGCAGAGTGGAACTTGATATCGATGTTGGCGACGGCTTAAGCCCCGAGCAAGTGCAAACAGGTCTTTTGAAAATTCTCGCCGCGGAAAAGAGCGTCCTGAAAAAACCCGATGCGGAGACACTGTTTTGCGCGATCGAGGGCGGAACCTCACAACTCACACTCCGCTTCTGGACGAGAAGTGAGGGGTGGCAAAAATCCCGGTCGGCCTTGACCGAAGCCATCAATAAAAGCCTCGGAAAAAAAGGGGTGAGTGTCTCGGTCCCCGATTGAGATACCGCAGGCCGCCAAAATGAGAGGTCACCTTTCAAGCCGGTCAATAAACCATTGCGTCAAGCTTATCCAGACGGCGTCTCTCTCCCCGGCATCCTCGCACCCATGGTCGAGATTGGGATTGTCGTTGACCTCAATGACGTAAACTCCTTCCGGCGTAGCCTTGAGGTCTACACCGTAAAGGCCGTTGCCGATGCAGCGTGCCGCACGCACGGCGATCTCGAGCACGTCGGAGGGAGTGTCCGCTAAAGTGAAAGAGCGAAAGCCTCCTTCATCCGGGCGCCCTTGCCTTTCGTGATTGACGATCTGCCAATGCTTTTTGGCCATCAGGTATTGGACGGAAAAAAGTGGCTTCCCGTCGAGCACACCGATGCGCCAGTCAAAGGACGTGGGCAGAAATTTCTGTGCAATGAGAAGATCGGAATCCTCAAGCCACGTCGTCGCCAGAGCCTTTAACTCCGTCATGTTCGCTGCTTTCTTCACCCCGCGAGAGAAAGAGCTATCCGGCGTTTTGAGGACCAGCGGAAAGCCAAGCTGATCAGCGGCCCGTTCAAGGTCGGCAGTCCCGGCGATCATCATCGTCGGGGGAACAGGGACCCGGTGCGTCGTCATCAGCTCATTGAGGTAGACCTTGTTCGTGCAGCGGATCATCGACAACGGATCATCGATGACCGGCATTCCTTCCTGCTCAGCACGCCTTGCGAACCTGTAGGTATGATTGGAAATCGATGTCGTCTCGCGGATGAAAAGGGCATCGAAATTTGCCAGACGTGGCAGATCCTTCCTGGTGATCGGTTCCACTTCAACACCCATTCGAGCGGCAATGCGCGACCAGTGTTTGAGAGAGGCCACGCTTGACGGCGGCAGTTCCTCTCTCGGGTCGATCAGCGTTGCGAACCCGTACCGCGCCGGAACCCGGGTGCGGCTGTCACGCCATTGCCGGGTAGTATAGTTGTGAAGCGATGCTGTGAAGCGGTCCTTCTCGTCCGCGTTCATTCTCGAAAGGGAGCGAAATCCGATGCGCGATATCGTTGCCCATTCGCCGTCCTTTATAACGACTTCCAGAGCGGGCGCTCGAAACCAGTCGAAAAGCAGCTTGGCAAAGCGCTCCCAGGCTTTTTCGGGACCTATTCCGAAAAAGATGCTGACGCTTGCAGGGAAACTCCCACCCAATTCGTTGCGACAGCGGTTCAGAGCCTGTTCCAATTCCGGGAGAGCATTCTCATAGAGTTTGCGCGCAGAGAGATCGATCATGGTCTCAACTGACGGGATCACACGATGACCGCGGGAACTGGCGAGTAGCGACGCGTAGTAGCCACGGCTTTGATAAGCGTAACTGGACGATAGGTTGATGACCTTGGGGCGCTGTCCGCGAAAAAGCGCCGGGTGGGCCAGATAGTCGCGATTGGTGATGATCTTGTAAGGGGTGGCGGTCTCGTCGAGGTCGCCTTTCTTGCCAGTCAGGATGACCCAACTCATTTGGGGCCGTTCTCCATGTTCAACGCGCGCCGAGCGATTTCTGATAACGCAAGGCACTCATACCGTCGTGATAGTAATTCTCATATCGAGCAAAGCCGCGATATCCCATCTTTTCATAAAGCCGGATGGCTACCTGGTTATCCGACCTCACTTCGAGCCGCATCGTATGGAACCCTCGCGCGTACGCCGCGTTCTCGACATAATGCAACAACAACGCAGCCACCCCCTTTCCGGTTTCCTCCGGTGCAACGGCTATCGAATAAAGCCGCGCAACGCCGCTCGTCCGGCGGGTCAAAGCCAGCGCATATCCCAACACCTTCCCCTGTTCTTCCGCTACGCCCACAATGGCAGTTCCTGCGCTCGTCAGACGCCTGAGAGAGCGTTCGGAGAGCTTGTCGCCCGAGAACGCCGCGTTCTCTATCGCAACCAGAGCCTCGAGGTCTTCGGGGACGGCGGGACGAACATCAAGCAACATGCAATCTCCCACGCGAAATCAACGCGACAGAAAGCGCCATACCGTTGCGCCGGTAGCACGGTTTGCAGCAACCCGCTGGGATTGCTAGACACGCGAAATCAACCGGGCAGGCGCAACCGGTCGCCTGCCCCGCCGATCCCGCACGCTTGAAGCGTGGCAGCAGGGTTGGCACCGTCCCCTGAAGGCCGGCAACGACAAACACGGAACGGAGACATCCCCCAATATGGAAATGCAAACTGAGAACCTCATGACGGCTGCCCAGGCAGCTTTGGCCCAAGTCAGCGAATTTGCCGTATCTTACGCCTTCTCGATTCTTGGCGCCATCATTCTGATCATCGCCGGCTTTATTGTGGCGGGGATGGTGGAAAGATGGGTGCGCAGCGCACTCGATCGTTTTCCCTCTTTCGATGTCACGCTCACCAGTTTTCTTTCGAAGATTGCGCGTTACGCGGTTCTGGTTCTTGTCGGTGTCACCGTTCTCGCGCAATTCGGCGTTCAGACCGCAAGCATCATCGCGGCGCTCGGTGCAGCAGGTCTGGCCATAGGCCTCGCCCTTCAGGGCACGCTGCAGAACGTCGCCGCCGGTATCATGCTCCTCGTGCTTAAACCTTTCCGCGTGGGCGAATATGTGGAAGCAAGCGGCATCTCGGGCACAATCCAGTCCATAGGCCTGTTTGCGACAGAGATGAAAACCGTGGATGGCCTGTACATTCTCGCGCCGAACAGTTCGCTGTGGAATACATCGGTCACCAACTACTCGCGAAATGCGCGCCGCCGCAACGATCTTGTGATCGGCATCGGCTACGATGACGATATCGATCTGGCGCAGAAAACAATGCTCGAGCTTGCCACGGCCGACGATCGCATTCTGAGCGATCAGGAGCCAGCCACGTTTGTATCGGAACTCGGCGACAGTGCGGTCAACATCACGCTGCGTTACTGGACCACGACTTCCGACTGGTGGCAGACCCGTCTCGATATCACCAAGGCAGCCAAGAAGGCGTTTGACGACAAGGGTATTTCGATCCCTTTCCCGCAGCGCGATATTCACTATCTTCCTCTACCTACCGAGGAACAGAACACCGGTGACTCAAAGAAAAGCGCGACCAAGGGTCAATGACGGCGGCTTACCTACCGGCAAGCAATTGCCGGTAGGTAACGTTCGCGACTTGCAGAAGCCGCTTTTCATCGATCGAGCCCGCTACGGTGTAGGCGAACCCTTTCTCCTGCCAATAGAAAGCACGTCGCCCCTCGTCTTCAAAAAGCCTGAAACCGGTGTCCTCTCCCTTTATGCAATGAGCTACATACAGCGAGATGCGCTCGCCAGCCTGATCTTCATACATGAATTGAGCGGCAGCCTTCCCGCCGGAGGGCAACAATCTCCCGCCCATAAGATCAAAATCTTCCCCCCGCAGATCGGGGGCGATGAGTTTGGTGCCAACCCTGTTGGAGAGCCAGCGGACCAAATGGCTCCGCTCGCTGGCACCCACTTCGACGACATGAAGTTTCTCCGCCGCATAAACCTGGTGAGCGGCGACAGCCTCGCCGACCACATCCAACGCCGCAAGCGTCTCACCGCTGACAAATTGCTGCCGCCCCATCCAGAAGCCTGCTGCGGCGCCCGCCATAATGCAGACCGCAGCAACAGCAGCGACGCGACGACGCGTCATGTACCGGACGCCTTTCGTCGCGCGAGCAGCGGCGACTATCTTCCCCTGCAAGCGGTCCGGCAGGCCCTCCCTACTCACCTCCGCCAGTGCTTCGCGGAGGACCGAACGATCAGTTTCGTAGCGTGCGCTCAACGCTCGCATGTCGGCCCTTGTTTCCAACCAGGCCTCATACGCCGGTAGATCCTCCCGTGGCAATTCACCATCGAGTGCGAGATGGATGTCCCTTTCATCAAAGCTGCGTCCTGTCATCACTGCACCGCCTTGAGAATGCGCCGGCGCCGCGCGAAATCGAGAACCTCGCGCAAATCCTGCCGCCCACGCGCCACGCGCGACATCAATGTTCCTGTGGGTATGCCCAATACGTCTGCAGCCTCGGCATAACTCATGCCTTCCACGCCGACCAAAAGCAGCGCTGCGCGACGGTCGGGACCGACCTCTTGCAATGCATCGAGTACGTCATGAAGATCGAGCACGCCGTTCTGTTCCGGTGCGGTGACAGAGGCCGGGATGTTGGCTTCTGCAACCGAAGTGAGTTCGCTTCTACGCTTGCGCGCCCGTACACCATCGACAAAAAGGTTGTGCATCAAGGTGAACAGCCATCGCCGCGGCGAGATCCCTGTCTGCCAGTTATCAAGCCGTGAAAATGCGCGTTCCAGGCAATCCTGCACGAGATCATCAGCCGCGTCTGCATCGCGCAGCAGGGCACGCGCGTAGC
The DNA here is from genome assembly GCF_019891395.1 of Nitratireductor kimnyeongensis. NCBI lineage: Bacteria > Pseudomonadati > Pseudomonadota > Alphaproteobacteria > Hyphomicrobiales > Phyllobacteriaceae > Nitratireductor > Nitratireductor kimnyeongensis. The sequence goes on along the minus strand of NZ_CP078143.1, from coordinate 3,173,747 downwards.
GCCGTAGCCCCGGAATCTCGCGTACAATCGCTTCCCTTTTGCCGTCCATCCACCCGCCCGCCTCTCACGGGTCATTGTTCCTGCCCGATCAACGATTGCCTGAACGCATTTATTCCCGGCCACCGTGTCCATTCATCAGAAAAACTGATCGAAGATGAATAATTTGTCGATATCTCTTAAATACCGCATGCGCTAATTTTGTGATCGGGTTCCCAACCGAGGCGTGTGAAGGCGACATGAGACAGCAAGGCTCGGCCAGTGCGGCCACACCCCACTCATTTCCCTGGGCGGTCGTTGTCTGCGGTTGTCTGATTGCAGCTATGAACTTCGGTCCGCGCTCCGCCATGGGGTTCTTCCAGCTGCCGTTGTTGGCTGAGACCGGTTGGGACCGCACCACTTTCGGTCTTGCCATGGCGATACAGAACCTGCTCTGGGGTGTCGGCCAACCGGTTTTTGGCGCAATCGCCGATCGGTTCGGCACGTGGCGTGTTCTCGCCCTTTCCGCCATAATCTACGCCGTCGGCCTCTTGATGATGTCGATGCCCACAAATGAAGCCATGCTTCACATCGGCGGCGGTGTTTTTGTTGGACTTGGCGTGGCCGGCGGCTCGTTTGGCATCATCCTTGCCGCCTTCGCCCGTAACGTTCCTGCCGAAAGGCGCAGCCTGATTTTCGGGCTCGCAACGGCTTCTGGCTCTGCCGGCATGTTTATATTCGCTCCGATAAGCCAGGGCCTGATAGATGCGTTCGGCTGGTCCGATACGCTGGTCTATATGAGCATGGCCATGCTGATCGTCCCGCTTCTGGCCCTTCCGCTCGTCGGCAATGCAGCGACAGCGCGCAACAGTGCAGAGACCTTCAAGCAGACAATCGGAGAAGCGCTGCGGGAGGCTTTCGCGCATCGCAGCTTCGTGCTTCTGGTCTCGGGCTTTTTCGTCTGTGGCTTCCAGGTCGCATTCATCACCGCCCACTTCCCGGCCTATATCGGCGATATCGGCATCGATGCACGTTATGCAGTCATTGCTCTTGCCTTGATCGGCTTCTTCAACATCATCGGCTCGCTCGCTTCAGGCTATATAGGCCAGCGTCATTCCAAACCGGGATTTTTGGCGTTGATCTATCTCGCGCGGTCGGTCGCGGTGACCACCTTCCTTTTGATCCCGCAAACGCCCACGAGCGTGATCATTTTCGCCATAGTCATGGGCCTGTTGTGGCTCTCCACCGTGCCGCCGACCAACGCGCTGGTTGCGATCATGTTTGGTACGGGGAATTTGGGGCTTCTGAGCGGGGTCGTGTTCTTTTCACACCAGATCGGCTCGTTCCTGGGCGTGTGGCTGGGTGGCTACCTCTACGACCTGTTCGGGAGCTACAATCCTGTCTGGTGGCTCGGCGTCCTACTTGGTCTCTTTGCGGCTGTGGTTCACTTGCCGATCAAGGAAGCGGCAGTCGCGCGCCCGGCGCTCGCACCCGCCGAATAGGGGGTTTCACCCCGCAGCCCCTTCCACGCTGCGGGCGAGAGCGGCGAGAAAGCCTCCGCGGGAAACCGGCTCTTCCATTCCGCGAGGTTCGTAGACATTCCGGTGAAGGAAAAAACCTGTCAGGCGATAGGCGTCGTTCAGCGCGTCAAGCGATGCCTCGGAGCGCGTTTTTGCAATAAGAAACCCGGGCAAGGGCAAGAGTTTGTGGCGCCAGGGAGCGCCTGCTTCTTCAGTGACCGCACGACCGGACTTCGGTGAAACATAGGCGAGGCTATCTCGGTTCCCCGTCAGTGCGCATTTCGTGAGATCAAGCCCGAACCCCAATTCCTCGAGCATCGCCAGTTCAAAACGCACCATCAACGGGCCAGCGATTTCTGGTTCGTCCAAATGCCCGGTGATGACTTTCACCGTCTCATATAGACCGGCGTGAGCGTCTCGCTCGGGCATGAGGCGCAGATGTGCGCCCAAGAGCTGTATACCGTGAACGGCCAGCGCCGAAGCAAGAAG